>NZ_ACZV01000005.1:1800000-2100000 GCF_000176235.1 Vibrio orientalis CIP 102891 = ATCC 33934 | reverse complement strand
ACGGTCGATGTATAAGATTGGGTTTTCACCCTCAGCGGCTACGGCAACGTGTGCGTCGTAGACTTTTTCGTATAATGTTTTGCCCATTATCACTATCCTGTGTATAGCTCCCGACAACGGCTTATCAGGAGCGAATAATTATTATCTGTCTGCTTAAATTAAGAATTTAAGATGTACTCTGCGATTTTATCGCCCATCTCAGAAGTCGATAGTGCCGGCTTATCACCAGAAAGGTCAGCGGTTAACTCGCCTGCGGATAGAGCCTTAGAAACTGCGGCTTCAATATCTTGCGCTGCAGCCTCTTCACCTAGGCTGTAACGTAGCATTAATGCTGCTGATAGAATTTGCGCCACTGGGTTGGCGATGTTCTTACCTGCAATGTCAGGAGCACTGCCGCCAGCAGGTTCGTATAGACCAAACTTACTTTCATTCAGTGACGCTGAAGGAAGCATGCCCATAGAGCCTGTAATCATGGCGCACTCATCTGAGATGATGTCGCCGAAGATGTTAGAACAAAGCATAACGTCGAACTGAGAGGGATCTTTGATAAGCTGCATTGTTGCGTTATCAATGTACATGTGCGAAAGCTCAACATCTGGATAGTCTTTCGCGATTTCTTCAACGACTTCACGCCACAGAATCGAACTTTGCAATACGTTAGCTTTATCGATAGAGCACACTTTTTTGTCACGTAGACGAGCAGATTCAAAGGCGATCTTTGCGATACGCTCGATCTCAAAACGGTGGTAAACCTCAGTATCAAATGCTTTCTCGTTTGGACCTTCGCCTTCACGCCCTTTAGGCTGGCCGAAGTAGATACCACCAGTCAGTTCACGCACAACAACGATATCAAAGCCGTTACCAGAAATGTCAGCACGTAGCGGAGAGAATCCTTCTAGACCTTTATGGATCTGTGCTGGGCGTAGGTTACAGAACAATTGGAAGTGTTTACGAAGTGGTAGAAGAGCACCACGTTCAGGTTGATCATTTGGTGGTAGGTGCTCCCATTTAGGGCCGCCAACTGAGCCAAATAAAACGGCATCTGAATCTTCACAGGCTTTTACTGTGCTGTCTGGAAGTGGGCAGCCATGGTTATCGATAGCAATACCGCCAACATCGTGCTCATCACGAGCAAAGTGAATACTGTGCTTTTTTTCAATCGCATCTAGAACTTTATGCGCTTGAGCCATCACTTCTGGGCCAATGCCGTCACCTGGTAAAACGGCAATGTTGTATGATTTGTCTGTCATGTTATTCCTTTAGTTTTTATCTCTTCCAGGAACGACTCGCATCCCTGGAGTCTTACTTATACTGTTTCGATTTTTTTCTGTTTGATCTCAGCGATCTTGTCAGCACGGTGAATGCTGTTGATTACGTGAAGTAATGCTTGGCCTGAAGCTTCTACGATATCGGTTGAAACACCGGTACCGTGATATTTGCGACCTTTGTAGTTCGCAATGATATCCGCTTGACCTAGTCCATCTTCACCTTCACCTTTCGCGGTTAAATCGAACTTGTCTAGAACAATATCATAACCCGTTACACGATAGATACACTGGTATAACGCATCGACAGGGCCATTACCTACTGCTGCTTCAGATTGCTCTTCATCACCACATTGAAGCTTGATGCTGGTTGTCGCCATTACGCTACCAGACTGCACGCTTAGGTAGTTCAATTTGTAGAAGTCATCTTCTTCACGCAAGTTAGAGAAGTGCATTAGAGCTTCTAGATCGTAATCAAATACCTGGCCTTTACGGTCCGCTAGTTTCAAGAAATCTTCATATAGAGCGTCTAGGTTGTACTCTTCTTCTTTGTAGCCCATGGTGTCCATGTGGCTCTTCACTGCAGCACGACCACTACGACTGGTTAGGTTAAGCGCTTGGTTCTTCAGACCAATGGACTCCGGCGTCATGATCTCGTAGGTATTCTTGTTCTTAAGCATGCCATCTTGGTGAATACCTGAAGAGTGGCTGAATGCGTTAGCGCCTACGATGGCCTTGTTGTCTTGAATCGGCATATTGCAAAGTTGGCTAACTAACTTACTGGTACGGTGGATCTCATCATGTTTTAGACCAGTATGAACACCTAGTAGCTCTTGACGTGTTTTGATGATCATTGCAATTTCTTCTAGCGAACAGTTACCCGCACGTTCGCCGATACCATTGATGGTGCCTTCAATCTGACGAGCACCGGCTTGTACAGCTGCAATTGAGTTCGCAACAGACATACCTAGGTCATCGTGACAGTGCACAGAAATGATCGCTTTATCGATATTAGGTACGCGGTTAAATAACGTCTGAATAATGCCACCAAACTCATTGGGTACTGTGTAGCCAACGGTATCTGGAATGTTGATGGTGTTCGCGCCTGCATCAATAGCAGCTTCTACCATGCGACATAGGTTATCGATTGGAGTACGGCCCGCGTCTTCACAAGAAAACTCTACGTCATCCGTGTATTTACGAGCGTGTTTGACAGCTTTAACACCCATTTCAACCACGTCATCATAGCTACGGCGTAATTTGTCTTGAACATGGACAGTAGAAGTAGAAATAAAGGTATGAATACGGAACTGGTCCGCCACTTTTAACGCTTCAGCAGCTGCATCAATGTCTTTTGCGACGGCACGCGAAAGGCCACAGATGCGGCTGTTTTTAATATTGCGTGCGATGGTTTGTACTGACTCAAAATCACCTGGTGATGAAACTGGGAAACCTGCTTCAATAACATCCACACCCAGCCTTTCAAGTGCGTAGGCAATTTGCAGTTTTTCTTTAACCGTCAAGCTTGCTGACAACGCTTGTTCGCCATCACGTAGAGTGGTGTCGAAAATAATGACTTGATCGTTCATGAGTGCTTCCTTAGTGATTCGATGCTTATCGCATCCGTTAATCGTTTACTTCCATTACCTAGCTACAAAAGCTAGGTATAAAAAAGCCCGCATCTAAGTGCGGGCTTTTTGAAAATCTTTGTGGTTATTTTTCTTCCACAGCCTACCCGCGCGATGTTTTCACGATAAGGAGGAGGCTCAGCAGGATAGAAAAACGGTTCATCATTGTTAACGATTCCTTTAAGGGCGTTAAATAATCCACATATTTAAGTTAACAAATTAGTACCGCACTCGAGAGGTAACGTCAACCCTAAAGTTGTTTTTTTGTGCAAGTCAGATCAGTTCAAGAGAGAATCCCGCAAAATAGGTAATCTTAATGGCTGTTTTCATAAAAAGGATGAATGTGGCAGAGCGATTTCGTGGAATTCGCTGTGACTTGTGTGTTTACAGTGAAGAGTTACTCCAGACGGGTAGTGTCATTGAAACTCAGTGAAAGCGTCACCCACCTGTCATTAACACGATTTAGCTTGGGCGTAATACTGTACAAAAGGAGTCGGTAATGCGTTCTATCGAGCCAATTGCGAAATTAGATCTGGCGTTTTCGCTGTTCTGTCTGCAGCACAAATTCTCATACCCTCTATCGAGAGTGAGCAGGGCTATTTCACATACAGGAGATGGCCATCTTTATGTACTATTTGGATTAGCCGCTAGTGGTTTTGGTGGGGATAAAGGCCAACTGTTCCTCTTGGTTGGCCTTACCGCCTTTGCCATCGAATTACCTATTTACTGGGCAGTTAAAAACCTTTTTAAACGTCGACGTCCTCATGACTGCTCAGAGCTTGTGACCTCATTTATTACGCCAAGTGACCGATACAGTTTGCCGTCAGGGCATACCGCTGCGGCATTTTTGATGGCTACGTTGGTGTCGCATTGGTATAGCGACCTGACTATGTTTGCTTTCACTTGGGCTAGCTTGATCGCCAGTGCCCGTATTTTACTTGGCGTTCATTTCCTTACCGATGTGATTCTCGGAGCTGCATTAGGAATTGGTTGCGCCAAGCTAGCTATGGCACTGACTGGAGGAATATAAGTGAAAATTCTCTACGGCATACAAGGTACTGGGAATGGCCATATTGCTCGCGCTAGGGCAATGTCGCGCTGTCTGGTTGAGCAAGGTATTGAGGTTGAATACTTATTCACCGGGCGAGAAAAATCCAAGTATTTCTCTATGGAGGAGTTTGGTGACTATCAAACTCGTCGCGGCCTCTCTTTTATTACTGAGCGAGGCTGTATTAACTACACGAAAACATTGATGTCTAATAACTTGTGGCAGCTATGGAATGATGTGAATGATTTGAATTTGTCTCATTATGATTTGGTTCTGAATGACTTTGAGCCCGTATCAGCCTGGGCTGCTAAAAAACGAGGCGTCCCGTCAATTAGTGTCAGTCACCAAAATGCGTTTCGCTATGCGGTCCCTTTACAAGGAGCGAGTTGGATAGATAGACAAGTGATAGAGTACTTTGCACCTGCAGATCATTATATCGGTCTACATTGGCATCATTTTGAACAGCCCATCTTGCCTCCCATTATCCATACAACGAATTTAGAGTGCCGAGAAGAAGCATTTGTCTTGGTCTATTTACCGTTTGAAAGTATCAACGATATCACTGAGCTACTGCTGCGCTTTACTCGCCAATCTTTCGTTTGTTTTCATCCTGAGATTATCGAACACACGCACATCGAAAATATTGAATTCTTTCCATTGAGCTTTGATACATTCCAGTCCAGTTTAAGTCGCTGTAAAGGGGTAATCACTAACGGAGGCTTTGAACTTCCATCGGAGGCACTCTCCCTAGGTAAGAAACTGTTGCTTAAACCACTAAAGGGACAGTTTGAGCAGGTGAGCAATGTGGCAACCCTAGAAGAGTTGGGATTGGCAACGCGGATGGATATTCTGGATGCTTCGGTGGTACGGCATTGGTTAGATGAGTCGAGTGCAGAAAGTGTCACTTATCCTGATGTAGCTACAGCATTAGCGTGTTGGATTAAGCAAGGTGAGTGGGGAGATACGACCGTTCTTAGACAATCCTTATGGGAAAAAGTGGATTTTCCCAGCTATGTGACGCGAGTTTAGAGCAAGCACTCTTGCCTAGTAGTGTCATCTATTGATGTGGTTTTTGTATCTGACTTGCCATTAATAACTCATGTTGATGCTTGATACGCCGCTGTAACACTTGGGGTTAATATAAAATATTTATATATCAAAGGTAATTCTAACTATTTATCTTTTTTTATAGAGAGGGTAATTGCCTGTAATTTAAGTTCTTTTTTAGTTGCTAAGTAAAAAATGATGATTAATTGTCAATCTTATTGCTAAACGCCGAATGATTCGTTGATAGTAGGAATTCGTCAGTAAACATCTAACAAATAAATATAACGGATGAGACGAGATTTGGGTTTTCTATTCCAACTCAATTTGAATTAAGAACCATTTACGCTGAAGAATTAAGAGGCTTGCCCAATGATTGACAAGAAAGAGTCTATGAGTGCTATTGCTAGCTACCGCATGGAAAGTACTTTACGTGGAGTAGATCTAAACCTATTAACTGTTTTTGATGCCGTTATGCAAGAGCAAAACATTACTCGTGCAGCGCACAATCTAGGTATGTCTCAACCCGCGGTAAGTAATGCCGTTGCTCGCCTGAAAGTGATGTTTAATGATGAGCTGTTCATGCGTCAAGGTCGTGGTATTCAACCAACCCAGCGTGCTCGCCAGTTATTTGGTCCAGTTCGTCAGGCTCTACAGTTAATTCGTAACGAATTGCCAAGCTCAGTATTCTCACCTGAAACGTCAACTCGCCTGTTTAAACTAGCGATTTGCAGCCCATGTGATATGCGTTTCGCACCGAAAATCATGTCAACGATTCATGAGTTAGCACCAAATGTGCAGCTTCATCTTGACGCGGAGTTTGACCGTCAGCTTGCAGAGCGTATGCGTTACCAAGAAATCGACTTTGTTATTGATTACGCGCGTTTTGATGAGCAAGGCTTCTCTAGCACTGAAATCTTCCAAGATGAGTTAGTTGTTGTGGCATCTAAAGGTCATTCTCGCATTCAAGGAGTGGTAACGGCAGACTCATTGCTTCGTGAACGTCACGCAAAACTATCGAAAGTACATGGTCAGCGTAGTTTCTCAGAGCAAGCGTATCGCGATCTAGATGTACAGGCGTACTATGAAGGTACAAGCCTGAGCAACGTATTGTACGTTGTCGGTCAATCTGAACTAGTAACAATTGCTCCGCGTTGGATGGTAGAAAACGCAGCAAACAAAGATCAACTGCAAGTGATCGAGTTCCCATTTGAAAACGGCAAGATCAGCGGTTTCCTTAGCTGGCACGAATCGAGCGAAAAAGACAAAGGTCATATCTGGTTGCGTGACCAGCTTATGATGATTTGTGGTGAAGTCGTTGCATTAGATTAATCGACTCAATCATCGAAATTATAAAACCTCGGATGGTGAATACTGTCCGAGGTTTTTTATTATTTATATTGATAACTTTGACGCTCATCAGTTGCCTTTTCTAGTCCGAAATGTACACTTGTGCGCTGATTAAAGCTTACAGGTGTAAGCTAAAGGTAGACGAAGAATGGCCAACTTAGATTTTCATATCGTAAAACGAATTAGAGACCAAATTGCCAATGGCAGTGACCGTATTGCACTTAAGCATAAAGTCGGCAATATGTGGAACGGCATTAGCTGGAAGCAGTTTGGTCAGCAAGTTGATTCGCTATCACTTGCTCTATTGGCTCATGGAATCAGAGTTCAGGATAAGATCGGTATCTTCTCCAACAACATGCCACAATGGACTGTGGCTGATTTTGCTGCGCTTCAACTACGCGCTGTTACGGTACCTATTTACCCAACAAACACAGCGGCACAGTCCGCCTACATCTTACAAGACGCGGATGTACGTATTCTGTTTGTTGGTGAACAGCCACAATTCGATGCTGCTGTCTCTATCTATGACCAATGTGAACAGTTAGAGCTGATTGTCGCGATGTCGGATGAGATTGAGCTTGGTGGTTTTGAACATGCGATAGGTTGGCAGCAGTTTATTGCCAACGCTCAAGCCGAGCAGCAAGCCGAGCTAGACGAGCGTTTATCTCAAGCTAATTTCGATGATCTACTGACACTTATCTATACCTCAGGGACCACTGGTCAGCCTAAAGGGGTCATGCTTGATTACGCTAACATCGCCGCTCAACTTGAAGGTCATGATCAACGCTTAAGCCTATCTGAGTCTGATGTTTCATTGTGTTTCCTACCGCTATCCCACGTATTTGAGCGAGCTTGGACCTTCTACGTCCTCTACAAAGGCGCGACTAACTGCTATCTACAAGACACCATGCAAGTACGTGATGCCTTAAGTGAAGTTCGCCCTACTGTGATGTGTGCTGTTCCGCGTTTCTACGAGAAGATCTTTTCTGCAATCCATGAAAAGGTCGCCAAAGCGCCATTTATTCGCAAAGTCCTATTTACTTGGGCGGTGAATATGGGAGCTAAGATGGCGGTTTGTCATCAAGAAGGTCGCAAACCTTCATTGATGCTGAAGAAGTCGTATGCACTAGCCGATAAGTTGGTTCTATCAAAGCTACGTGCGTTACTGGGCGGAAAAATCAACTTTATGCCATGTGGTGGCGCAAAGCTTGATGAGACGATTGGTCGCTTCTTCCACGCTATTGGTATCAACGTTAAGTTGGGTTATGGCATGACAGAAACTACCGCAACGGTTTCTTGTTGGGATGATAAGTGCTTTAACCCAGACTCGATTGGTATGTCGATGCCTGGCGCTCAAGTTAAGATCGGTGAAAACAACGAGATCTTAGTACGTGGTCCAATGGTTATGCGTGGCTACTATAAGATGCCAGAAGAGACGGCAAAAACCTTCGATGAACATGGCTTCTTAAAGACCGGTGATGCAGGTCACATTGATGAAAATGGTAATGTATTCATTACCGACCGTATCAAAGAATTGATGAAGACCTCTAACGGTAAGTACATCGCGCCGCAAATGGTTGAAGGTACGATTGGTAAAGATCATTTTATCGAACAAATCGCTGTGATTGCTGATACACGCAAGTTTGTTTCTGCATTGATTGTCCCTTGTTACGACTCCCTAGAAGAGTACGCAAAAGAGCTCAATATTAAGTATCACGATCGCGTAGAGCTGGTTAAGCATCACCAAATAGTTGAGATGCTAGAGAAGCGCGTCAATGATCTGCAGAAAGAGTTGGCCAAGTTTGAGCAGGTGAAAAAGTTCAAGCTGCTACCGAAAGCCTTCTCTATGGATGATGGTGAGCTAACACCAACACAGAAACTTCGTCGCAAAGTCATTAATGACAAATATCAGGATGAAATCGAAGAAATGTATAACGATAAAGCGGATAAGAAGTAGTTTTTCGCGAAGTTAATTTTTCTCTTGTTCAATAATCCCCCAACGCACTTAAAGTGCTTTGGGGGATTTTTTTTGCCACTTTAGATTTAATAAAATGGTTGTCGATTATCATCAGGCGTTACTTTTCTCGGATATTATTCAACGTATTTTAAGTGATTGTCAGAGTAAAGTTCTGTTTTATTTGCTCTGTGTAGGCTGTTTTTGTGATTTAGTGTTGAAAAATAGCATATCGTTTAAAGTGGGAGAGGAGTCGCATTAGACCCGTTGCTAATAAAACGTTACATTTGTTGCGTGAACTTGTTTGATTTTAACTACAGACAAGACATAGCCGAAAAAGTGGAAGTATTTCGATTTAGGCTACGAATAAGACCTAGACTATGTAAAACCAGCCCAGAGTGTTGACCTTACACTTTGGTGAATTGGTTAAGGAGAAAAGTATGGCAGCAATGTTGTCCGGTGCGGAGATGGTCGTTCAATCTCTGATCGAAGAAGGCGTTGAACAGATCTTTGGTTACCCAGGTGGTTCTGTTCTCGATATCTATGATGCACTTCATGCAAAAACAGACCAAATTAAACACGTTCTTGTTCGTCACGAACAGGCAGCAACGCACATGGCGGATGGCTATGCGCGAGCAACCGGTAATCCGGGTGTAGTACTGGTTTGTTCTGGTCCTGGCGCGACCAATACCATTACGGGTATTGCAACAGCGTATATGGACTCAATTCCAATGATCGTTATTTCAGGCAACGTACCAAACAATATGATTGGTAATGATGCCTTCCAAGAGTGTGACATTGTGGGTGTATCGCGCCCAGTAGTGAAGCACAGCTTCCTCGTGAAGAAAGCGGAAGATATCGCCGAAACGGTTAAAAAAGCCTTCTATATTGCAACAACAGGCCGACCTGGACCTGTGCTTATCGATTTGCCAAAAGATGTCATGAACCCGCAAATCAAACTGCCGTATGAGTACCCAGAATCAATCTCGATGCGTTCTTATAAGCCAACGACTACTGGCCATAAAGGGCAAATCAAAAAAGGTTTGAAAACACTTTTAGAAGCCAAGAAACCCGTGCTTTATGTCGGCGGTGGTGCTGTTATCTCTGAAGCTGAAAAACACTTAACAGAGTTAGCTGAAGCGCTAAACCTACCTGTTGTTAGCACCTTAATGGGGCTTGGGGCTTTCCCTGGCACGCACAAAAATGCGCTAGGTATGCTGGGTATGCACGGTGTGTATGAAGCCAATATGGCGATGCATAATGCTGATCTGATTTTCGGTGTTGGGGTTCGATTTGATGACCGAACCACAAACAACCTTGAGAAGTACTGTCCAAACGCGAAAGTGATGCATATTGATATCGATCCGTCGTCGATCTCGAAAAACGTTAAAGCGGATGTGCCGATTGTAGGCTCTGCGGAAAAAGTGCTCCAGGCGATGGTGAACTTGCTTGAAGAGCAAGGTAGTACCAATGATCAACAAGCGTTGAACCGCTGGTGGGATGAGATCCAAGTATGGCGTGATCGTAAGTGCTTATCCTACGAAACTTCTCCAGAGCGTATTAAGCCGCAACAAGTAATTGAAACGCTGCATAAATTGACCGGTGGAGATGCCTACGTTGCATCAGACGTTGGTCAGCACCAAATGTTTGCCGCTCTATATTACCCATTTAACAAACCACGTCGTTGGATTAACTCTGGTGGCCTAGGCACGATGGGCTTTGGCCTACCTGCAGGCATGGGCGTTAAATTTGCTAAGCCAGACGAAGAAGTGGTGGTTGTGACAGGTGACGGTAGTATCCAGATGAATATTCAGGAGCTATCCACGGCGATGCAATATGATATTCCTGTAAAAATCATTAACTTGAATAACCGTTTCTTAGGCATGGTAAAGCAGTGGCAAGACATTATTTACCAAGGCCGTCACTCTAACTCATACATGAGTTCCGTTCCGGATTTTGCTGCTATCGCTGAAGCGTATGGGCATGTTGGTATTCGTATTGAGTCACCAGATCAGCTTGAAGCTGGTTTGAAGCAAGCGCTGGACATGAAAGATCGTCTGGTGTTTGTCGACATCAATGTAGACGAAACTGAACACGTATACCCTATGCAAATTAAAGGCGAAGGTATGGACAATATGTGGCTAAGCAAGACGGAGAGAACTTAATATGAGACACATTATTTCACTACTAATGGAAAACCAACCGGGCGCTTTGTCTCGTGTTGTTGGTCTGTTTTCTCAGCGTGCTTATAACATTGAGTCATTGACGGTATCTCCGACAGACGATGAAACTTTGTCGCGTCTGAATATCACAACGATTTCAGATGATATGGAACTGGAACAAATCCAAAAGCAACTCAATAAGTTGATTGATGTGTTGAAGGTTCAAGAAGTATCAGAGCTCGATCATATTGAGCGTGAGCTGATGATGGTTAAGGTCAAAGCGAGTGGTTTCTCTCGCGCAGAAGTGAAGCGAACAGCGGATATTTTCCGCGGTCAGATTGTTGATGTCACCGCTTCTCAGTACACGGTTCAGATGGCGGGAACCAGTGAAAAGCTTGATGCCTTTATTCAAGCGCTGTCAGAAGTCACTGAAGTTCTAGAAGTCGCACGAAGTGGTGTTGTTGGTATCGCTCGCGGCGAGCGTGCTCTTAAGCCTTAAAAACTGAACTCCCATAAAAAAACCACCGCTAAGTCGGTGGTTTTTTTGTGCCTTGCAACTAGTGATTAGTGCAGGATGCGAGCGCGAATAGTACCTTCGATACTCTTCAGTTTCGCTAGTGCTTCTTCTGAACGCTCGGTCTCAACATCGATCACAACATAACCAAAGTCGGCTGCTGTTTGCAGGTACTGGCCGGCAATGTTAATTCCTTCCTCAGCAAAGATGGTATTGATTTGCGTTAGGATACCTGGGCGGTTTTGGTGAATGTGCAGCAGACGTGAGCAATCACGGTGCTCAGGCAGTGATACTTCAGGGAAGTTAACACTTGATAGCGTAGAACCATTGTCTGAGTATTTAGCTAGTTTACCAGCAACCTCTACACCAATGTTTTCTTGCGCTTCTTGAGTTGAACCACCTACGTGCGGCGTCAAGATAACGTTATCAAATTTCTGTAGCGGTGATTCAAATGGGTCAGCATTGGTCTTTGGCTCCGTTGGGAACACATCGATAGCGGCACCAGCGATGTGGCCAGCTTCAAGGCTGTGACAAAGCGCTTCAATATCGACCACAGTACCACGAGCGGCATTGATAAAGATTGAGCCTGGCTTCATGCGAGCAAACTCTTCAGCGCCCATCATGTTTTTCGTTTCTGGTGTCTCTGGTACGTGTAGCGTAATCACATCACACTTGTTCAGTAGCTCGCTCATGGTATGAATTTGCGTTGCGTTACCCAGAGACAACTTGTTCTCAATATCGTAGAAGTAAACGCGCATACCAAGGTTTTCTGCAATAATGCCTAGCTGGGTACCGATATGGCCGTAACCGATAATACCTAAGCGTTTACCACGAGCTTCGTATGAATTGTCGGCACTCTTCTTCCAAATGCCACGATGTGCCAAGGCATTTTTTTCTGGAATACCACGTAGAAGTAGAAGCAGTTGACCAAGGACTAATTCCGCTACACTACGAGTATTTGAGAATGGTGCGTTAAACACTGGAATACCGCGTACAGCTGCAGCATTAAGATCGACTTGGTTGGTACCAATACAGAAACAGCCAATCGCAACCAGCTTTTCAGCCGCGCTGATCACTTCCTTGGAAAGGTTTGTTCGTGATCGAATACCAATGAAGTGAACATCCTTCACCGCTTCCAGCAGCTCTTCTTCTGGTAGTGAGCCTTTGTGATATTCAATGTTGGTATAACCAGCTGCTTGAAGTACTTCTACAGAAGATGGGTGAAGACCTTCGAGCAGGAGGATCTTAATTTTGTCTTTTTCCAGTGAAACTTTGGCCATTATCTTCGTCCTTAAAGTGGGGAAATTGGGGCTTAACTGGCGCACAAAGATTGTAATGTAATAAAAGCAAACGTTTTGTTACCTCACAAGGTGACGCAAACGTTTTCCTTGTGCGTCTTCTGTTCACTAAGTTAACAAAAAAAATACAGTTTGGGTAAGAAAATTACGGAATAAGGAATAATTTTTATATAGATAAACAACAAAAACGGCACCCTAAGGTGCCGTTTGTAATGAAATAACAAGAATCGATGAGTATCTTATCACTCTTCGATTTTTGCACCTTCTGGTGTACCAGTGATAACGACGTCTGCACCACGGTGTGCAAATAGGCCAACTGTTACTACGCCTGGTAGTGCGTTAATCTTGTTTTCTAGATCTTTAGGGTTCGTAATTTTTAGACCGTAAACATCTAAGATTACATTGCCGTTATCCGTTGTCACGCCTTCACGGTAAGCTGGGTCACCGCCAAGTTTCACCAACTCGCGTGCAACGTAAGAGCGTGCCATTGGGATTACTTCAACAGGGAGTGGGAACTCACCAAGTACGTCAACAGCTTTGGTGTTGTCAACGATACAGATAAACTTGTCAGAGATTGCGGCAACAATCTTTTCACGCGTTAGCGCTGCGCCGCCACCTTTAATCATCTCGCGGTCAGCGTTGATTTCATCAGCGCCATCAACATAGATATCTAGACCCGCAACTTCGTTACAATCAAAGACTTCGATTTCTAGCTCTTTTAAGCGCTCGGTTGAAGCAACGGAACTTGATACCGCACCTTTGATTTCCTCTTTCATAGTGCCTAATGCATCGATGAAGTGATTCACTGTTGAACCGGTACCTACACCAACAATACTGCCTTTTTCGACATACTTAAGTGCAGCCCAGCCAGCTTCTTTCTTCATTTCATCTTGAGTCATGCTCATCTCCTAAAAGAGGTTGTATTAACGTTTGCGCGGCGATTATAGCCTTATCCGTATCATACTTGAAGTGATGAGTGAGCGTAGAAATTTACCATTGCCAAACCTTGGTTGGAGTCACAATTTTGGGCAGTGGGATATCCCACGATTCAATCGGTAGGGCGTCGACATGCTGGCAATCGTGAGCAAGGCCGATAGGTTTTGGACCTTGGCCGGTCTTAAACCATGGCGCTAAGGTGCGATCGTAGTAGCCGCCACCCATGCCTAATCGATGTCCGGCGGAATCAAACCCAACTAGAGGCGTGCAAATAACATCGAGTGATTGGGCTGGAATAATCTGGGTTTGGTCGAGTTTCGGCTCAGCGATTTGGTACTTGTTAAGCACCATCGGGGAGTGCTTTGTATAGTGAAGGAAAAGTAAGTGGCCTTTCGAAAAGGGGTGAATCACAGGGAGATAAACATGTTTACCGCTTCGCCAGAGCTCCTCAATGAGTGGCATGGTATCCACTTCACCATCCGCCGATAAGTACAAAGCAATGTGCTGAGCGGGTTTGACTTCAGGCAGAGATAAAAATTGCTGGCAAAGATCTCGTCCAGCTTGGTGCTGGAAGCCTTCGCTTAACTGATTACGTCGCTGGCGAATAGATTGGCGAAAGTCTTGTCGAGAGAACTTCATGATAATACCCATAGTTTATGGGCATTCAAAGGAGGATACCCCAGAGTGTCGTCGGAGATGTTTGACCCATGAACCAGCTGGTTCAGGGCGGATCAGCAATGGTTACCGTAGGCTTCTCGGTGCATGCCGAGCTTGCTCAATAGCAACCAAGTACTAACCCTTTAGTATTGCTTATCGGCTCAGGGACGTAATCCCCTAACGCACACTCCAGGGTAAATTTTTGTTGGTACTGTAAAGGCTATTGCTGTCCTGGCTTCACTTTACTCATTGCACTATCTAAAGAGGCTGAGAGCTGTTCCATGCGCTCAAACAGTGCATTTTGTTCTTGCTTTGAATCGCTATCACGAGTTTCAAGCTCATGACTAAAGTTTAATGCAACAAAGGTCAGTAATTGGACTTCATTAGTAATTTTAGTCTTTTCTGCCATTTCAGTCAGGCGGCTTTCTAGACGTTGGGCTGCGTTAATCAAAGACTCTTCTTGTCCAGCAGGGCAATTTACCCGCATTAACTTACCTAAGATTTCAACTTCTACCGCTTGATTACTCATATCGACTCTAATATCTGTTGCCTAAGGTGATAAAGCAAACAATCACCGAGGAGGAAACTATAGAAAAACGCCCATTAAGATTCAAGCTTTTCCAGAACCTGTGGTGCAATTCAGCGCACAATAACACAGTAATTGGGCAAATTGAGTAAAAGGTGCCCACAATTGAGCAATCGTTCGTTTTCGGCCGCTTTGGTAAGTGATACGATTGAGCTTATTTATTTCAATTGGGTCATTCTAATGAGCGACAAACAACTACCAGATTATCTGACATTTGCGAGTGAATTACAGTCAGCCGGTTTAGCGGTCAATCCAGCTGAATTGCACGGTTTATTAACCGGTATGCTCAGTGGCGGTCTTAGTTTGACGGACAAAAGCTGGCAACCAATGGTTTATGACTATGTCAGCGAAGGTATGGGATGGCCAACAAAGTCTTTACAGTTGGCACAAGCGGCGCTGGATGCAACGATCAGCGAATTGACAGGCTCAGGTATGGACCTAGAAATTCTACTTCCTGATGAAGAAGCAAGTGCATCACTGTTTGATATTGCTGATGGTTTGGCTGAGTGGGTAAACCACTATATTTCCGGCTTAGGTCTCGTTAACGCTGAACTTAAAAAAGCCTCTAAGGATGTCAAAGAAGCATTGGCTGATCTGGAAGAAATATCTAAGCTTGGCATTGATGAAGATGACGACCTAGAAGAGCAGGCGCAACTGCTTGAGCAGGTAATTGAGCATGTTAAAGCGTGCGTTTTGACGATTCACTCTGAATTTGGTCAACGACCAACCCAGCAAGCCGCTCCAACTATTCACTAAGTAGGTAGGTCCATGAAGCAGTTTGATGTCGTCATTGCTGGTGGCGCAATGGCTGGAATGACGTTAGCGCTGGCAATAAATAAGCTCTCATCTCAGCCGTTATCTATTGCTGTGATTGAGCCGTTTCCTGTTGATCACCAGGCTCATCCGGGGTTTGATTCTCGCTCGATTGCGCTCTCCTATGGCACAGTCAATGTCCTCAAGCAGTTTGAGCTTTGGCAACAGATTGAGAGTGTTGCAACACCGATTACTCATATCCACGTATCGGATCGCTCTCATGCTGGAATGACGGATATAACAAACGATGAACTCGCCGTTGACGCGTTGGGTTATGTGGTTGAGCTTGCCGATGTTGGACGTATTTATCATCAGCAAATTGAGCAAGATGAACATATCGAGCTGATTCATGCCTCGGTACAGCAAGTTGTTCGACAGCAAGAAAAAGTAGAGCTGATGTTAAGCGACAATCAAAAGATTGAAGGTAAGCTTTTGGTGGCGGCAGATGGCGCGATTTCTACCTGTTGTCAGCAGGTTGGATTAACGCTTTCAGAGCACGATTTTGACCAAGTGGCTGTGATTGCTAATATTACTACTCAACAAGCGCATAATGGACGTGCGTTTGAGCGCTTTACAGAGTCCGGTCCAGTGGCATTGCTGCCGATGTCTGAAGGCCGAATGTCTCTGGTATGGTGTCTGAGGCCAGACGAAGCCGCTCAAGTGATGAATTATAGTGACGAAGCCTTTTTGGCTAAGTTACAAGCGAGCTTTGGTTGGCGTCTTGGCAAGTTAGAAAAAGCCGGGCAGCGGGCCAACTACCCACTGTTATTGCGCTACCGAGAGCAAAATGTTTCCCATCGTTTTGCCATTGTCGGCAATGCAGCGCAGACACTGCATCCAATAGCAGGACAAGGGTTTAATTTGGGTATTCGTGATGTCGCGACTTTAGCGGAGTGTATTGCGCATCATCCGCAAGACCCCGGTGAATATGGTGTTCTCAAGCAATTTAAGCAAGCCAGAGCACAAGATCGTCACGCGACCATTTCAATGACATCATCTCTAGTGCATATCTTTTCGAATGACTATTTGACGATGCGTATAGGTCGTAATTTGGGGCTGTTCGCTATGGATAATTTTGCTCCGCTAAAAGCGCCCTTACTCAAAAGAACTTTAGGCTTGGTGGCTCGATAAGTCAGCAACAAGGACAACAAACATATGATGCAAAGTGTAGATATCGCGATCGTTGGCGGTGGAATGGTTGGTTTAGCACTCGCGGCCGCATTTAAAGATACCGATCTGCGTATCGCTGTAATTGAAAGCTGTGAGCCTGAAAGCGATCTCAATACGTTACCAGACGTTCGTGTTTCCGCCTTAAGTCGCTCAAGCGAGTCTATCTTGCGTAACTTAGGTGCATGGCAGGGAATCATGCAGCGTAGAGCGGCCCCTTATCGTGCAATGGAAGTGTGGGAGCAAGATAGTTTTGCACGCATAGAGTTTGAAGCACAGAAGCTTGCTCAGCCAGATCTTGGGCATATTGTTGAAAACCGCGTGATTCAATTAGCACTGCTTGACCAAGTGAAACAGCAAGCGAATGTATCGCTATTTATGCCTGCGCGATGTGCCTCTATGGCAATGGGTGAAAGCGAAGCTTGGTTGACGCTTGATAATGGCCAATCATTAACGGCGAAATTAGTTGTCGGTGCTGATGGCGCGAATTCTTGGGTAAGAAAGCAGCAAGATATCCCGTTAACCCATTGGGACTATGGCCATAGTGCGATTGTCGCTAATGTTCGCACCAAAGAAGCGCATGAGCGTATTGCTCGCCAAACCTTTACCCCACAAGGCCCATTAGCCTTCTTACCCCTAGGTGAAGACAACTTAAGCTCGATTGTGTGGTCAACAGAACCAAACCGAGCAGAACGCTTAGTCGAAATGTCAAACCGTGAGTTTAATAAAGTGCTTACGACAGAATTTGATAATCGCTTAGGCCTGTGTGAAGTTGAAGGTGATCGCTTTGCCTTCCCACTTAAAATGCGTTACGCCCGTGATTTTGTGACTGAGCGTGTTGCTTTGGTTGGTGATGCGGCTCATACCATCCACCCACTTGCAGGGCAGGGGGTTAACTTAGGTTTACTGGATGCGGCAAGTTTGGCGCAAGAAGTGATCGAGCTTTGGCAAAAGGGTGAGGACTTCGGCACTAAGCGTAATCTCAGAGGTTACGAACGTTGGCGTAAAGCTGAGGCGGCGAAAATGATCGCAGCAATGCAAGGCTTTAAAGATTTGTTTGAAGGGAGCAATCCTGCCAAGAAATTGATTCGCGGCATTGGTATGAAGCTGGTGGGTCAATTGCCAGGCGCAAAAGATGAAATTATGAAGCGTGCGCTTGGACTTACCGGGAACTTACCCAAGCTTGCTCAGCGAGCGGTGATTAAGTCGTAGTAGCTTGATTCACAGAAACTAAAAGGGTTGGCAAATGCCAACCCTTTCTAATTCTTTATGCGTAAGCGCAGCGTAGTTTCATGACTTCTTTGTTGATTTCCTTAACCGCTTTGAAGTGACGTGTTTCCGCTCTTTCTGGCAAAATCAGTTTGCCGTTATCGAACTCAAATTTACCTACGCCATAGATATAAATTCTTCCCTTGAATAGCCGACTAATGTGTTTAGCAATCATACCTGGTGTATAGCGCTTAAACAGTCTCATACATTTGTCCTTATGTTTAGCAAGCACTGCAAATTATACGAATTATCCACCTGAAATTATGTGATTATGGTGGTGGAATATGCAGTAGAAACTGGGTTTTTGGATATTTGTGCTGCCGTAGACAAATCTACGGATAAATATCTATTTTATTGTGATAATTACCCCATTTATATTCTAGTTATTGAACCCGTTGGGGAGCACGAGCACTATTAAGCCTTATCTTTGTGACAGTTACTTTAAAGAATAGTTTAACTTTTTTATTAGATGTGATTTTTTGGTGAATTTATTCAAAAAAAAGCCCGCATAGTTACGCGGGCGAATAGTCACAGATGCATTACACAAAAAGTGGATGTCCTGAAACAATCAGTGGATTCACTTTTTTGTTGGAGAAGGTTACACGTCGCTTAAGAGTTACATACCGACTTTCAAACGAGTGCCAAGCAGAATGAACTAATTTTGCTTGAACTTTAACCAACAAGATTAGAATACTGCAAAAATTCCCCTGTGACTATATATGCTCATTAAATGAATAATAATTTAATTGAATATCTTATATGATGCGAAAATGATCAATATTTTATGCAACATGATGTAATTTTTAGAGATGAGATTAACGCAAATGGGTTAGCCAGATAGTTTAATCGCGACAGATCGGTGCGATCTTCGGTTGGCACAACTCGATCAAATCAGCACAGTTCAACGCGACTCCGGCCATATTCGATCCACTGCTGATGGTGACCTCTGGTTCATTCAAAATTTGTTGATCAAATATGATCTCCATTGGGGTGCGAAGCAGTAGAGGAACCACAGTACCTATCTGATATCCGGTCAAGCTTGCGACTTGTTCCATTGAGACACAGGTCATTCGTCGCCAGTTAAGCAATGCACGGACCTTTTTTGGGTCAACCGATTGATTACCGGGCGCGCAAGCAATGGCATAGCGATTACTCATATCTCTGAGCACAATACATTTGACCATTTGCTCCGGACGAATGCCTCGCTGCGCAGCAGCATCCTCGATAGTTGTCGCCGGCGTTTGGTGCGGAAGCAGGCGAAATGCCACCTGCTGCGCTTGTAAGTATTGAGTGATATGGGTAGAAAATGAATTACTCATCGTCTTGTAACGAGTAGGGTAGTTGCGCGATGGTCCATGAGCTTTCTGGTTGCTCTTTTAAGCGTAATTGGACGTCATCGTCGAGGTTATTTGGCAGTACTACTAATGCTAGCGCGGTGTTATCTGTAAAGCGGTAACTTGCAAGCAATTTACCCGCACTGCGCCAGTTTTCACCCACGGCACGTTCTAACTCTGCATTGTCATCAATAGCCTTATCAGCACTGCCTTGGACAATAAATAGAGCACGTTTGTTCATACCTCGGTATTTGGCGCGCGCGACAGTTTCCTGACCGGTATAACAGCCCTTTTTAAAGCTAATACCGTCCACAGCTTGAACATTAATTGCTTGGGGAATGTGCTCATTTTGCTGCTCTGCGTTAAGCAATGGAGTGCCAGATTGAATATCGTGTAGCGTCCATAAATCTTCGGCTACTGTGCTTGCATTACTTTGAGCGACAATCTGCTGCGCAGATGCTTCTGTCACTAATAGTAACCAGCGTTGATCATCAATCTTAACCGCGCTGCCGCCGTCGATACGACGAACATTCCCCGACTCTTCTGAAAGGGAGTCAACTAAAATGCTGGCATTACAGCCCATAACGCCTAGTGCGATTTCGTCACTATGGGCAAACTCAACTTTAGAGAAAATGGCGTATTTTTTCAGTTCCGCAAGCTCTTTTTCGATCAAGGATGCTGGCTGAAACATTGCGTAGCCACCATTGTGGTGGAATAAGCGAAATACACTCCAAACCTTCCCCTTTGCATCACAATGAGCACCAAACGTTGATGAGTGCTCATCAAGCGTCACAACATCACATGTCACTTGCCCTTGGAGGTAGGACTTTTTATCGTCGCCCATGAGTGTGATCGCTCCCCAAGCCGTTAGAGGCGCAATGGCCAACTCTGGCAGTGAGTCCGTTGATGCTAGCTGTAAAGGAGCAAAGTCTTTTTGCCAATCCATGATCGTTACCTAATAGAATCTCAATAGACGTATGTTATCGCCTAATCCTATTGAGAAACAACCTTTAGCGTAGTGCGTCATTAAATCCTCCCAAGGTAGAGAAAATGTTGACCTTGCTCGGGAGTGTGACTGGCGTACTAGTTGCAAAGCAATTTGCTTGTTACACTCGGCGAAAATCAACCGATTAGGTGAGGAATTACAATGTATACCGCAGAACAAAAAGCGCGTATCAAATGGGCGTGTCGTCGTGGAATGCTAGAACTCGACGTGGTTATCATGCCATTTTTTGAAGAGTGTTTTGAAAGCCTTAAAGAGAATGAGCAACAAGATTTTGTGTCGCTATTAGAGTGCGATGATCCAGATTTGTTTACTTGGATAATGGGTCATGGCCGCAGTGAAAATCTAGGTCATGCTTCAATGGTCGATAAGATTGTCGCTCATAACCTCAGTAAAGTGCGCTAGGTTTCACCTAACTCGCTCCTATCTTTCTCTACTGGCCAATTACTTTATTCTGGTATTGGCCAGTTCATGTATCCTCCTATCTGACTTACCGCTTGTTGCAGTATTCTCCTGTCTTTACCTGCTCATGACTGTGACGGTCAAATCCGGCTTTTTAGCTTCAGCCTTGAGCGGTGAGGTGACTTTTTTATCGGCGCAAGAGTACCAATTAGGTCATTCGCTAATTACCATCAAGCAGGTTATTTTCGCCCTATCTCCGGTCGTCTTATTGGTTATTCATGATGACAACAGTCGTACTTTGCTGTGGCGAGATAGCTTGAGTGAAAAACAGTATCGGGAATTAATCGTGATGTTAAAAAGGGAGCACTAGGCTCCCTTTTGAATTTATGGCTTGAGGGTTAATCTCGGTTGTTTGGAACAAGAATCGTCGGGTGACTTTCTTTGGCTAGCTCAGGGTAGTCGAGCGTGTAGTGCAGGCCGCGACTCTCTTTTCGTTCCATTGCACAGCGAACCATCAGTTCTGCGACTTGCAGTAAGTTACGCAGTTCTAGCAGGTTATTTGAGACCTTGAAGTTACTGTAGTACTCATGGGTTTCTTGCTGCAGTAACTGAATACGGCGCAGCGCGCGTTCTAATCTTTTATCGGTACGTACAATTCCCATGTAGTCCCACATAAATAGACGCAGTTCATGCCAGTTGTGTTGAATCACGACTTCCTCATCTGAACAGCTCACTTGGCTTTCATCCCAAGCAGGAAGGGCTGGTGGTAAAGTCGCGTTTTCAAGGTTAGCTATGATGTCATTGGCTGCGGCCCACGCATAAACCACGCACTCAAGTAGCGAGTTTGATGCCATGCGGTTGGCGCCATGTAAACCGGTATAACTCACTTCACCAATCGCATACAGCTGAGATAAATCAGTTTGGCCTGTCTTATCAACCATTACACCACCACAGGTGTAGTGCGCGGCAGGGACGACAGGAATTGGCTCTTTAGTCATATCAATACCGAGATCGAGTAGACGGGTATTGATGGTTGGGAAATGTTTTTCGATAAAGTCAGCAGGTTTATGGCTGATATCCAAGTACATGCAATCTGCACCAAGACGCTTCATCTCAAAGTCGATCGCGCGAGCGACGACATCACGAGGTGCGAGTTCTTCACGCTCATCAAAATCCGGCATAAAGCGCGTACCATCAGGACGACGTAGATAAGCGCCTTCACCACGTAATGCTTCCGTTAGTAGGAAGTTTCGTGCTTCAGGGTGGTAGAGACAAGTAGGGTGGAATTGGTTGAACTCTAAGTTAGCAACACGACAGCCAGCGCGCCATGCCATGGCAATACCATCACCAGAAGAAACATCCGGGTTTGAGGTATATTGATACACTTTAGAAGCGCCACCAGTGGCTAGCACGACAAACTTGGTGCGTACCGTTTCAACGTGCTCTTGGTTACGGTTCCAAATATAGGCACCGATAATCTTGTTGCTGTCACCGCCGACTTTGTCTTCGGTAATTAAATCTAACGCATTGTGACGCTCTAACACCGTGATGTTTGGGTGATTGTGCACATTGTCTTGCAAAGAGGTTTGCATCGCCATGCCAGTAGCATCTGCCGCGTGGAGAATACGGCGGTGGCTATGACCACCTTCACGTGTCAGGTGGTAGCGAGGTGCTTCGTCGCTATCGTTTTCTTCACGATCAAAAGGAACACCGCCATCGATTAACCATTGAACACACTCTTTGGCATTCTTGGCGATAAATTCGACGGTATCTTGTTCACACAGACCCGCACCGGCAATCAGTGTATCTTCAACGTGAGACTCGATACTGTCTGATTCATCAAATACCGCTGCAATACCACCTTGCGCGTAGTAGGTGGCTCCTTCACTACGTGGTCCTTTGCTGAGTACGATGACTTTGCCATGTTCTGCGACACGTAACGCTAACGATAGACCTGCTGCGCCACTACCTACCACTAACACATCACACTGATGTTCACGGTTTGCGTTCATAAAACTTTTAAATTCCCGAGTTAATTTGTACCACTGGCGTCCTTTACTCAAAAGCTGGTGCCGTGGCCACTGAGCGATCCCGCTCATAAACCTGTCATTGATTTGCCAATGCGACTCTGAAAACGCTAGAGCCAATTCACTATAGTAACACCGAGCGAATGGCTTTGCATTGAGTGCAATTCTTCTGTAAAGAGCATTGCTTTTCTTGGCTCTGATCCTCACAATCGGGATCAGAGGTAGATGTATGCATCACTGTGTAAAATTAGTTTGAAGAATTTTTGAACTTATATTTATTTACTAGGTCACAATAGTGCTCAAGTAAGCAGTGGTGTCAATACTACATTTTGCATAATTAATGCTCATGTCTGATAAGACCGGGGCTAATAACAATAGGAGTACCCGCTCGAATGAACGAGCAGCTGACCGATCAAGTATTAATTGAGCGAGTTCAGAATGGGGATAAGCAAGCATTCAACTTGTTGGTGACAAAGTACCAAAACAAAGTCTGCAACCTTATTTCTCGCTATGTGAATAATCCTGGCGATGTTCCCGATGTAGCGCAAGAAGCATTTATTAAGGCGTACCGTGCGATACCAAGCTTTCGTGGTGAAAGTGCCTTCTATACTTGGTTATATCGGATTGCTGTTAATACTGCAAAAAACCACCTTGTAGCTCAAGGGCGCAGGCCGCCTGCTCAAGATGTGGATACTGAAGATGCTGAATATTACGAAACGGGTAGTGCATTAAAAGAAATTTCGAACCCTGAGAACTTAACGTTGTCCAATGAATTGAAACGTGTTGTTTTCAGTGCGATTGAAGCACTGCCGGATGACTTAAAAACCGCAATGACGTTGCGTGAGCTTGATGGCTTAAGCTACGAGGAAATAGCAGCGGTTATGGATTGCCCTGTAGGAACGGTGCGTTCGCGTATCTTCCGAGCTCGTGAAGCGGTTGAGAAAAAAATCCAACCCCTTTTGCAACGCTAGACCAGTAACATTAATGGTGAAAATAATGGCTGACAAAGAGAAACTTTCAGCACTCATGGATGGAGAGTTGGTTGATAAGGCTCTGATTAGTGAATTAGAGCAAGACCAAGAAAGCCTACAATCATGGCAAAACTACCATTTAATTGGTGATGTAATGCGTGGTGAGGCTCCGGAGAAGCCGGAGTGGAATATTGCTGAAAGCGTGGCGCTAGCACTCGATGATGAGCCTGCGCACTCCACAGTAACTCAGTTAGAGCAGCGTCGTGTTGAATCACAGCCGACACCTGCGCAAGCGCGTAAGCAACTACCTGCTTGGCTGAACCAATTTGGTCAAGTTGCGATGGCGGCATGTGTGTCATTGGCGGTGATCTTAGGTGTGCAACAGTATGGTGGCACAGATCCAAGTTCACCTGCGGCAGAAACATTGCCTGTTCTTCAAACGATCCCATTTGCTGGTAGCGCAGAGCCTGTTAGTCTGACGCGCTCGTCAGTTGAGCAGCAAAATTCTGGTGAAGTTAACGTACAAGAACAACGTCGTCGCATAAATGCGATGCTACGAGACTACGAATTACAACTACGCTTAAATAGTGAAAATACTATTGAGAGTAGCGATAATCCTGAAACGGTAGTTGAATGAAGAAATTTCTGATCAGTGCGCTGACACTGTTCAGTTTGAACACACCATTAGCCTTTGCAGAAGACAACGCTGCAGAGGCTTTGTTGTATCAAATGAACGAGGCAAGTCAGCATCTTAACTATGAACTGTCTTACATACTGATAAAGAAAAACAGTATTGAGCCATTGTTGTATCGACACGCAGTATCTGAAGATAAGCAGCTCGCGCACCTCATCTATTTGAGTGGTCCTGTTCGTGAGGTCATTCGTCGTGGTGATGAGGTTAGCTATCTTGAGCCAGGTGTTGAGCCTTTCACCATTGAGTCAGGCAACATGGTTGCACCTACGATTCCATTGTTAAATTCAGATGTGAGTCAGTTAAAAAACTTCTACGATTTTGTTCAAGTTGGGCGTGCGCGTGAAGCAGGCGTTGCATGTCAAGTGCTAAGAGTGGTACCTAAAGACGGTCAACGCTATTCCTACGTCTTGTGGGTGGATGAAGGCAGCAAGTTACCTTTGCGAGCAGATTTAGTTGATCGCGATGGTGAAGTGTTAGAACAATATCGAACCATTTCTTACAATGTGAATGAGAAAATCGAGCAAGCCTTGAGTGGCTTAAACCAAGTGAAATTGCCAGAAGTGTTGTCACTGCCAAAAGGGTTGGTTGAAAATGCACACTGGACGGTTGCTTGGGTACCAAATGGTTTTGAACCAAAAGAGCTTAACCGCTACCGCATGAATGACACTGAGCGTATGGTTGAAAGCCAGATGTACAGCGATGGTTTGTTTAGCTTCTCGGTCTACATTTCTCAGAGTGATAACTTGTCGTTGAAAGGCCAATTGGTTCGTCAAGGTCGCCGTACGTTGCACAGCTTTGTCCGTGGTGAACATGAAATCTCAGTGATTGGTGATGTTCCTCCTGCGACAGCGAAACGTATTGCTCAATCAGTCAAATTTGCCAATCCTGTGAGTGATTCACAATGATGACCGCACTGGCAACGGTTGCTCACGTTAAGCCTCTTTTAAAGGGGTTTGACGTCGAGTTGGCGTGCGAACAGCAAACCAGTTGTAGCAGTTGTTCTTCACAAAAAAGCTGCGGAACGGGGATTGTCTCCAAAGCGGTAGGGAATAAATCGCTCAGTTGGCACTTAACGACTGACAAATCAGTTAAGCCAGGTCAGGTGGTCGAAATTGGTCTGCCAGAAAAAAGCATCCTGCAATCCGCTGCGGTTGTTTACCTTGTCCCACTCTTTGCCATGATCCTTGGCGCTTTCATTGCGCAGTGGTGGATTGCTCCGCTTTTGGCCGCGGGGGAAGGCATCGTGATTCTATCGTCTGCCCTTGCCACAGTCGCGGGTATCTATCTCGCAAAGAGGTTATCGGCGCGATTAGAGCAGCAATCTTCTCAGCAAGTCATATTATTAAGGATATTGGGCGAACCAATTAGCTAGTGCGAAGCGGCTAGAAATTGGGTAGAATCGGCCAACTTGATTGAAATGCCGTCGCTCAATGTAATAAATCAGAGCGAACTACGGCTTTCTTGTCCCTATTTATAAGAGTTTAGTCACACCAAATCATGAAGCACATTCGTAACTTTTCGATTATCGCCCACATCGACCATGGTAAGTCGACCCTATCAGACCGTTTAATCCAAGTATGTGGTGGATTGAGCGACCGTGAAATGGCCGCACAGGTTTTAGACTCCATGGATCTAGAGCGTGAGCGTGGTATCACAATCAAATCACAGAGTGTGACTCTTAACTACACAGCAAAAGATGGTGAAACATACCAACTTAACTTCATCGATACTCCAGGGCACGTTGACTTCGCTTATGAAGTTTCTCGTTCTCTAGCGGCGTGTGAAGGTGCTCTGCTGGTAGTTGATGCTGGTCAAGGTGTAGAGGCTCAAACTCTTGCTAACTGTTACACAGCGATTGAAATGGACCTAGAGGTTGTACCAATCCTAAACAAGATTGACCTTCCTGCAGCCGATCCTGAGCGTGTATCAGAAGAAATTGAAGAAATCGTTGGTATCGATGCGATGGAAGCCACTCGTTGTAGTGCGAAGACAGGTATCGGTGTTGATGACGTTCTAGAAAACATTGTTTCTGCGATTCCTGCACCGGAAGGTGATCCTGACGCGCCGCTACAAGCATTGATCATTGACTCATGGTTCGATAACTACTTAGGTGTTGTTTCTCTGGTTCGAATTAAGAACGGTTCACTGAAGAAGAATGACAAGATCAAAGTAATGAGTACAGGTCAAGTTTGGGGTGTAGACCGTCTTGGTATCTTCACACCTAAGCAAGTCGATACTGAAGTACTGCGTACAGGTGAAGTAGGTTGGGTTGTTTGTGGTATTAAAGACATCCTAGGCGCACCAGTAGGTGATACGCTAACACTGGCTAAAAATGGTAGTGATAAAGCGCTACCTGGCTTTAAGAAAGTAAAACCTCAGGTATATGCGGGTCTATTCCCAGTATCTTCTGACGATTACGAAAGCTTCCGTGATGCACTAGGTAAACTAAGCCTGAATGACGCATCACTATTTTATGAGCCAGAAAATTCAGCAGCGCTTGGTTTTGGTTTCCGTTGTGGCTTCCTTGGTATGCTACACATGGAGATCATCCAAGAGCGTCTAGAGCGTGAGTACGATCTAGACCTGATCACCACAGCGCCAACGGTAGTTTACGAAGTTGAAGAAACTAATGGTAACACTCTATACGTCGATAGCCCGGCGAAGTTACCAGCGGTGAATGATATTGAAGAAATCCGTGAGCCAATTGCTCGCTGTAATATCCTAGTGCCATCTGACTACCTAGGTAACGTAATCACACTATGTGTAGAGAAACGTGGTACTCAGGTTGATATGGTTTACCACGGTAACCAAGTGGCAGTGACTTACGATATTCCTATGGCGGAAGTAGTACTCGACTTCTTTGACCGTTTGAAATCAACCTCTCGTGGTTACGCATCGCTTGATTACAACTTCCAACGTTTTGAAACATCGAGCATGGTTCGTGTTGATGTTCTTCTTAACGGTGATACGGTTGATGCCCTAGCGATGATTACGCACAAAGATCAGTCGCAAACTCGTGGTCGTCAGTTAGTAGAGAAGATGAAAGAGTTCATCCCGCGTCAGATGTTTGATATTGCTATTCAGGCAGCTATCGGTAACCACATCATCGCACGTTCAACAGTGAAACAGCTGCGTAAGAACGTAATCGCGAAGTGTTACGGTGGTGATGTGAGTCGTAAGAAGAAGCTACTGAAGAAGCAGAAAGAAGGTAAGAAACGTATGAAGCAGATCGGTAACGTAGAGCTGCCTCAAGAAGCGTTCTTAGCTATCCTGCACGTAGGTAAAGACTAATCCCAGTCATATTTGACGCTACAGCGTTGTTGCCAGCGCAAACTCACCCTAATCACATAGTACACCTATGCTCATAGGGCTGAGTTTGCTAGTCGCCTAGCTGTAACGCCAACTATTTATGGGATTATTAGAATTAAATTCAATGAGTAAGTGGAAGGGTTTCGGCTCTTTCACTTTCGTATTTTTGAGATAAGGGAAGTCAATGGCGAATACATTTTCACTCATCCTTGTGATTGTTACTTTGGTAACAGGTATTGTCTGGGTGCTAGAAAAGCTGGTCTTTGCAAAGAAACGCCAAGCGAAAGTGGCGGAAGTCGAAGCGCAAACCAATGGTTTAGATGCCGCTGTTCTTGAAAAAGTGAAGACTCAACCGTGGTGGATTGAAAATAGTGTTTCTATTTTCCCAGTGATTGCGGCTGTACTCGTATTGCGCTCTTTTATCTACGAACCGTTTCAAATTCCATCAGGCTCTATGATGCCAACACTGCTGGTGGGTGACTTCATCTTGGTAGAGAAGTACGCTTACGGTCTGAAAGACCCAGTGTGGCGTACACAGCTAGTTGAAACAGGTAAACCTGAGCGTGGTGATACTGTGGTATTTAAGTATCCACCTCAGCCAAGTATCGATTACATTAAGCGTGTCGTCGGTCTGCCGGGTGATACGGTTCGCTACAACAGCAAAAAAGAAGTCTGTATTCAGTCTCCTGGCGAAAACGTATGTAAGCCAGTGAAACTATCGAATGTAGAAGAAAGCCAGTTTATCCAAAATGGTATCCCTCTGATTCAGTTGGATGAGCAATTAAGTGAAACTGGACACCAAATCTTGGTGAATCCGCTACGTCGTGACCGCGTTGAATTGTATCAACCGCGCAATGGCGTTAATGAGTGGGTTGTACCAGAAGGTCAGTACTTTGTGATGGGTGATAACCGTGACAACAGCGCTGACAGTCGCTACTGGGGCTTTGTTCCGGAAGCAAACCTTGTAGGTAAGGCTGTCGCTATTTGGATTAGCTTCGAGTTTGAGCGTAGCGAAGATAGCGTATTGCCTTCATGGATTCCAACTGGTGTGCGTTTTAACCGCATCGGTGGTATTCACTAATTAATCTATATCGAGAGAGCATGAATTCTCCTACACCAAAACTAGAGAAGAAGCTCGGCTATCAGTTTAATGATGCTGAGCTAATCAGTTTAGCGCTGACACACCGCAGCGCTAATGGAAAACATAATGAGCGTCTTGAGTTTCTGGGCGATTCAATTTTAAGTTTTGTCATTGCTGATGATCTTTATCACCGTTTCCCTAAGGTTAACGAAGGGGACATGAGCCGTATGCGCGCGACACTTGTTCGTGGTAATACGCTTGCTGAACTAGGTCGCGAATTCGAACTAGGAGATCACTTAAAATTAGGTCCAGGTGAATTAAAAAGTGGCGGTTTCCGCCGTGATTCAATTCTTGCCGACGCTGTGGAAGCCATCATTGGTGCTATCTACTTAGACAGCGACATTGAAGTGGTTCGTGGCATTATTCTTAGCTGGTACAAGACGCGCCTTGATGCAATCAAGCCGGGTGTATCACAGAAAGACCCGAAAACTCGCCTTCAAGAGTTCCTTCAAGGTCGAAGAAAGCCGCTACCTGCTTACACAGTGACTAATATTAAAGGTGAAGCACATAACCAAGAGTTTACGGTTTCGTGCGAAGTGGCAGGTATTGGACAACCTGTTATTGGTAAAGGCACCAGCCGCCGCAAGGCAGAACAAGCGGCTGCTGAATTAGCACTAGAGCAATTAACCAATGACTGATTCAACGGATAACAACGAATTTGATATTGATGCGTTTTTCTCATCAGGTGGCGAACAGGCTACCTCACCAGAAAATCAGCATTGTGGTTTTGTCGCGATCGTTGGTCGCCCTAACGTCGGTAAATCGACGCTTCTAAACCGTATTTTAGGTCAGAAGATTTCGATCACCTCACGTAAGCCTCAGACAACTCGTCACCGTATTATGGGTGTTGATACTGAAGGCGATTACCAAGCGATTTACGTCGATACTCCTGGTCTTCACATCGAAGAGAAGCGTGCGATTAACCGTTTGATGAACCGTGCGGCAAACTCATCGCTAAGTGATGTAAACCTAGTTTTCTTCCTCGTGGATGGTACACACTGGACTGCTGATGATGAGATGGTTCTGACTAAACTGCAGAAATCTAACTTCCCAGTGGTATTGTGTGTCAACAAGGTAGATGTTGTCCAAGACCGCAACGACGTCATGATGCATATGCAAGAAATGTCGAGCAAAATGGACTTTGTTGATGTTGTGCCAATTTCGGCTAAACACGGTAAAAACATCGACGTTTTGCGTAAGCATGTGCGCGAGCACTTACCTAAAGCGACGCATCATTTCCCAGAAGAGTATGTGACAGACCGCTCTCAACGCTTTATGGCATCAGAGATCGTACGTGAGAAGCTGATGCGTTTCACCGGTGAAGAACTGCCTTACTCAGTAACGGTTGAGATCGAACGTTTTGACTACAACCCAGACACAGATGGCTTCCACATCAATGCACTGATTCTTGTTGAACGTAATGGTCAGAAGAAGATGGTGATTGGCAAGGGCGGCGAGAAGATCAAGACGATTGGTCGTGAAGCACGCCTAGATATGGAAGAGCTGTTTGGCCGTAAGGTTTACTTAGAAACTTGGGTTAAAGTGAAATCAGGTTGGGCAGACGATGAGCGTGCACTGCGCTCTCTTGGCTATATCGACGATCTATAAGGTTTGCGAGGCTCGTGCTTCGCTCCGAATAAGACGAAATAAGGAGCCCTATGGCTCCTTATTTTTTATGTAACATTAGTTTGGCAATCTCTATGTCCTCTGAAGGCTTACAGCGCTGTTTTGTTTTACACCGCCGCCCTTACAGCGAATCGAGCTTAATTCTCGACGTGTTTAGTGAGGAGTATGGCCGTGTCACTTTGATGTCGAAAGGTGCCCGCAGTAAACGTTCCAACCTCAAAGGTGCACTTCAGCCTTTTACCCCGTTATTACTCAAGTGGTCGGGGAATGGTTCGATGAAAACCTTGCGCCAAGCAGAGCCAATTAGCTTAGGTTTACCGTTAACGGGCATTAACCTCTATTCAGGGATGTACGTTAATGAATTGATTGGCCGAGTATTGATGGCGGAAGTGGCGATGCCAGCCCTGTTTCATGACTATTTGCACGCGCTAACAGAGTTAGCTCAAGCTGATAACCCTGAGCCTGCGCTGAGACGTTTTGAACTCGCTTTGCTATCGGCAATGGGCTATGGGGTGGACTTTCTCCACTGCGCGGGTAGTGGTGAACCGATTGATCCGGGAATGACTTATCGTTACCGAGAGCAGAAAGGCTTTATCGCATCAGTACGTCATGACAATTTAACCTTTAGAGGCGATGAACTGATCGCCATTAGTGAACGTAGATTTACCACAAAAGAACAACTCAAAGCGGCAAAACGCTTTACACGTATAGCATTAAAGCCGTATCTTGGCGGCAAACCATTAAAAAGCAGGGAATTGTTTATGTCGATGATTCCCCGAGCACGGAGTATTGGAAAATGAGCTCAATCTACCTAGGTGTAAATATCGACCACATTGCAACGCTACGTAACGCGCGTGGTACTAAGTATCCTGATCCTGTACATGCAGCAGAAATTGCTGAGCGAGCAGGTGCTGATGGTATTACTATTCACCTGCGTGAAGACCGTCGTCATATTGTTGATCGTGATGTTCGCATCCTGCGTGAGACGCTACAAACGCGTATGAACCTAGAAATGGCCGTTACCGATGAAATGGTCGAGATTGCGCTTAAGACCAAACCAGAATACGTATGTCTTGTGCCTGAGAAGCGTGAAGAACTGACGACGGAAGGCGGTCTTGATGTTGCAGGTCACCTAGAAAAAGTCAAAGCGGCGACTCAAACTCTGTCAGAAGCAGGCATTAAAGTGTCGCTATTTATTGATGCAGATCGTGAGCAAATTGACGCAGCAAAAGCATGTGGTGCACCATTTGTTGAACTTCACACTGGTCATTACGCAGATGCAGAAACCGAAGAAGATCAGCAAGATGAGCTGAAAAAGATCGCTGCCGGCGCAAGTTACGCAGCAGATCTTGGCATCACTGTAAATGCAGGTCATGGCCTGACTTACCACAACGTGGCCCCAATTGCGGCGATTCCAGAAATCTTTGAGCTAAACATTGGCCACTCGATCATGGGCCGTGCGGTGTTTGACGGCTTGAATAAAGCGGTGGCAGATATGAAAGCCATTATGGTTGAAGCGCGCAAGTAAACGTTATGGCGATTGTCGGTTTAGGAACAGACATTGCTGAGATTGAGCGAGTCGAAAAGGCACTTGCTCGATCTGGTGAAGCATTTGCAAAGCGCATTTTAACAGACGTTGAGTTTGAGACGTTTTCTAGCTTGAAGCAGCAAGGACGTTTTTTAGCCAAACGATTTGCCGCCAAAGAAGCCGCGTCAAAAGCACTGGGCACAGGCATTGCGCTTGGCGTCACCTTCCACGATTTTACGGTTGTCAATGATGAGCTTGGTGCACCTAAGTTGAGCTTGTCCCATAAAGCACTTGAGCTTGCCGAGCAGAGAGGGGTGACCAATATACATCTCTCCATTTCCGATGAACGGCATTATGCAATGGCAACGGTCATACTCGAAAACTAACTGATAAATGAAAGCGACCTTAGGTCGCTTTTTTATTTTCAGCATATTCCCTCCTTAGTGCATTTTTTTGCTAATAATTTATAAGGGTTAGAAAAAACATTACTAGCAAAATACCTCATGTTTAGTGCTTACAGCTCTGTTGCTAAGGATTACTCAATATGGATACAAAACCACCGATAGTGGTAACAGTGGCTCTGACTGTAAGCTTGTTAGGCTTTAGTTTTCATACAATGGCTGTCGATTGGTCAGTGTCCGGCTTTGGTACATTAGGTTATGCGTATGAAGGTGAAGACCAACTAGCCTATCGCCGCGACATTACTCAAACTGCAGACATTGACGACAATGGTTCATGGTTAACCGACTCTAATTTTGGTCTACAGCTAGATGGTAGCTTTAATCATCAATGGTCATTTACCACGCAATGGTTACTCGACAACAGTACTAAACACGACCTCGATGAGCTAACCGAGTTGGCATTTATTCGCTATGTGCCAAACGAGCATTGGAACTTCCTAGTCGGTAGGGTCGGGGTAAGCGCATATGCGGCGGCAGACAGTCGGTATATCGATTATGGCCACTTGTGGGTGCGGCCATCTCAAGAGTTGTATGGTGGTATTGTCTTTGACTCACTTGATGGCGTTGGGGTGAGTTACTTATCCAACAATCCTGCATTTAATTGGTCACTGAAATTTGAGTATGGGAGTAACGACCAGGGAGGAGAAATCCCGCAAACAAACGATGACTACACTGCTGAGCTTAAAGAGGTCTTAAGTGCATCTTTTGAAGTGATGCAAGGCAATTGGAAATGGCAAGCCTCATACGCTAATGTCGGCTCTCTATCGATTAAGCAAGGCGCATCAATTCAAGCACTCCAAAGTCAACTACAACAGCTTTCAATGCTGGGTATTCCGGGAGTAAGTGAGGAAGCGGCCCTAGCGTATAACGCGATGACACTTGATAATCAAACTGTTGAGTATTATCAGCTGGCGATGCTTTATTTTGATGGTCTGTGGACGATACAAACGGAATTGTTTCAGATTGACGCCGATAAATCTTCCATCCCCCAAGGTCGTGGAGGCTATGCCTTAGTTGGTTATAGCCTTGATAACATTACGCCTTATGTCATGTATGGGCAGTTTAGTCCTACTTACTCCTATTATTCTAGCCGTTTAGATTGGGGGGCAGTAAACCCTGCATTTTCTCTACTTCAGACGGGTGCCAATGTTGGTATCAATTCTGTTCGTATTGATCAAAGCACCTATTCATTAGGCGTTCGTTGGGATGTACTTCCTCAGTTAGCACTGAAAGCTCAGGTCGATTACATTGACATTAATGAGTTTGGATATGGTTTGTGGGCATCGGATCCTTCTGTGTTAGGCAGTGGGCGGGATGCACAAGTTTATTCCATAAATCTAAACTTTATATTTTAGGAGGCGATATGAGAACGTATCTAAGCCTTCTACTACTCTTGTTTACTCCATACTCAGTTGCGGGGTTGTTTGTTGTTGTCAGTGAACAAAGTCAAATCAATCGATTTGAAGTCGATGATATTGCGGATGTTTATCTAGGACGTACTAAAGTATTAGATAGCCTATATATAAACCAAGTCATCGATCGTAAGGGTGAGGTGAGACGACGATTTTTCATGAGCGTAACCCAGATGAGAGAGAGCCAAGTGAACGCCTATTGGGCCAAGCTTAAATTCTCTGGCAGCATGCGAGCACCCGAGCAAGTCGAGTCTGATTCGCGCGTATTTGAGAAGCTGTTAGCAAACCCTCAGGCGGTCGGTTACACCGCCGAGCGCCCTGCTATTGATTCAGGAATTAAGGTGGTTTTAGAGATTAATGAGTAAGCCGAGATTGAGGTCATTATCGAATAGGATGCTAAAAATCGTATCCGTTTTAGCGCTGTGTTACTTAAGCATTGTGCTTATCGTGATGATCCCGATTGGTCTTCAGAATGCAGACCAAAGGCATAACGAACTTGAACGCAAACTTGTCTTGTCGCTCTCTAACTCCGCGGCGATAGCGGTCTACGTCAATAATAGTGAGATTGCCAATGAAGTGATTACCGCGTTATTACTTCATAAAGAGATCGATGCGGTTCTTATTACCGGAAAGGATGGGGTTTCTTTTTCTTCAAATCGCACCTTGCTCGATGAAGAGACCCTTTGGCAAACCGCCAACCAATACCCCTTGTATTCTCCATCAAATAGGGAACTGATCGGAACGTTATATATCCACAACAATGAACAAGCGCTACAGAGTTCAGCGTTAGAGCAAGCCTTGAATCAGGTATTGTTTGTTGTGATTCAGTTTTTAGTTACCGTGGTCGCTTTAATTATTGTCTTTGAAAGAATTATCGGGAGACCGTTAACCCTATTGTCTCGAACCTTATACTCGATCACGCCAGGAAAGGTTGAAACCATCGCTATTGACCAAGCCAATCGAGAGAATGAGCTAGGAGTGGTGGTTCATAGTGTCAATTCGTTTATTGAAAGCTCACGCCAAGCTATTGAAAGAGAAAGGGAACTACGTGCTCAAATTGAACACTGGGAACAGTATTATCGCAACCTTGCCGAGCAAGATATCCTCACTGGATTGAAGAATCGTCTAGGTTGTGAAAAGTATGTTCAAAGGGCGATCAAATCAAGTCAATATATCGCTCTGATTCTGGTTGATTTAGATGGATTCAAACAAGTTAATGATACTTACGGACATGCAGCGGGGGATATGATTTTGGTTCAAATCGCCCGTCGATTTTCCAAGTTACTGTCAAAGAATAATCTTCCAGGTGTGGTTGGAAGAATTGGTGGGGATGAGTTTGTTATTTATTTAGTCTTAGAACAGCAAGATGATCTTATGCTTGCAGATGTTGCCACCCAAGTGATTCAATTTGCCAACGAACCGTCTCTTTATAATCAACAAGAAATCTCTGTAGGATGCAGTGTTGGTATTGCAATTGCTCCCTCGTGTCAGTTTGAAATTGAGCAGTTAGTGCACGAAGCGGATCAGGCCATGTATTCAGTCAAGCAGTCACAAAAAAACAGCTTTCATTTCTACCAGCCTGATACGCTCCAATAGTGTCTACTTTTCTAAGTAGGGTTGTGCGCTTGCAACAACCTTTTCCATCTCGTCTTGAAGCTCGAATAGCTCAGGTTCGATATCTTCAATACTTGCCCCAGAACGTAACTCTTTTTCAATGGTGGCACAGACATTCTTCAGGCGAGGAACACCACAGTATGAGCTGCTACCATGCAGTTTATGTACGTGGTGGATAAGCTGCTGAGTATCAAAATGGTCATCTTCCAGCGCGCCTTCTACGATCGCGCTGACCTCTGGAATATAGTCAACCAGCATTTGCAGCATATCTTGAGCAAGATCTTCCTTATTGGCGGACTGTTTAAGTGCGGCTTGCCAATCAATGATCATATTAGAGTGACTCTCTTGAGCAGAGGTTTCCTCATGATGTTCAATCACGACACCGCTACTAGACAAGTCTAACTTCTCTAAATCTTGTTCGGTCGTGTGCGGGTTCCAGTGCATCAAGACTTGCTGCAGTACATGCTCTTCAATTGGTTTGGTGAGGTAATCATCCATCCCCGCGGACAATAAGCGGTCGCGTTCACCACTCATTGCGTGAGCGGTCACCGCAATGACAGGCGTATTGCTGTTCAGCTCGGTTTGTTTTATTTGGCTACAAGCTGTCACACCATCCATATGCGGCATCTGAATATCCATCAAGATAATATCGAAGTGTTGAACTTCGGCTTGTTTGACTGCATCAAGACCATTGGTGCAAGTCACAACGCTATCAACCCTCTCGTGTAGCAGTGCACTAATCAGTTTCAAGTTTGCTGGGTTATCGTCCACGGCCATAACTGTTAACGGTAGAGTTTCGTTGCTTGGAGAAGGGCGCTCAAGCAACGGCACACTCTCTTGGTTAGCCGCAAGGGTTTGCAGTAGTCTTCTGCGTGACAGCGGCTTAGTAATACAGTGGATATGATATTTCTGAATCAAGTGATCAGAGAGCGCTAACGCTGTACTTGGCGTGCCGACGACCACATGGGAAGCACACCTCATCGCATGCTCAACCCATATTTGAACCGTTTCAACATCGTTCTCTCTATTTGGTGATAAGTTGAGCAGCACATAGTCGTAGCTTTCTGACTCATCAGGCAGAGAGGATCTATAAGTAACGATAAGGCCTTCTTGTACCAAGGTCTGCTGAATAACCGACGCGGCTTGCATGTTTGGCTCAACGAGAAGTAGAGAGCGCTGTTGCAGAACTTGCGTTTCAATGAGATCACTCACTGGCATATCAGTAGAAGATAGACGCAGGGTAAACCAGAATGTCGAACCTTGGTGGAGGCGACTGGTTAGGCTGATTTCCCCACCCATCTGACTGACCAACTTCTGGGTGATAACCAGACCAAGGCCAGTACCGCCATAGCGACGTGAGATACTAGCATCAGCCTGACTAAAGGCTTGGAAGAGCTGAGATTGCTGACGCTCGGAAATACCAATACCCGTATCTCTGACCATAAATTGTAGCTCGACCGAATCTTCTTTCTGCGAGCGTAGCTCGACACTGATATCGATATTGCCGCGCTCAGTAAATTTAATCGAGTTGCCGACTAGGTTGGTGAGAACCTGCTGAATACGCAGTGGGTCTCCCACTAAGCCTGCTGGGACCTTAGGATCAATTTTTAGCGTAAGCTCGAGTCCTTTCTCATGGGCGCTGGTAGCTTGTAGGTTGACCACCTCTTCTAATGAGGCTTGGAAATCAAACGGAATGTTTTCTAGTGCTAACTTACCGGCCTCTAGCTTAGAAAAGTCGAGAATGTCGTTGATGATATTGAGTAAATTGTTGGCCGAGTTTTCAATGGTCTGGAGGTAATCCGTTTGGCTGTTGGTCAGGGTGGTTTTAAGCATCTGACGGGTAAAGCCAATCACACCATTGAGTGGTGTACGCAACTCATGAGACATATTCGCTAAGAATTCAGACTTCACTCGAGCGGCTTCTTGAGCGCGTTTTTTGGCAATGTCGAGCTCAACGTTTTGAATTTCGAGCTGCTCAAGTGTCTCACGTAAATCAGAGGTGGCTTGGTCGATACTATGCTGCATCTCAACATGGTACTCCGACAGAGAGACCGCCATCGAGTTGATACCATTTTTCAGAGAATCGAGTTCGCCGTGCATTTTGCCTTCAATTCGCACATCCAAGTGACCTCGGCGAATTCGGTCAACCATGTTTTTCATATGGGAAATTGGGCGTGTTACATCATGCATTAAGCGATGAGCAAAGACTGCCGATAGCCCTAAACCGATGAGGAGCACAAGGAAAGCGGAAAATATCTCTTGGTATTGCTGTAGTCGCAGTGACGATAGATCCAGCTCTACCGCAATGTAACCTAAGGCCGGATTGTTGCTTTGACCTTTGATTGTTGCCACCAATCCTGACTCGGCGATGACAGGTGCACGTAAGATCAAGGTATTTTCTTGCAGCACTGAGCTCACTAGAAGCGGAATTGGCTCATCTCTTGGGAACGTCAATAACTCAAAGTTAGGGTGGAAGTTCGAGGTAACAAACAATTCGTGATTATAGTCGAAGACGGCAATACTCCGCACAAACTTGGAGTTTTTACGATGTGCGTAGCTGATGATACGACGAACCGATTCTCGGCTATTATTTTTAAGGCCTTCTTCGCTGGCAATTGCCAACGGCTCAATGATACTGAGTCCAGAGTTCATTACCTGCTTTTCAAGATCATGGTAGCGATTGAACGAGAAAAAAGCACTCAGGAGCAGTCCGATAATTAGTGTTGGCGCTAAGGTAAGTGTAATAACGCGGGCACGTAAGCCATATCTTGTCATTATTGTCTAAACATCGTGGTGTGGATATGGGAAAATAACTTCCAAAATAAAAGAAGCCGTCGAAATACTAAGCATAATCAACTCAGTCGGCTCAGACAATGATTCAGGTACAAAAGGTGGAACCTGAACCGTAATTCGAGCAATTAAAATAGGCACATAGCATGGCGCGTTTTTTCCAACCAAAGAAGAAAACTCAACTTAATACTAAGCATCAATCTTTGACGATTGAGAAGTTGGATCACCATGGTGCGGGTATCGCTTACCAAAACAAAAAGCCGATCTTCATTGAAGGGGCATTACCTGGTGAGCAAGTGCTAGCTCAGTTGACGGAAAGCAAAAGTAAATTTGCCCGAGCGAGTTTAATTAAAATTCAAAAGCCAAGTGAGCAACGAATTGAGCCATTTTGTCCACATTATCATGAGTGTGGAGGCTGTAATATGCAGCATTTAGCTATAGAACCTCAACAAGAACACAAACAACAAACGCTTGGCCAACTCATGAGTAAGTTTGCTGGTCAGCGTATCAAATTAGAAGCACCAGTGGTTGGTGATTCAAAAGGCTACCGCCGCCGTGCGCGAGTGAGCCTGAAACTGAATAAGAAAACTCGCCAGTTAGAATTTGGTTTTCGTAAAAAACAGAGCAAAGATATTGTCACAGTGACGCACTGCCCAGTATTGGATCGCGATCTTGATGCTTTGCTTGCACCACTACATCAATTGCTGAGTGAGTTTTCCAACCAAGAAAGCCTTGGTCATGTGGAGTTAGTGAAAGGGGACAACACCAAGGTGATTGTTCTACGCCACTTGAAAGCGTTGCAAGAGAGCGAACAGCAGGGCCTTGAAACGTTGGCAAAACAACATAACGCGACGCTCTACTTAATGCCGGAAAGTGATCAACTTAACCGTGTTGTGGGTGAGTCTGCCAACTATAGCGAAGCGGGCGTGACGATTCCTTTTGAACCAAATAATTTTATTCAGGTCAATCAGAAGGTAAATCAGTCAATGGTGGCGCAAGCGCTAGACTGGTTAGAGCTTGATGAGCACGACTGTGTGCTTGATCTCTTTTGTGGCCTAGGTAACTTCAGTTTGCCGATGGCGCAGAAAGTGAAGCAGGTGATTGGCGTTGAGGGGGTCGATGCCATGGTCGATAAAGCCCAGGACAATGCCACAGTGAACGGTATCAGCAATGCTGCTTTTCATCAGGCGAACTTAGAGCAAGATTTCTCTGGTCAGCTTTGGGCGCAGGAAAAATTTGATAAAATTCTCCTCGACCCAGCACGAGCTGGAGCAAGTGGCATCATTGAACACATTTCTCAGTTGGGGGCATCCAGAGTTGTGTACGTGTCATGTAATCCTGCTACCCTAGCAAGGGATTCACAAAGCTTGCTCAATCAAGGCTATAAGTTACAAAAATTAGGTATGCTCGATATGTTTCCGCATACCAGTCATTTAGAATCAATGGCGCTATTTGTAAAGGATTAAGCGAACTTGCTGCGGACATGGAACACCGAGTGCGCAGCAGGTCGAACATAAAAAGAATAACGGGACGAAAATAATGGTTGCGGTAAGAAGCGCACATTTAAATCAAGACGAACAGTTTGAGCTAGATAAGTGGATCGCGAGTCTAGAGCAAGAACCCAAAGTGGCGAAACGCCTTAAAGAAGTTTACTTGCGTGGCGAAGCGATTTTAGCTGGCAACGAGCAAGGGCCTCTGCTGTTATGGCGTGGCCGTGAGATGATCGAAATTCTTATCACGCTTTCAATGGATAAAGCGACACTGGTGGCTGCGATGCTGTTCCCATTGGTGACAAGCGGGGCCTACGACAGAGAACAGTTTGAAGAAGATTTTGGCAAAGAGACCATTAAGCTGATTGATGGCGTTGAAGAGATGGCCGCTCTTGGCCAATTAAACGTCACTATGGAAGGTGGCGCGGCGTCAGCTCAAGTTGATAATGTCCGCCGCATGCTACTGGCGATGGTCGATGACTTCCGCTGCGTGGTTATTAAGCTCGCGGAACGTATTGCCAACCTTGTTGAAGTAAAAAAAGCGCCAGAAGAAGTGCGTGAAGCGGCAGCCAAAGAGTGTGCCAATATTTACGCGCCACTCGCTAACCGTCTCGGCATTGGTCAGCTTAAGTGGGAAATGGAAGATTACGCCTTCCGTTACCAGCAACCAGATACCTACAAGCAAATCGCTAAGCAGCTTTCTGAGCGCCGTATTGTACGTGAACAATACATCCAAGACTTTGTCGATGACTTAACCTCAGAAATGAAGGCTTCCTCTATCAATGCTGAAGTGAGTGGTCGTCCAAAGCACATCTACAGCATTTGGCGCAAAATGCAGAAAAAAGGCCTAGCTTTCGATGAGCTGTTTGATGTGCGAGCAGTACGTATTATCGCTGATAAATTGCAAGATTGTTACGCCGCATTAGGCACAGTACATACGAAATACAAGCACTTACCAAGTGAGTTTGATGACTATGTAGCCAATCCAAAACCTAATGGTTACCAGTCGATCCACACCGTTATTTTAGGCCCTGAAGGCAAAACCATTGAGATCCAAATTCGTACCAAAGACATGCACGAAGATTCGGAGCTCGGTGTTGCTGCACACTGGAAATACAAGGAAGGTGGCGGCGGCCGCAGTGGCTACGATGAGAAAATCACTTGGCTACGTAAGCTGCTTGATTGGCAAGAAGAGATGTCCGATTCAGGCGAAATGCTTGATGAACTGCGTAGTCAGGTGTTTGATGATCGCGTCTATGCCTTTACTCCGCGTGGCGATGTTGTTGACCTGCCAATGGGCGCGACGCCTCTCGACTTCGCTTACCATATCCACTCGATGGTTGGTCACCGTTGTATCGGTGCCAAAGTGGCGGGCCGCATTGTTCCGTTTACTCATAAGCTGGCAATGGGCGATCAAGTTGAGATCATTACCGCCAAAGAGCCCAACCCATCACGTGATTGGTTGAACCCATCGACTGGCTTCGTGACGTCAAGCCGTGCTCGCGCAAAGATCAACGCTTGGTTCCGTGCACAAAGCCGCGAGAAAAACTTAGAAGCCGGTCGTGAAATTTTAGAGCAAGAGCTAACCAAGATTGGTGCAACGTTAAAAGACGCCGAGCAATACGGTCTTAAGCGTTTCAACATGAATACGCCAGATGAGCTTTACGTGGGTGTTGGTAGTGGTGATTTGCGCATTAACCAGATCATTAACCACATCAATGCCTTGGTAAACAAGCCAACCGCGGAAGAAGAAGACCAACAAGCGTTAGAGAAGCTGAAAGAGGCAGGTAATAAAGCACCAGCACAAAGCCGACCGAAGAAAGATGCGGTTGTGGTTGAGGGTGTCGATAACCTAATGACCCACCTCGCGCGCTGTTGTCAGCCAATCCCAGGTGATGAAATCGCAGGTTATATTACCCAAGGCCGAGGTATCTCAGTTCACCGCGCTGATTGTGAACAGCTAGAAGAGCTAAGACATCATGCTGCTGAGCGTATCATTGATACTGTATGGGGTAGCGGTTTTGTAGGTTCATACATTTTGACGGTGCGCGTAGAAGCAATGGAGCGTAGTGGGTTACTAAAAGACATTACCACCTTGTTTTCCAATGAAAAAATCAAAGTCACCAGTATGAAGAGTCGTGTCGACTACCGTACACAAATGTCGATCATGGACTTTGATTTGGAAGTGACTAACGTTGAGATCTTAACCCGAGTGTCTAAGCGTGTAGAACAAATCAAGGATGTAATGTCTGTCAAAAGACTTGGTTGATAGTCACTAGATAAATGTCATTCCCTACAGTGAGGGACGAACGCGATAGGGAATCTCTTAAAGCGGTTAGAGATACCAGATTTGTTCATTCTTCACTCTTGAGGATGACAGATAATAATTAAAGGTGAGTGGTTTTGGCCGCTCACCTTTTTCTTTAGATAGAAAGAAAAGTTTAAAGGAACAGAGAATATGAGTCACCCAATTGAACAGTTAGAGCAGATCATGGCCAAGCTACGTGACCCAGAGAATGGTTGTCCTTGGGATATCAAACAAAGCTTTGACACGATTGTGCCGTATACCATCGAAGAGACTTACGAGGTGGTGGATGCGATTCAGAATCGCGATTGGCCGAATCTTAAAGAAGAGCTGGGTGACTTGCTGTTTCAGGTGATCTTTTATAGTCAAATGGCCAAAGAGCAAGGACTGTTTGAGTTTTCCGAAGTGGTTGAGACGGTCAATGAAAAATTAACTCGCCGCCATCCACATGTGTTCTCTGATACCGAATTTGAGAATGACGAGCAAATAAACGCTAATTGGGAAGCGGAAAAAGCCAAAGAGAAAGCCAAAGTAGGCAAACAGGAACAAAGTATTCTAGACTCAGTACCAACTTCACTGCCTGCTCTTTCACGTGCTACAAAAATACAGAAAAAGTGTGCCAAGTTTGGTTTTGATTGGGATTCATTAGGGCCTGTGGTAGGCAAGGTTCAAGAAGAAATCGAAGAAGTGATGGAAGAGGCCCTGCAAGTCTCAGTCGATGAGAATAAAGTCGAATTGGAACTTGGTGATTTACTCTTTGCTACCGTAAATTTAGCGAGGCATTTGGGTAAGGATCCGGAGGTTGCACTGGCAAAGGCCAACTTAAAATTTTCCAGACGTTTTAAGGGGGTTGAAGCGATAGTGGCAGAGCAAGGAAAACAACTGACTGATTTTAATCTAGAACAGTTAGATAGCTTCTGGGATGAAGTAAAATCACGAGAGGTCAGCCAAGAGTTAAGAGATTAACTCGCCACTCTCGAATTTGATTTGAAGCAAAAAATAAAAAATTGCAGTGTGATAGATTTCACGTTGTAGCGGAAAAGGGCTTCTGGTATATTTATATCCCGTCCAGAAGAAATCCATTTTCCCTCATTCAACCAATTTCAGGTTAAACATGACGACAAATTACATTTTTGTTACTGGCGGGGTTGTATCCTCTCTAGGTAAAGGTATTGCAGCAGCATCTCTTGCGGCTATTCTAGAAGCTCGTGGTCTTAAAGTGACTATGATGAAGCTTGACCCTTACATTAACGTTGACCCAGGCACTATGAGCCCGACTCAACACGGTGAGGTGTTCGTCACAGAAGATGGCGCTGAAACTGACCTTGACCTTGGTCACTATGAGCGTTTCATTCGCACCAAGATGTCTAAGCGCAACAACTTCACTGCAGGTCGTGTTTACTCAGACGTTCTCGCTAAAGAGCGTCGTGGTGATTACCTAGGTGCAACAATTCAGGTTATCCCTCACATCACTAACGCAATCAAAGATCGTGTAATTTCTGGCGCTGAAGGCCATGACGTTGCGATCGTTGAAGTTGGTGGTACGGTTGGTGATATCGAATCTCTACCATTTATGGAAGCGATTCGTCAGCTTGCTGTAGAACTAGGCCGTGAACGCGCAATGTTCATGCACCTCACACTAGTTCCTTACCTAGCAGCAGCAGGCGAAGTGAAAACTAAGCCAACCCAGCACTCAGTTAAAGAGCTGCTGTCTATCGGTATCCAACCAGACATCCTAGTTTGTCGTAGTGATCGCATGATCCCTGCAAACGAGCGTAAGAAGATTGCTCTGTTCTGTAACGTTCAAGAGAAAGCAGTAATCTCAATGAAGGATGTAGATTCAATCTACAAGATTCCTCAACTAATTAAAGCTCAAGGTCTAGATGACCTAGTATGTGCACGCTTTGGCATTACGGCTCCTGAAGCTAACCTGTCTGAGTGGGAACAAGTAATCTACGAAGAAGCGAACCCAACTGGTGAAGTAACTATCGGTATGGTTGGTAAGTACATTGAACTGCCAGACGCTTACAAATCAGTCAACGAAGCACTGAAACACGCAGGTCTTAAGAACCGTCTAAGCGTGAAGATCAAATACGTAGATTCTCAAGACGTTGAGTCAAAAGGTGATGAAGCACTAGCTGGCCTTGACGCAATTCTTGTTCCTGGTGGTTTTGGCGATCGCGGTGTAGAAGGTAAGATCCTTGCTGCAAAATTCGCTCGTGAAAACAAAGTACCTTACCTAGGAATCTGTCTAGGTATGCAAGTAGCACTGATCGAATACGCACGTAACGTTGCGGGTATGGAAGGTGCACACTCAACAGAATTTAACAAAGAGACGAAGTACCCAGTTGTTGGTCTAATCACTGAGTGGGTTGATGGTGAAGGTAAAGTTGAAGAACGTACTGAAACCTCTGACCTAGGTGGTACTATGCGTCTTGGTTCACAGCTATGTCACCTAGAAAAAGGCACTAAGGCTCGTGAGCTATACGGTAGCGCGACGATCCACGAACGTCACCGTCACCGTTATGAAGTGAACAATGTTCTTCGTCCTCAGATCGAAAAAGCAGGCCTAAAAGTATCAGGTCTATCTGCAGACAAGAAACTGGTAGAAGTGATTGAGAACCCAGCTCACCCATGGTTTGTAGCGGCTCAGTTCCACCCAGAGTTCACTTCAACTCCTCGCGACGGTCACCCACTATTTGCAGGCTTCGTGAAAGCAGCTGGTGAATACCAACGCGGCGAATTCGAGAAGTAAAGGATACGGGCAGTAGCGTTAGTCGTGCTGCTGCCCTTAATTTTGACATTATATATTCAACGAGAAGGAAACATTCAATGTCTAAGATCGTTAAAGTTCTAGGTCGTGAAATCATCGATTCACGTGGTAACCCAACTGTAGAAGCTGAAGTACACCTAGAAGGCGGTTTCGTAGGTATGGCTGCTGCTCCATCTGGCGCATCAACTGGTTCACGTGAAGCTCTTGAGCTACGTGACGGCGACAAAGCTCGTTTCCTAGGTAAAGGTGTTCTTAAAGCTGTTGAAGCTGTAAACGGCGAAATCGCTGAAGCTCTAGTTGGTAAAGACGCGAAAGATCAAGCTGCAATCGACGCAGTGATGATCGACCTTGACGCTACTGAAAACAAATCTAAGTTCGGTGCTAACGCAATCCTAGCTGTTTCTCTAGCAAACGCTAAAGCTGCTGCAGCAGCTAAAGGCATGCCTTTATACGAGCACATTGCTGAACTAAACGGCACTGCTGGTCAGTTCTCTATGCCTCTACCAATGATGAACATCATCAACGGTGGTGAGCACGCTGATAACAACGTTGACATCCAAGAGTTCATGATCCAACCAGTTGGTGCTAAGACTCTTAAAGAAGGTCTACGTATCGGTGCTGAAGTATTCCACAACCTAGCTAAAGTTCTTAAGTCTAAAGGCTACAGCACTGCAGTTGGTGACGAAGGTGGTTTCGCTCCTAACCTTAAGTCTAACGCTGAAGCTCTAGAAGTTATCGCAGAAGCTGTTGCTGCTGCTGGTTACGAACTAGGTAAAGACGTTACTCTAGCTATGGACTGTGCTGCATCTGAGTTCTTCGACAAAGAAGCTGGCATCTACAACATGAAAGGCGAAGGTAAAACTTTCACTTCTGAAGAGTTCAACCACTACCTAGCTGAGCTAGCTAACCAATTCCCAATCGTTTCTATCGAAGACGGTCTAGACGAGTCTGATTGGGCTGGCTTCAAGCACCAAACTGAACTACTAGGTGACAAGCTTCAACTAGTAGGTGACGATCTATTCGTTACTAACACTAAGATCCTTGCTGAAGGTATCGAGAAAGGCGTAGCTAACTCTATCCTTATCAAGTTCAACCAAATCGGTTCTCTAACTGAGACTCTAGCTGCAATCAAGATGGCTAAAGACGCAGGTTACACAGCAGTAATCTCTCACCGTTCTGGCGAAACTGAAGATGCAACTATCGCTGACCTAGCGGTAGGTACAGCTGCAGGTCAAATCAAAACTGGTTCTATGAGCCGTTCTGATCGTGTTGCTAAGTACAACCAACTTATCCGTATCGAAGAAGCTCTAGGTGCTAAAGCTCCTTTCAACGGTCTTAAAGAAGTTAAAGGTCAATAATTCATAGTTTGAATTATTAGCTTAAAGCTTTAAAAAAACGCCTCCGATTTCGGAGGCGTTTTTGTATCTGTCATTCCTTAGAGCGAAGTATGAGCGAGTAAGGAATCTCCTCAAGCGTTCGACTCGCTTTAAGAGATCCCCAACTCATTCGTTCCTCACTCTTGAGGATGACAGTATTGGTTTCGTCATTTCATAGACTGACGAAGGAGAGAGTAGGGAATCTCCTCACGCATTCAGCTCGCTTTAAGAGATCCCCAACTCATTCGATGACAGTCTTGGTTTCGTCATTCCATAGAGCGACGAAGGAGTGAGTAGGGAATCTCCTTAGGCGTCTCGAATAGCCTCAACTCTACGCTTTTCCATCTCAACCCGGATATCTGCACCTTTAAAGCCATCTTTGATGATGTCTTGTACATTCACCGCTAAAGCTGCCTGATAAGCGTTGGTAAATATTTCACGTTGTGGGTAGTCAATCTCTTCATGACCCGTTCGGCCTCGGCTATCAGCCATACAGCACAGCAGAATATCTTGTAAGCGTTCCGGTTTACGCCACACATCGAACTTATTCAGCACTTTAAGTTTGGTCTCAGGGCGAAGCTCAGCAGCTCTATGGATGTTGGAGTGTTGTTCACACACCATCAAAGCTAAATCGCGAAACTCGTTTGGAATCCGCACTCGTTCACACAGCGTTTTGATCAGCTTAACGCCAGTGTGGCAGTGCAGTTTATGACTTGGCCATTCTGATTCTGGTGTAATGCCTTTGCCTAAGTCATGCACTTGAGCTGCAAACCGCACGGGCAGAGAGTCACTTAATCTAGCCGCTTGTTCAGCAACCAGCAGGGTATGAATACCCGTATCGATTTCTGGATGCCACTTTTCAGGTTGAGGTACACCAAACAGAGCATCAAGTTCAGGGAGCACAACCTGCAATGCACCACAGTCTCGCAACACTTTTAAGAATATTTGTGGACTTTGGGTTGAGAGAGACTTATGCCACTCCTGCCAAACTCGCTCTGGTGTCAGGTGGCTTAACTCCCCTGAATTAGCGATCTCACGCATCAAATTCAAGGTTTCAGGTGCAATGGTAAAACCTAAATGATTGAGCTTAGCGGCAAAGCGAGCAACGCGCAGAACGCGTAAAGGATCTTCAGTAAAAGCATCTGAGACATGACGCAATACTCGATCGCGTAGATCTTGCTGGCCATTGAAGGGATCGACAATATTGCCATCAGAATCTTGCGCCATTGCGTTGATCGTCAGATCGCGACGCAGCAGATCTTCTTCGAGGGTAACGTCAGCCGCGAAGTAGCACTCAAAACCAGTATAACCTTGGCCAACTTTCCGTTCTGTTCGAGCAAGTGCATGCTCTTGTTTGGTCTTCGGGTGAAGAAATACCGGAAAGTCTTTTCCGACAGCAGTGTAGCCTTTTTCTAAAAGCTCTTCAGGGGTGGAACCGACCACTACCCAATCTTTGTCGTAGACGTTAATATTTAGCAGTTGATCGCGGACTGCACCACCGACAAGGTATCTTTGCACCGAGTCATCCCTTTTCTTGATAATGCCATTGGCTAATAGTGCCAGCAATGGTACTTTTCTTAGCACTGAATTCCCAGAGACGAGAAGTATGTATCAACAACATTTTTCACTAACAGAGTTGCCATTTTCGATTGTGCCTAACTCTCGTTTCCTATATCAGAGTCGTCGCCATAAAGAAGCCATCTTTCAAATACAGGCTGGATTAGGTGAAGGCGGTGGCTTCGCTATGCTGACCGGAGAGGTTGGCACCGGCAAAACCACCATTGCTAAATCCATATTGAAGACTTTAGCAGAGACGACTCGCGCAGGGCTTATTCTTAATCCAACTTTCTCCAATATTGAGTTGCTCGAGGCGATTTGTGATGAGTTTGATTTACCTTATGAGCCAAACTCATCATTAAAGCAACTCAATCAATCTATCCATCACTTTCTTTTGGAAAACCATGCCAATGGCATTCAAACGTTGTTGGTGATCGATGAGGCTCAGCACCTATCAGCGGATGTATTAGAGCAGCTGCGCTTACTGACTAATTTGGAAACCGATAGCCATAAACTTCTCAAAGTACTCTTGATTGGTCAGCCAGAACTCCAGCAAAAGCTCAAGATGCCGCAGTTAAGGCAGTTGGCTCAGCGTATGACAGGGCGTTACCATCTATTACCGCTCAACCAAGATGAAACGCGTGACTATATTAAGTTTCGCCTGACTCTTGCTGGTGGCTCGCCTGAGTTATTTTCTACTCAATCGATCAAGTACATTGCACGCCAAACCAGTGGTATTCCTCGGCTGATAAACTTAGTCTGTGATGCGAGTTTAAAGCAAGCCTACAGTTTAGGTGAGGCTCAGCCTTCCAATGGAACCGTACAATCAGCTTGTGATGACGTGATGAGCTTCCAAACGGGTTCTGTGCCGCTTGCCGCTGAGCGAACGCCGACACAAGCTTCAAACCACACCTCTCTGGTTGCTTCACTACTTATTGGCACACTGCTTTCAGTGGGGGCTTATTGGTATACACCTTCATTGCTCACGCCTTGGGTGGAACAATCAATCAAGCAGCAATACCCTCTGGTTGAAAACATCGAACAGCAAAACATCACCTTTAATAGTGAGTTAAAGAAGATTCTCAACCAGGGGGTTGATCAAGAAGCAGCGATAGCCGATTTGTACAAGCTATGGGGCTACCGAGCTTCGGTGCTTGATCAGCTGTGCTTAAACAATGATGACGCGCTGTTTCGTTGTCAGCTTGACCAAGCGAGCTTAGATGAATTAGTCCAAGCAAATCGTCCAGTCTTATTGAGTTTACAGATTGATGAACAACCACGCTTTGCGATTTTGTACTCAGTGTCAGGGGAGCAAGTTGAGTTGTTAATTGGCAGCCAACTGGTCACCTTTGACCGTCAATGGCTTGCGTCGATTTGGCAGGGACAATATCGTCATATCTGGCAAAGCTATTGGAGTGAGACATTAAAGCAAGGAATGAGTGGCGAAGAGATAGCGCAACTGGACAAGGCTTTGTCGCAAGTACTGGGCGAACCAGAATCGGTAAGTGAATATTTTGACTCAGACGTTAAACGTAAGGTAGAGCTATTCCAACGTTGGCAAGGGTTATCCGTTGATGGTATAGCAGGGAAAAAGACTCTGCGCTTGCTCGAAGAGTTATCTCAGCACGAGGCGCCAACCTTAGAGCGTCTAGAGGAGAAATTAGATGTCTAAAGTGATGCAAGCTCTAGAAGATTCACAGCGCCGCCACAAAGCCTTTGAGTCCACGCAGCCCTATGGCCAGCAAGTATCATCTCAACGGCGACGTTCGACAAACAAACTGGCATGTATTGTCTCGATAACTCTACCCCCACTGCTTATTGCCGGGGGAATGGCATATCAAACCTACACCAGCTACAAAACCCAGTGGCTCGATGACAATGTAGTCCAAACGACGGTTGTCGATGTGCCGTTTGAGTTTACTTCTACGCGAGTAGCAGGTTTTGGTGAGTTAAAGAGTACCTATAAAGAGCCTGTAGTACTGAGTGATTCAGAGCAAGAGTATTATGAGCAACCGCCGAGCTCAGACCTTAACGCTGCGACTGAAAGTGCGAATGATATGCCAAGTGATGACTTGCTTAAAGGGCTCGATTTATCAGCGCTATCACCAGAGCTTGCACAGCGCTTTGAGTCGGCGTTAACCAGTCAGCCTAATAAAGTTAATGAGCAACGTAGCGATGTGAGCAACTTAGCTCAGGATGCACATCAGTGGTATGGAAAATTGCCACCATTGAACTTTCAGACGCATGTTTACTCAAGTAAGGAGAGTAAGCGCTGGGTGAAAATCAATGATACAGAGTATGGGCAGGGCGATTGGATTAATGATGAACTGCAGTTGGTCGCGATTGAACAGCGCTCCTGCTTAGTGCGTTTTAAGGGCGAGGAGATCGAGATTCCGGCTTTGTATGATTGGCAGGGCTAGGGAATAGCCAAGAGATAAAAAAGGTCACCATTATGGTGACCTTTTTGCATTCTAAACTTTGTCAGTGGCTTATGACCAACCGGATGGCGAGCGCTTTCTACGTGGCACGATGTGTGGAAGAATCAGACCAAATAGAAGGCCGATACCTGCGACACCACCGCCGTACATAAAGTATTTCAGCAGTAGATCATCTTTTTGCGTATCTAGCTTAGCACGTAGTTTACGAACCTCTTCTTGCGATGCTGATAGCTGTTGGCTCATCTCGCTGTAGCCTTGCTCTAAATCATTAATCTGATTGTTGCGTGTTGCTAGAGATTCAACCAGTCCAGCTTTTTCTTGGTCTGCACTAGAACGAGCATTAGCTAGCTTCGCTTTCACTTCCGATAGCTCTTTTTCAAGCTTCGGTAGGCGTAGTGCCATGCTTTCTTGATTGGTAACAAAGCGGCTTTCTACCCAGCCTTTGCGGCCTTTAGCGTCTTGAATTTGAGTATATCCAGTATCTTTATTGCTTGTCAGACGCTTCACTTTATCACCAGCATCTACACTACCAATAATGCGGAACTGATTACTAGGGCCAGCGTGCATGTAAGTAAATAGCTTATCTGAGATATAACGGTCTTGAGCGAATGCCGCAGGTACAGCTAGCATTGATGCTAAAACTAAGCAAACCAGTTTTTTCACGGTAAATCCTTTAACAGTCTAAAAGGGTGGGAAAGCCACAACCCCAAATCTTGAATTTTTCTAAGGTCAAATAGTAAGTAGTTTCTAATCTGACTGCAACAAAGAAGGGAGGCTAAGCCTCCCTTTCTGCGGTTTTGAGCCAATAATGACAGTGAGTTTACATATCACTGTCATTATTTATTAAGAGAACATTGCTTGGATTCCGTAGAAGAATACCACTGCCAGTAGTGCACCTGCAGGCAGAGTTACAATCCAAGATGCGACGATGTTACGTACAACGCCAAGGTTTAGCGCCGCAATACCACGAGCAAAACCAACACCTAGTACCGCACCAACAAGCGTTTGCGTTGTTGAGATAGGTAGACCAGTACCTGACGCCAATACAACCGTACATGCTGTTGCTAGCTGAGCGGCAAAACCACGACTAGGAGTCAGTTCAGTAATACCTGTACCTACGGTTGCCATTACTTTATGACCTAGGGTTGCTAGACCAACAACGATACCAAAACCACCTAGTGGTAGAATCCACCAAGCGATAGTGCTCTTACCGGTGATTTCACCCATGTGCTCAACGGTTGATACAACAGCAGATAGAGGGCCAATCGCGTTTGCTACGTCGTTAGAGCCGTGCGCAAATGCCATCGCACACGCCGTGATAACCATTAGTACGCTGAAGATACCTTCAACGCCGGCAAAACCGTGGTCATCTTCGCGGTTAGAGAATTTCTTCTGAATGTATAGGTAACCACCGACCATTACGATTGCAGAAACAGCCGCTGCCCACATCCACGCTTCACCATTAGAAAGGTGAAGGCCAACGTGCTTAAGACCTTTCTTAATTGTTACCAGTGCGATAACCATGGTCGTGATGAACATGTAAACAGGTACAAAGCGCTTTGCGTTAAATAGCGGTTTCTCTGTGTCGAAGATCAGGCGCTGGGCGCTGACAAAGATAACGTAAGCAAAGAAACCTGAGATAACAGGAGTAATAATCCAGCTACCTACAATGCCTTGAACTGAGGCCCAGTCCACCGCTTCAGTACCGACAGACACACACGCAAAGCCGATGATTGCACCGATGATTGAGTGAGTGGTTGATACCGGCCAGCCCATGTAAGATGCAAGCAGTAGCCATGTACCCGCTGCAAGTAGAGCTGACATCATACCGAAGACAAGAACGTCTGGTTGATGAGCGAATAGGGACGTTTCAATTACGCCTTTACGGATAGTGTCGGTTACTTCACCACCTGCTAAATATGCACCAGCAAATTCAAAGATCATCGCGATGATGATCGCTTGTTTTACTGTTAGTGCTTTTGAGCCTACAGATGTGCCCATCGCATTGGCTACGTCATTCGCACCAATACCAATCGCCATCAAAAAGCCAAAAGCGGCTGCAATAAGAATCAGGACAGTGCCGTAGTTCGCAAGGATATCCATCGTAATACCTAGTTGTTGATAACAAGCGGAGCAAAAATTAAGCACGACAAAACCCCTTCAGCGCGTCAGTATTTAGCGCCTATAAGGGGTGTGAACTAGTTAGATGCTCTTCGTTATTTGGTTAACTTATTTTATGAGCGAGACAACATTACTTCCAGACGCGCACCAACACGTTGCGCCTGATCAGCAATACCACCTACCCACTCTAGAATTTTGTAAAGGAACATCACATCAATAGGACTTAGATCCGCTTCGATAGCCATTAGTTGCTGGCGAAGTTGAATCTGCATCGCGTCTGTGTCGTCCTCAATCACATCCAGTTGATGGATCATTTCAGCCACAAGTGTTACTTCACGGCCTTTAAATCCAGTTTCCAATAACTCATCAAGCTCATTGATAACTTTTTGCGCTTGCTCCGCTGCGTCTAGGCAACGTTTTACGTACGCGATAAAGTTTTCTTGAAGAGGTGCAGGGATAGTCAATTGACGGCCATAAACACGGCCAGCAATATCTTTTGCAAGGTTTGCTAGTTTGTCTTGCTGTGTCAGTAGTTCCAACATGTCACTACGATCCACAGGCATAAACAAACCACGAGGAAGTTTAAGACGAATTTCGCGCTTTAATACGTCGGCTTCTTTCTCTAGGTGAGAAATCTGTGAACGGATTTCAGATGCTTTCTCCCAGTCACCCTTTGAACTTACTTCAAAGAAGTTAACTAGGTGCGAGCAACATTCGTTTACACACACAACGTGGCGCTGCAAAGGTTTAATAGGGGACTTTGCAAATAACCCCATAATTGTATTTACTGGCATGGTCATTCAACCCAATTAATATAACCTAAAAACTAACATACACCATTTCATGGCGAAATGTTGAACGATGGCTATAAAGGCGCGCATGTTAACCCATTAAATCACTCATTAAAACTGTTTTAGATCATCATTGGGGCGATATTTCTTTCTTGCCGAGTAAGAAAATAGGCAATATCCTGTCTCTATCTGCTTTGAAAGGTAACACTATGGAAACCGAGATAGAACTGAAGTTTTTTGTTTCTCCCGATTTTTCAGAGACTTTACGTCAAAAAATTTCTGAAACCAAAGTACTTCAGCATAGCTGTCGAGAGCTTGGTAACACCTACTTTGATACGCCGGATAACTGGCTCCGCCAACATGATATTGGCATGCGTATTCGCCGTTATGATGATGTTTATGTACAGACCGTCAAGACGGCAGGCCGCGTTGTTGCTGGTTTGCACCAAAGACCTGAATACAACGCAGAGCATGACGGTAATGAGCCTGACCTAACGTTGCATCCCGAAGATATCTGGCCGAAAGGTAAAGAGATAGCGATTCTTCAATCGGAACTGCAACCCCTTTTCTCGACTAACTTTACTCGTGAACAGTGGCTGATTGGTATGCCAGATGGTAGCCAGGTTGAAGTGGCTTTTGATCAAGGTAAAGTCGAAGCCAATGGTCAGGAAGACCCTATTTGTGAGGTGGAGCTGGAGCTTAAATCTGGGCAAACCGATGCTCTGTTTACCTTAGCGCGTCTTTTCTGTGAGCAGGGTGGTATGCGCCTTGGTAACTTAAGTAAAGCGGCGAAAGGGTACCGACTGGCGATGGGCTATACCGGTGATAAAGTGAAACCGCTCGCTTTAGTTGATACTAAAAGAAGAGATAGCGTTGAGTCTTGCTTGATTAACTCTTTAGAGCATGCACTTTCTCATTGGCATTACCATGAGCAGATCTACTCTGAACGCGATTCGATTGAAGCACTACACGAAATCAAGCACTCAATTAGCTACATTCGCCAGATTTTAACTGTGTACGGTGGCGTGGTGCCGCGTCGAGCCAGTGCGATTTTACGTCAAGAGCTGAAATGGCTAGAGCAAGATCTTGAATGGTTGAATGACTATGAGTATTTAGAAGACCTGCTTGATGATAAAGGCCATGCGCTGCGCAAGTTAGATGCACGTAAGTTCCTTGTCATTGAACTGAAGCAGATTGAAGAGCGGCTACCAAGCCGAGAGCAAATTCTAGAACTACTCAACTCGTCTCGTTACACCGGGCTATTGCTAGACTTGAGTCGTTGGATTTTAACTCGTGGTTGGCAACCGTTTTTGGACGAGAAATCGCGTGAAAAAATGGCACTCAACGTTGAACACTTTTCTGTACAGCAACTCGATAGAACTTGGGCAGAGTTGATGGAAGCCTTCCCGCCAGAGCGTAACTTAACTAGCCAAGATTACATTGAGCAGCAATACCGCTTGATGCGCAATCTATTCACGGGTGTGAGTTTTGCCAGCCTGTATGATTTTGATGAACGTGATAGCTTCCGTTTACCTTGGAGTGACTTACTCCATGGGACTGATGACCTACTGAAGCTAAAAACACTCGCTCCTTTAGTAGAAAAGCTACAAGGTGAAGAGCGCGAACAGCTTGAACGTTGGTTAGCGCGCCAAGAGAGCTCCATTCTTCATGCAATGGAGCAAACTCGCGTTATCTGTATTGAAGCGGAACCTTATTGGCAGGACTAACAGTCAGTGAATGAAAACGGGAGCCTTAGGGCTCCCGTTTTGTATTGGTCTCTTTTTGTCTTTCTAGTCGATCTAAGCGTTTTATGATCTCATCCTGTTTTTCAACTAACTCTAGCAGCAGGCGTTCTTTATTCTCAGAACGAGTCGTTTGTATTTTCGATGGTGAGGTAATCATTGAAGTGACCAATCCCGAGATCATACCGAACAGACCCACACCACAGATGATTAGCCCCGCCGCAAGGATTCGCCCCGCGTCTGTTACTGGGTAGTGGTCACCGTAACCGACGGTAGAGATTGTTACCAGCGCCCACCACATCGCATCACCGCCATCTTGAATATTGGCATTAGGTGATTGACCTTCGAGAAATAGCATTATGCTTGACCCTGCAGTTAGTAGGATCACCATCAGCAGTAAGATCGAAGCCAATGTGGTTTCGTGCTTATTCTTTAATAGTTGTCTAATCACACTGCGGCTCGAGCGAATGACCAAGATCACGCGCAAAATTGAAAACAAACGTGCGTAACGCAGTGGCTCGATCATCGGCAAACTCGCTAGAAAGTCTATCCAGTGACGTTTCATAAATTGCACCCGATCTGTAGCGCGGATCAAATCTATGCCTAACTGGAGTATAAATATGCTACAGATTATGAAGTCTAAGCCGATAAGGACTTGTCGAGTTTCTGGGCGTAAAGGGAAAAACAGTAAGCCTGAGATCACAAATAGCGCCATAAATGACAAGATTAGTGACAGCAAGCTCATCGGCTTAGTGTCGTCTTTGATATTATTCTTTTTCATACGAGGCTCGAAATAAATAACGGATACCTTGAATCTCAGAGGTAGTAGAGCTTAAGTGACCTGATTGGATTCAGGAACACTCAATATATAAGACTTAGTGGAGAAGTAACAATGACCAAACTGGCATTTAAACCATGGGAGCGAGTGATCACGGATATTCGCTTAGTCCCAAAAATGGTGATGCTAATGGTGTTCAGTACCTTGCTGATCATCTCAAAGCAGTTGTGGGATGCGAGCACTTTTTACGATGCTTTATTGGCAGCGACGCAAAGTGCGGAGGTTGCTCAAGAGCATTATGAAGCTTACTTAGTCCAAGTAGCTTGGCAAACAGGATTGCTAATTGTGGTCTTTGTTGTACTGCTAATGTTTGCTGCGCGAGTTATGCTTCGCCAGACTCAATATCTGAGTGATTCCATCAAAACCATGGCGGAGAAAGATCTCTCTGTGCCGATCGAAATGATGTGTAAGGATGAGTACGGCGATGTTGCTCGTGAGCTTGAAAAGACGCGTGTGCAATTACAAGAGATGATCAAGCTGCAAGTCGATGCTTCTCAAGAGCTTGCTGGTCTGACGGAAGTAATGACCTTGAGTATGTCTGAGACCAAAGAGTCCGCTCAAGAAGAGTTCAATGAGATTGATCAGCTTGCCACTGCGATGAGTGAAATGACCTCTACAGTACAAACGGTCGCTGACCATGCGCAAAATGCCTCAACGTTAACAGAGCAGGCATCAACGCAAGCATCGACAGGTCAACGTTTTGTCCAAGATACGGTGCGAAAAATCAGTGAATTATCGAAAGATATTTCTGCCTCAGCCCAAGCGGTCAATGAAGTGGAAGACAGTGTTGGCTCGATTGGCAGTGTTGTCGGTACCATCCAAGGTATTTCTGAGCAAACTAACTTACTTGCATTAAACGCAGCGATTGAAGCAGCACGTGCTGGTGAAGCAGGTCGCGGTTTTGCTGTGGTTGCTGACGAGGTTCGTAACCTAGCTCAACGCACTCAGCAGGCAACAGTTGAAATTCAAGATATGATCACTAAGCTGCAAACCAGTGCGAATTCAGCAGTAGAGCTGATGGAAAAAAGTGTGGTTGAAGCGGCAGAAGGCGTTGATCTTGTGACTAATGCAGGCAGTGAGTTAGACGGCATTGTTGGTCAGGTTAACCAGATCAACGACATGAACTTCCAAATTGCGACGGCAGCTGGCCAGCAAAGTAGCGTTGCAGAAGAGATGAACCAAAACTTAACCAATGTACGTGAGTTGGTTGAAGCGTCAGTAACGGTGGTATCAGAGCTGTTGGAAACCTCAGAAATCATGCAGCAAAATGCTGAAGAGTTAGACAAGAAGATTACGTCATTTAGAGTCTAATTTTGCTAACCAGTTACCATTAAACGCCCGCTGCTTAACAGTGGGCGTTTTTTATTGGTTTAAGTCTGGTATAAATAGTCCATAACCTTTCAAAGGCTTATCGAAACAAGGAAGAATCATGCAATTGCCCCAGCAGCTCGCTCCCATATCTCATGCCGCACTAGAATCACTTTTTGAATCTGACGCGCTCTCTCACTGGTCTGAATCAACGCTGCAACAGCTGCGTTATATTGCGGGTTTAAGTAAGTTTGTTGCCGACACATTATCGAGTGACGAACGCCTGCAACAGTTGCTACCAGAGATGCTGATATCAGAGTCACGCTGTGAAAGTTACCGCGAGCGTTTGGCAGAGCAATTGGCAGCATGCAGCGATGAAATGCAAGGCCATCGAGTGTTACGCCAGTTTCGTAACCGAGAAATGGTCTACATTGCGTGGCGTGATTTTGCTGCGACTTGGACCTTAGAAGAGAGTCTGGCCCACCTTTCTCAGCTCGCTGAAGCGATGATCTTTGAAACCTATCAATGGCAATACAAAGTTTGTTGCGAGCAGTGGGGGACCCCGACCAATGCGGCTGGAGAAGCGCAGCCAATGTTGATTATCGGTATGGGCAAGTTAGGCGGTGGGGAACTTAACTTCTCTTCTGATATCGATTTGATTTTTACCTACCCAGAAAATGGTGAAACAGAAGGGGCACGTCGCAGTATTGCCAATGCTCAGTTTTTTACCCGTTTAGGCCAACGAGTTATCAAAGCGCTCGACCAACACACTTTTGATGGCTTCTGTTATCGGGTTGATATGCGTTTACGTCCTTTTGGTGATAGTGGCCCTTTGGTGATGAGCTATGCGGCACTGGAAGATTACTACCAAGAGCAAGGGCGTGACTGGGAACGCTACGCAATGATCAAAGCGCGTGTCATGGGGAGTGAAATGTACCCAGAGTACCAAGAGCTGCGTCAAATGCTGCGCCCATTTGTTTTCCGCCGCTACATCGATTTTAGTGCGATTCAATCTCTGCGCCGCATGAAATCAATGATCAGTAGTGAAGTCCGCCGCCGAGGGTTAAGTAACAACATTAAACTTGGCGCGGGTGGGATTCGCGAAATTGAATTTATCGCTCAGGTGTTTCAGTTGATCCGTGGTGGTCGTGAGCCAAGCTTGCGTCAAAGAGGGCTGCTTGAAACCATTGATGCGATTGAAGAGTTAGAACAGCTCACGGCACAAGAGACGGAGCACTTGCGTCAAGCTTATAAGTTCTTACGTCGACTAGAAAACTTACTGCAAGCGATGGCCGACAAGCAAACGCAAACATTACCTGAATGTGAAACCGAGCAATTACAACTTGCCGTAGCGATGGGCTATCAGCAATGGGAGCAACTGATTGCCGATGTCCAAACTCATATGGCCAATGTGCATGCGGTATTTGGTGAGCTAATTGGTGACGATGAAGAAGAGCAGCAAGATATCGCTAAACATTTTGTTGAACTGTGGGACATGGCGGCTAAACAAGATGTGCTTGAACAAATCCTAGAAACCGACATTCAAGCTGAACAATCGCAGCAAATGGCTGAAACCATCATTCAGTTTAAGAAAGACTTAGCTAAGAAGACGCTCGGACCACGCGGTCGAGAAGTGCTGAACAGACTGATGCCGAAAATCTTCTCTGCGATTTATACCCATAAAGATGCTCAGTTTGGTTTGCCGCGAGTGCTGCATTTACTGCATCGAATCGTCACGCGGACTACGTATCTAGAATTGCTCGATGAGCATCAAGCGGCGTTGATTCAACTGGTTCGCCTATGTACCGCGAGTCCGATGATTTCAGAGCAACTTGGCCGTTACCCGATTTTGCTTGATGAACTGATTGACCCACTGCAGCTTTATAATCCTATCCCTCTAGAAAGTTATCAAAGTGAGTTGAGAGACTTCCTCGCCCGTATTCCTGAAGATGATATGGAGCAGCAAATGGAAGCGCTGCGTCAGTTTAAGCAGATATGTATCTTACGTATTGCGGCAGCCGACATTGCTGGTGTCTTGCCAGTAATGAAAGTGAGTGATCACTTAACCTATCTGGCTGAGGCCATCGTTGAGTCTGTAGTCGGTCAGGCGTGGTTACAAATGACGGAGAAATTTGGCGTTCCTTCTCACCTAAAAGACCGCGAAGGCAAAGGTTTTGCCGTTATCGGCTATGGCAAAGTTGGTGGTTGGGAGCTTGGCTACAATTCAGACTTGGACATTGTGTTTATGCATGATAGCCCAGTTCACTCCTACACTGATGGTAAAAAAGAGATCGATGCGCGCCAGTTCTACTTGAGACTCGCTCAGCGCATTATCCATATTTTCTCTACTCGCACGGCATCTGGCATTCTCTATGAGGTAGACACTCGCTTACGTCCATCAGGGGCGTCAGGATTATTGGTTAGTCCAACGGACGCCTTTGATGAGTATCAACGTCAAGATGCTTGGACTTGGGAGCATCAAGCTCTGGTTCGCGCGCGAATGATTTTTGGTGATGAACTTTTACAGCAAGCTTTTGCTAAGACGCGTCATGAAATACTTACTTTAGCGCGCGATGAAGCTAAATTGGTTAAAGACGTTTCCGAAATGCGAGTAAAAATGCGCGACCATTTGGGTGGCAAGAAGAGCGGGCGGTTTATGCTCAAACAAGACCCAGGTGGTATCACCGACGTTGAGTTTTTAGCGCAATACCTGGTACTACGTCATAGTCATGAAAAGCCTAAATTGACTCGTTGGAGTGACAATGTACGTATTTTTGAATCTATGATGGCGCAAGGAATTATGGAAGAGGATGCCGCGGTGGCGCTGACTCATGCCTATACCAGCATGCGCGATCAAATCCACCACCGCAACTTACTCAACCTTGATGCGGATGTGGCGGAAGACAAATTTGTCTGCGAGCGTGAGCTTGTGATGAAACTATGGCACGAGTGGTTAGAATAACGCTGAACCTTTATGCTAAACTCTTGCCCGAATTAGAATTTGGAGATCCACAATGAAGCCAATCCTACCTAACTACAGTGATTCTGGTGTGCTTATCATCGGTGACGTGATGCTTGATCGTTACTGGTATGGCCCAACTGGTCGCATTTCACCTGAAGCGCCTGTGCCTGTAGTCAAAGTAGAGAATAATGAAGAGCGTCCTGGTGGTGCTGCTAACGTTGCAATGAATATTGCCTCGCTTGGTGGTCACGCTCATATTGTTGGTTTAACAGGGATAGATGAACCGGCCAAAGCGCTCAATGAAACGCTTTCTGCACTAAAAGTAAAATGTGATTTTGTTGGATTACCAAATTATCCAACCATTACTAAATTACGTGTGATGAGCCGTGGTCAGCAACTGATTCGCTTAGACTTCGAAGATAAGTTTGAGAATGTGGATGCTGAATTGATCCTTGATCGTATGGAGCAAGCGCTACCAAAAGTGAAATCAGTGGTGTTATCTGATTATGCAAAGGGTGCGCTAGAGCACGTACAAAAGTTTATTCAAAAAGCACGTTCAGCGAATGTTCCTGTGTTTATTGACCCTAAAGGTGCGGACTTTGAACGCTACCGTGGTGCTACGCTACTGACGCCGAACATGGCTGAGTTTGAGCTGGTGGTGGGTAAGATAAAGTCAGATGAAGAGCTAGCAGAGAAAGGTCTCGCTCTGATCGAAGAGTTTGACTTTGAAGCGCTGCTTGTGACTCGTAGTGAGCATGGCATGACGTTACTGCGTCGTGGTCAAGAGCCGTTCCATCTGCCGACTCAAGCGAAAGAAGTCTACGATGTCACAGGTGCCGGTGATACAGTTATCTCTGTACTTGCAGCTTCTGTAGCGGCAGGTAAGCCGCTTGATGAAGCATGTGCGCTCGCAAACGCAGCAGCAGGCATTGTTGTTGGTAAGCTTGGTACTTCAACGCTATCAACCATCGAACTGGCAGAAGCGGTTCATGGTAGCCAAGACACTGATTTTGGTGTGATTGGCGAGCAAGCTCTGATTGAGGCAGTGAAAAAGGCTCAAGCAAAAGGCGAAAAAGTGGTCATGACCAATGGCTGCTTCGATATTTTGCATGCTGGTCACGTTTCTTACCTGAACCATGCTGCTCAGCTTGGTGACCGCCTGATTGTAGCGGTTAACACTGATGAGTCGGTTAAGCGTCTTAAAGGACCTGGTCGTCCAGTAAACCCAACAGATCGCCGTATGGCCGTTCTGGCTGGTTTAGGTGCGGTTGATTGGGTGGTGCCATTTGGTGAAGATACGCCACAACGTCTGATTTCTGAAGTATTGCCAGACTTACTCGTGAAAGGTGGTGATTACAAACCGGAAGAGATTGCGGGTGGTAAAGAAGTGATTGCCAACGGTGGTAAAGTGGAAGTACTTAACTTCGAAGATGGCTGTTCAACCACTGAAATCATCGATGCGATTAAAGGTGGCCGAGGCTAACCCGAGTTAATCAATATAAATGGTCGCTGATTAGCGGCCATTTTTGTATCTGAAATCTAGATATAAAAAATGGAGCCAAGCGGCTCCATTTTTTGAGAAAGAGTGAATTACTCTTCTATGCCACTTATTCTTCTAGGTCACCACAGAAGCGGTAGCCTTCACCGTGAATCGTTGCAATGATTTCTGGTGTGCCAGAAACTGATTCAAAGTGCTTACGAATGCGACGGATTGTAACGTCTACTGTACGATCGTGTGGCTTAAGCTCACGTCCAGTCATTTTCTTCAGTAGATCTGCACGAGTCTGGATCTTGCCTGGGTTTTCACAGAAGTGAAGTAGGGCACGGAACTCAGAGCGTGGCAGCTTGTAACCGTCACCGCTTGGGCTAACTAGCGAGCGGCTATTGATATCTAGCACCCAACCGTTAAATACGTACTTCTCAACGCTACGTTTCTCTTCACTTACTACGCTTGAATTCATCGAGCGGTTAAGTAGGTTGCGAGCACGGATAGTTAATTCACGTGGGTTAAACGGCTTAGTGATGTAATCATCTGCACCGATCTCTAGACCAAGAATCTTATCAACTTCGTTATCACGGCCTGTTAAGAACATTAGCGCAACATTTGCTTGCTCACGCAGTTCGCGAGCGAGCAGTAGACCATTCTTGCCCGGTAGGTTGATGTCCATAATAACCAAGTTAACTTGGTTGTCAGACAGCACCTGGTGCATCTCTTCACCGTCACTGGCTTCGAAAACAGCGTATCCCTCTGCTTCAAAAATACTCTTTAGAGTGTTACGAGTTACTTGCTCATCTTCAACAATAAGAATGTGCGGGGTTTGCATTGGCGGTACCTAAACTTGTGAAAAATTTGTGCTAATAGAATAAATTCTAGGCAAAAACATAACATACAGGTAATGTGATGTTGATAATAAACCAAAGCCTGTAAAATTACACTCTCTTTGATCGCCCGCCATCCATGGTGCTTACTTTCTACACTTGAGGTCCAAATTCCTCAGTATCCCATTAGTCTTTGAGGCGGATTTTATAATGTTAACAGCATGCTAACAACGTAGAAGTCCTAATTCCAATCACTTTGTTGATTTATATCAAGAGTTGGAATGTAACAAATATTAATAGTATCTACTAAATGTAAATCAATTGGAGGCTATCATGATAGAGGCTGAACTATGGCAAGCCTATTGTGACCCCTACTTCAGTTTTTCTGCGCAGCCTCGGAGTGCCACTTTTGCCATTATTACCGCTTGGAACCCGAGAAGCGTTTGCTTGTCTGAAATTGATAATGACCTAAATAATCAACACTTAGCGCAAGAAATAGACCATACTTGTTATAGCAGTGTACTGGTTGGCGATGAGAACTTTAGTTGGTGTGAGGCAAGCTTTGCTGTCGATATTAGCCTCGATAAAGCGCTAGTTTTAGGCCAAAAGTACCACCAAAATGCGATTTATTACGTAGAAGGAGAGTGGTTGTTTCTGGTCTCTTGTTTAGAAGAACAAAACAAGGTCTTGCTAGGGAGATGGCAAGATCGATGTAGATAATGGATTTAAGAAGCTCATGGAGGAAAAATGAAAGATATTACACCTGATATTTGTGACAAGCATGAAGATAAAGTGACGCTGCTAGCGCTACCTCTGCATAGTTTTGGACGCAAGCTCGCGTTTTACGGTGAAATCGTAACGGTACGTTGTTATCACGATAACTCTAAAGTTCGCGAAATGCTCAGCCAAGATGGCACTGGGAAAGTGTTGGTTGTTGATGGCCATGGTTCGTGTCAAAGGGCGTTATTGGGTGACCAACTTGCTATTCTGGCTATCGATAATAATTGGGAAGGTGTCATTGTGAATGGTGCGGTAAGAGACGTGGCTGCCATGTCAGAAATGGAGCTCGGAATCAAAGCACTTGGGACTAACCCGTTTAAGACAGAGAAGCGTGGGGTAGGAGAAATCAATGTGACTCTTACTATCCACAATCAAATGATTCAGCCAGGGGATTACATTTACGCCGATTGGAATGGTGTATTAATGTCAACCGAGCTTTTAGACTGGAGCTAAAAGCGAAAGCCTAAACCGACCTCAACGCCTTTTTGCCATTCTTGATAATCGAGAGTGGCATGAATATCCAAGTTTTCCGTTAACTTCAGGCGGCTTGATACTTCAGCTGAAAGGCGTTTTTCTTTCCCTTCCTCAATGCTTTCTTCACTCGATGAGTGCAGCATGCTTTGTACCGATACTCTTGGCGTCACTTGGTAGCTAACACCACTTAAGAAGCCTGTTTCGTTGATCTTATCGCTATTGTTTAAACGAGCGCCGACATAAAGGTCGATGCGATCGAAAACATTGTATGAGTAACCGCCGTCTACTTTCCAAGAATCGAAATCGCGTTGATCATTTTCACTAGATAAAAAGATCTTATGTGGTGAGGTACTTTGTTGAGAAGGTAATGGAGGAAGCTCCGTGGCAAGTAATGGACAGGCGAAAGCAAGCGCTGACAGGCTTAATATTATTTTCATTGGCCGCTCCCTTGCTTGTTTTTCGTCCACTGCGTTTGTAATTAAAGCATAAAACGAATGAACTAGTAGCAACTTTTATATAGCAATTAGTTATTATGATATGTGCTTATAGTTTCATTACTTGGTTAAATTAAATTGTTACCTAAGTTTTAATTGTGAATGCGAGTAACACTAAGTGTGAACAAAAAATAGTAACTTTTCATTGACGCAAGGATGAAAAATAGGTTAAACGTATGGGTAAGCAAACACATCGTGAAGATAAATATAGTATGCAGCATCAAAGCCTAGTAATGACCACAACCATTATTATTACCGACATCGCAATTGTTGGGGCAGGCTGCTAAGCGAAACAAATTCAAAAAAAAGGCCTGTATCCAACAAGATACAGGCCTTTTTTTATGCCGATTTAAAACATTTTGGAGGAAGGGATGCGAGTTTTAAAGTTTGGAGGTTCATCATTAGCGGATGCTGACCGTTTTTTACGAGCAGCAGATATCATTGCTAATAATGCCCAGCAAGAAGAAGTGGCGGTGGTGCTTTCTGCACCAGGAAAAACCACAAACAAGTTAGTCTCAGTGATTGACGGTGCACTGAAGAATGGTGAAGCAGAGCTGCAAATCGCAGAGCTAGAAGATTCTTTCCGCGATTTATTCCAAGATATTAAGCAAGTGCTGCCTAACCTTGATGGCAGTGGCTATGACAACCAGGTTAAGACCTCGCTGACTCAACTGCGTCAGTTTGTTCATGGTATCAACCTACTTGGAATGTGCCCAGACAATGTCAACGCTCGCATTATTAGTAAAGGTGAGCGCGTTTCAATTCAGCTAATGAAAGCGGTTTTAGAAGCAAAAGGCCAAGCGGCAAGCTTAATCGACCCTGTTCAATACCTATTTGCTCGTGGAGAGCACTTAGAGGCGATGGTTGATGTTGAAGTGTCGACTCAGAACTTCCGTCAAAACCCTCTACCTCAAGGTCACGTCAATATCATGCCGGGCTTTACTGCGGGTAACGAAAATGGTGAGTTGGTTACGCTTGGTCGTAATGGTTCTGATTATTCAGCAGCTGTTCTGGCAGCTTGTCTACGTGCTGATTGCTGCGAAATCTGGACAGACGTTGATGGTGTTTACAACTGTGACCCACGCCTTGTTGACGATGCACGTCTACTAAAATCGTTGAGCTACCAAGAAGCGATGGAGCTTTCTTACTTTGGTGCATCCGTTCTGCACCCTAAAACCATCGCGCCTATTGCCCAGTTCCACATCCCTTGCTTAATCAAGAATAGCTTTAACCCTCAAGGTGCGGGTACGTTGATTGGTCAAGATACTGGTGAAGATAAGTTAGCGATCAAAGGCATCACGACTCTAAGTGATCTGACGATGGTCAATGTCTCTGGTCCGGGAATGAAAGGCATGGTAGGCATGGCGAGCCGCGTATTCGGCGCGATGTCATCAGCAGGCGTATCCATTGTACTGATCACTCAATCATCATCTGAATACAGCATCAGTTTCTGTATTGAAGCGCAAGACAAAGCCCTAGCAGAGCAAGCGCTATCGGACACATTTGAACTGGAATTGAAAGACGGTCTACTAGAGCCTGTAGAGTTTATCAGCGATGTTGCCATCGTAACTCTTGTTGGTGATGGTATGCGTACTTCTCGCGGCGTTGCTTCGCAGTTCTTCTCATCACTTGCAGAAGTGAACGTTAACATTGTTGCGATTGCTCAAGGCTCATCAGAGCGTGCTATCTCTGCGGTTATCCCAGAAGATAAGATTTCTGAAGCGATTAAAGCGTGTCACGAGAACCTATTCAACTCGAAACATTTCCTCGATGTGTTCGTTGTTGGTGTGGGCGGTGTTGGCGGTGAGCTGGTCGATCAGATCCAGCGTCAACAAGCGAAACTGGCAGAGAAAGGCATTGTGCTGCGTGTTTGTGGCCTAGCGAATAGTAAAGGCTTGTTGCTTGATAGCGAAGGTCTGCCTTTAGACCATTGGCGCGATCGCATGAACGACGCATCGGAAGAGTTCAGCCTAGCGCGTCTCATCTCTTTGGTTCAACGCAACCACATCATTAACCCGGTATTGGTTGACTGTACGTCAAGCGAAGTCATTGCTAACCAATATGCGGACTTCTTAGCGGCCGGTTTCCACGTCGTTACGCCAAACAAGAAAGCCAATACTGCGAGCATGGCGTACTATCACCAGTTGCGTGATGTTGCCCGTAGTTCTCGTCGTAAACTTATGTATGAAACGACGGTAGGTGCAGGTCTGCCGGTTATCGAAAACCTTCAAAACCTCATCTCAGCGGGTGATGAGTTAGAGCGTTTTACAGGTATCTTATCGGGCTCACTCTCTTATATCTTCGGTAAGCTTGATGAAGGTATGACACTGAGCCAAGCGACGAATATTGCCAAAGACAACGGTTTTACTGAACCCGATCCTCGTGATGATCTATCCGGTATGGATGTAGCGCGTAAACTGCTGATCCTTGCGCGTGAAGCGGGCATGAACTTAGAGCTTGAAGATGTAATTGTTGACCAAGCGCTGCCACCGGGCTTTGATGATTCCGGCAGCATTGAAGAGTTTATGGCTCGTCTCCCTGAAGCGGATGCCTATTTTAAAGAGCAATCAGCGAAAGCGGCAGAAGAAGGCAAAGTACTGCGTTATGTCGGTGAAATCGTTGATGGTCAATGCCGAGTGAGTGTTGCTGCGGTTGATGAAAACGATCCTATGTTCAAGATTAAAGACGGCGAAAACGCGCTGGCATTCTTTAGCCGCTACTACCAACCAATCCCGCTAGTTCTGCGTGGTTACGGGGCAGGTACAGAGGTAACGGCAGCAGGTGTCTTCTCAGACGTGATGCGTACATTAGGTTGGAAGCTAGGAGTATAAACATATGAGTCGTGGTATGGATGTAGTGGTTTACGCTCCAGCATCAATCGGAAATGTCAGTGTAGGTTTTGATGTGCTGGGGGCCGCAGTGTCACCAGTTGATGGCACTTTACTTGGTGACCGAGTTCAAGTGAAGGCAGGCAATGAGCCTTTTTCGCTCAAAACCGCGGGCAGCTTTGTCGCAAAGCTGCCAGAAAACCCAAAAGAGAACATCGTCTATGACTGTTGGCGTGTTTTTGCTCGTGAATTAGAAAAGAAAGGGGAAGCACTACTTCCGCTTGAAATGACGCTTGAGAAAAACATGCCTATCGGTTCTGGTCTTGGTTCAAGTGCCTGTTCAATCGTCGCAGCATTAGATGCGTTAAACCGCTTCCATGGTGAACCCCTTGACGAGACTGAGCTTCTGGCCCTGATGGGTGAAATGGAAGGGCAGATCTCAGGTGGTGTGCATTATGACAACGTTGCACCGTGTTACTTAGGCGGCGTGCAATTGATGCTAGAAGAGCTAGGCATTATCAGCCAAGAAGTGCCGTGTTTTGATGATTGGTATTGGGTAATGGCTTACCCTGGTATCAAAGTTTCGACGGCTGAAGCAAGAGAGATCCTACCATCTCAGTACCGTCGACAGGATATCATTGCTCATGGTCGTCATTTAGCGGGCTTTATTCATGCGTGTCATTCGAATCAGCCAGAGCTCGCGGCAAAAATGATCAAAGACGTGATCGCTGAACCGTATCGTGCGAAACTGCTACCGGGGTTCGCTGATGCTCGTCAGTATGCGGCGACCGCAGGCGCTTTAGCTACCGGCATTTCTGGTAGCGGCCCAACACTATTTAGTATTTGTAAAGATAAAGATGTCGCTGAGCGTGTAGCTCGTTGGCTCGAACAAAACTACGTACAAAATGAAGAAGGATTCGTCCATGTTTGTCACCTGAACAAGCAAGGTTCGAACGTAACAGGAAGTGAGCTATGAAGCTGTACAACATTAAAGAAAATGACGAACAAGTTTCCTTTGGCCAAGCCGTTCGCCAAGGTCTAGGCCGTAATCAAGGTCTATTTTTCCCACAAGAACTGCCTAAGTTTGATGATATCGATGCGCTGTTAGCAGAAGATTTTGTTTCACGTAGTACCAAAATCTTATCAGCAATGATTGGCGATGAACTCGCGGAAGAACAAGTAAATTCAATGGTTGATGCAGCGTTCCAATTCCCTGCACCAATTAACAAGGTTAAAGATGGCGTTTACGCGTTAGAGCTATTCCACGGTCCTACACTGGCGTTTAAAGACTTTGGTGGCCGTTTTATGGCTCAGTCTTTAGCGGCCGTTTCTGACGGCGGTAAAATCACTATCTTAACGGCAACGTCAGGTGATACTGGCGCGGCAGTTGCCCATGCGTTCTATGGTATGGAAGACATCAATGTTGTTATTCTATATCCGAAAGGCAAAATTAGCCCGCTGCAAGAAAAGCTATTCTGCACACTAGGTAAAAACATCCACACGGTTGCGATTGATGGCGACTTTGATGCGTGTCAGGCGTTAGTGAAGCAAGCATTTGATGATGCCGCGCTACGTGAAGAGATCGGCCTTAACTCAGCAAACTCAATCAACATCTCACGTCTAATGGCGCAGATTTGTTACTACTTTGAAGCCGCTTCTCAGCTGAGCAAACAAGAGCGTGAAAATCTGGTCGTTTCGGTACCAAGTGGCAACTTCGGTAACTTAACGGCAGGCTTGCTAGCTAAAGCTCTGGGGTTACCTGTTAAACGCTTTATCGCGGCAACGAATGAAAATGACACTGTGCCTCGCTACCTAGAAACAGGTCAGTGGGATCCAAAGCCAACCGTTGCAACAACGTCGAACGCGATGGATGTGAGCCAACCAAATAACTGGCCGCGTATTGAAGAGCTATGCCAGCTGAAAGAGTGGGGCTTAGATACACTAGGCAAAGGTAAAGTCTCTGACGAGCAAAGTGCTGAGTCGGTCCGTGACCTTAAAGCGCAAGGTTACCTATGTGAGCCGCATGGCGCGATTGCATACCGCTTACTTGATGAACAGCTACAAGAGGGTGAAACAGGTCTGTTCCTATGTACCGCGCACCCAGCGAAGTTCAAAGAAGTGGTTGATGAGATTCTAGGCTCAGATATTGACTTACCAGCCCCGCTTGCTAAGCATGCCGCGATGGAGTTGCTTTCTGAAGACCTAGCTAATGACTTCGACTTACTGAAAGAAGTGTTACGTCGAGTGCAGAAGTAATCTGCGTAGCTTGGATAGTAAAAAGGTCACTTCGGTGACCTTTTTTTGTTTCTGTAGGTTATTACCTAATAGTCATTCCTTGCCTTACCACTGTCATCCTCCAGAGTGAGGAACGAACGAGTTGGGGATCTATTAAAGCAAGTCGAATTGGGTATAGAGATTCCTTACTCACTCATACTTCGTTCTAAGGAATGACAATCAAAGCCAATATTTTCAATTAACGATTCAATGCAAAAGTGGGCAGCGATAAGTGCCAACGAATGGCACCAAGGCGAATCAGTAACGTTGAGAACACACCTGCCAAGAATGCAGTATCACTGTCACAACCCATCGCTAATGCAGTGGTATGGAATACGCCGCCAATGATACAGGCAGTCGCGTAGACTTCACTTCTCAGCACCATCGGCACTTCCCGTGCGAGAACATCACGGATGATGCCGCCTCCACAGCCAGTAATCACGCCCATAATTATCGCAACTAATGCAGAATCTTGGTAAGCCATGGTTTTCTCTACACCGATGCCGACGAAGACCGCTAAGCCAATCGCATCACAAACTGGCAGGATCCACCAAGCAAGACGCTTTGGTCGTCTAACAACAATCATTGTTAGCAAGCAAGTGATGAGGATTGTCCAAAGATAGTTGGTGTCGGTGATCCAAAAGACGGGGGTTGCCCCTAACGCCATATCACGAATGGTGCCACCACCAATGGCGGTCACACTGCCTAATACAGCAACCCCAAACGGGTCCATTTTTAATCGACCTGCAAGCAGGACACCTGAAACGGCAAAAATTGCCGTACCGAACAAATCGATAACGTAAAGCAGCATGGAGTCCATGTTACTAAAATCTCTTACTAAAATATGGGAACAAGAAGTGAGGAGGAATTGTACGAGATCTTGTAGTTAAACGTTAGCGTTTTTCCCTTGTGGTCTCGAAATGCTCACAAACTTGCTCAATCGCGTTAAGTGTTCGCGGAGTAGGGCGGTTAATCCAGTCTGAGTTGAGCGACCACATATAGCCATTTTGTACTGCTGATAGTTGCTGATTCCACTTTTGCCACATATTACCATTTTCGATGGCATGCTCCGAGGTGAAGATAACATCAGGGTTTTGGATGATGACTTGCTCCATGCCGACTTGAGGGTAAGGGGCAGCACTATGCTCAAAAATGTTTTCGCCACCACAGAAGCTAAACACTTCACTCGGCCACTTTCCTTTAGCGAGTGTGATAATCGGCTGCTCGCTCAATTGATAGAAGTAGCGTACAGGAACATCAGTATGATATTTGGCTTTTAACTCTTTTAGGCTCTGCCTGAAGTCGTTTGCCGCTTGTTTACCCACACTTGGGTCGTCTGAGTATTGGCTGAGCTGTTCAATATTATTCGCAATATCTGCAAGCGAGTTGGTCTGCGAGTAGTATATGTCAAAGCCGAACTGCTCGAGCTTTTTCAGCTCTCCCATCGGGTTACCAGATGGCCAAGCAATGATTAAATCAGGTTGAAGCGCGATGATGCGCTCTATTTTGATTCCTTGATAGTTAGATACTTTCTCGATGTTCTTTGCTTGCTCGGGGTAGTCACTGCGCTCACTGACCGCGACCAGTTTATCGCCAAGTCCGGCAGCGAAGGCTATTTCCGTTGCATGGGGAGCAAGGCTAATCACCTTTTCAACAGTGGTTGCATGAGCGGTTGAAATAGCGAGAGTCGTTAAAGCGAAAAGGTAGCGTCGCATTTAAAATCCTTGATAAACGAGGCCCATGATAAGACTTTGAATTGCAATCCAAGCGAACATACGCCAAGCGAGTAGCTTCTGAACTTGGGCAACATGAATGGCGGATGGGGCAATGCGTCCGCCTAGCTTGGCTCTGACCGCTTTGTGTTTGTTATAGATTGCTGGACCACCTAAAGAGAGTTCCAACTTCGCACCAACAGAAACCAGTAACCATGCTGGCCCCGGAAGAGGCCAAGATTTCGCTTGTTGTGAAATAAGCTGCGCGGTCTCTTTCGCTCGGTGACCAATGGCAATCATAATGGCAAACAGGCGCATCGGGATAAAATCAAGTACGGCGACGGCACGTACCGCAGGAATACCGAATGGGGAAAATTGTTGTCTTGATGGAGACCAAGCTCGGGCCAGTTCAACACTCATTCGATACAAAAATGCTCCGATGCCTCCAGCGATGGCGTACCAAAACAGCACCCCAACCACATTGCGACCGTAAGACATGATCAGCGTTTCTGACCCCGCTTTACCGAGTCCGAGCAATGAAAGCGAAGAGGTAGTGCGGTTGACGATGGGTTTAATCAACATCTTAGCGTGCTCTTTATCTTCACGAGCTAACGCTGCGACAAATTGAGCGGTGAACTTATCGGTGTTGCGCCAGTCGATGGCGAGTAAGAGAAAAGCCAACTCAAACAGTTGAGGCTGCCACACTAGTGGCTTGAGCGCGATCAGAACGATTAGCATCGGTAGTAGCATTAATAGCCAAGCTAAAGTGCCTGAAATGATACTTTGCGAGTAGTTGCTGTTGTTATTAACTTTATCTGCCAGTTGCTCGGCAAATTTGTGCCAAAGTATTGCTGGGTGCGCTTCGCGGGGAAAAGGAAGAATGAGGTGAAACAACAGAGCGCCCCATAGTACTAGGAGCGCTCCATTGGCGTAAAAATGATTGAATATATCTTCCATGATATCGCTTGTTTTCCTTTTAAGGCTTATTTAAGCAGCTCAACCATTTTAACCACCATTTCTGATGAGCTCTTCGCTGCTAGCGGTAGGAACTCATCGAAGCTCATGCCAGCTTCTTTATCTGCCACGTCAGATATAGCGCGTACGACAACAAATGGGACTTTGAATTGGTGACAAGTTTGAGCAATGGCTGACGCTTCCATCTCGACCGCAACGACTGAAGGGAAGTTGTGGCGAATGAATGCTTGGCGCTCTGCGCTTGCAATGAAGGCATCGCCAGTACAAATTAGGCCACGTACAGCATGTGTGTCTTTCATTTGCTCTAGTGCTTTCTCTGCCACATCCATTAACTTTTCATCTGCGATGAATGCCGCTGGCTGCTGAGCCATTTGACCAATTTCATAGCCAAATGCAGTCACGTCTGCATCGTGGTGACGAACTTCTGTTGAGATAACCACATCACCCACGTTTAGGCTTGAATCAAAGCCGCCTGCAGAGCCAGTGTTGATGACTACATCAGGCTGATACTCATCCAGTAGAATTGTTGTACCAACCGCTGCTGCTACTTTACCAATACCTGACTGAAGCAAAACAACCTCAACACCGTTGATCTGACCTGAGAAGTAAGTACAGCCCGCTTTGCTAACTTCTTCACGGTTTTCAATTGCTTGTTTAAGAATGGAAACTTCTTGCTCCATTGCACCAATGATGCCGATTTTCATAGAGAATCCTGTTTATTCAAATAGGTAGGTTTTATTGGCCTAAGTGTAACAGAAAAGATTTGGATGCGGGAACGCAGAAAAGCTACTGTATTCGGAGTTGAGAGGTATCATTCCATAGAGTGACGAAGGAGCGAGTAGGGAACCTCTTAAAGTCTTCGACTCGCTTAAAGAGGTCTTCAACTCACTCGACTCTCGCCCTTTGCTTCTTTCTCAAAGAACCTATTGCTTAACTTCTAGACATCCCATATAATTCGCGCTCCTCGTGTCGGCTGAATCAGAGATTGGCTGGCACAATGTTTAACTTACTCTTATTTAGGAGAGAATTATGTCTCTGAATGCAGAAACTAAAGCAGCAATCGTTGCAGAATACGCTCAAGTTGAAGGTGATACAGGTTCACCAGAAGTTCAAGTAGCTCTACTTACAGCTTCTATCAACCACCTACAAGGTCACTTCAAAGCGCACAAAGGCGATCACCACAGCCGTCGTGGTCTTCTACGTATGGTTTCTCGCCGTCGTAAGCTTCTTGACTACCTGAAAGGCAAAAACCTTTCTCGTTACCAAGATCTAATCAAGCGTCTAGGCCTACGTCGCTAATCAGCGGCTGCATAGAACAGTTTGTCGAAAAAGGGGCTTTTAGCCCCTTTTTTGTTGCCCGTTACTTATTTTAATTGCTATAGCTTAGCCAAATCACTTTTATACCGTTATACTACGCACGGTAAAAATCCCTAATTGGGATTTTCTACGTAATTACTCATTGCATTGCAGTCAACCACGTCGACCAAAAGGTCGCGACTATTCAAAGTGAACTCCCCCAAACGACAGTTCATTTTCACTAGTCGCGATTTGTGATGTCTTGAGTTCCAAATCAATATCATCTGAGCACTATCGAATGATAGAAGGCTGAGAAACAAGGAATTTCCATGTTCGAAAAACCAGTTGTTAAAACGTTCCAGTACGGTAACCACACAGTTACTCTAGAAACTGGCGTTATTGCACGTCAAGCTACTGCAGCAGTTATGGTTACTATGGACGATACATCAGTATTCGTTTCTGTAGTTGGTAAGAAAGAAGCGGTAGAAGGTCAAGACTTCTTCCCTCTAACGGTTAACTACCAAGAGCGTACTTACGCGGCAGGTAAAATCCCAGGTGGCTTCTTCAAGCGTGAAGGTCGTCCATCTGAAGGCGAAACTCTAACGGCTCGTCTAATCGACCGTCCGATTCGTCCTCTATTCCCAGACGCATTCAAAAACGAAGTTCAGGTTATCGCGACAGTAATGTCAGTAAACCCAGACGTTCAACCAGACATGGTAACAATGATCGGTACTTCTGCTGCTCTTGCTATCTCTGGTATTCCGTTTAACGGTCCTATCGGTGCAGCACGTGTTGGCCATATCGATGGTCAACTAGTTCTGAACCCAAGCAACACTGAGCTAGCAACGTCTAAGCTTGACCTAGTTGTAGCGGGTACTGAAGGCGCTGTTCTTATGGTTGAGTCTGAAGCAGACAACCTAACTGAAGAAGAAATGCTTTCTGCAGTTGTATTTGGCCACGACCAACAGCAAGTTGTTATCTCTGCAATCAATGAATTCGCAGCTGAAGTAGCAACTCCAGCTTGGGATTGGGTTGCTCCTGCAGAGAACACTGCACTAGTAGCTAAGATTGCTGAACTAGCAGAAACTAAGCTTGTAGAAGCTTACCAAATCACTGAGAAGATGGCTCGTTACGACCGTATTCACACGATTGCTGCAGAAGTAAATGAAGTGCTACTTGCTGAAGATCCAGAAGCAAACACGAAAGAAATTCACACTATCTTCCACGATCTAGAGAAGACAGTTGTTCGTCGTAGCATCATCGCTGGTAACCCACGTATCGATGGTCGTGAAAAAGACATGGTTCGTGCGCTTGACGTACGTACTGGTGTTCTTCCACGTACTCACGGTTCTTCACTATTCACTCGTGGTGAAACTCAGGCAATCGTAACTGCGACTCTAGGTACGCAGCGCGACGCTCAAATCATCGACGAGCTAACAGGTGAGCGTAAAGATCACTTCCTACTACACTACAACTTCCCTCCATACTGTGTAGGTGAAACTGGTTTTGTAGGTTCTCCTAAGCGTCGTGAAATCGGCCACGGTAAACTTGCTAAGCGTGGTATTGCTGCTGTAATGCCATCTGTAGATGAGTTCCCATACACAGTACGTGTAGTATCAGAAATCACAGAATCTAACGGTTCTTCTTCAATGGCTTCTGTATGTGGTACTTCTCTAGCACTTATGGATGCAGGTGTTCCAATTAAAGCTTCTGTTGCGGGTATCGCAATGGGTCTAGTTAAAGAAGGCGACGACTTTGTTGTTCTTTCTGACATCCTTGGTGACGAAGACCACCTAGGTGACATGGACTTTAAAGTAGCAGGTACTAACGACGGTATCACTGCACTTCAGATGGATATCAAGATCGAAGGTATCACTAAAGAGATCATGCAAATTGCACTTAACCAAGCGCAAGGTGCACGTAAGCACATCCTATCTGTAATGGATGAAGCTATCTCTGGTGCTCGTGAAGATATCTCTGAGTTTGCTCCGCGCATTCACACAATGAAGATCAGCGCTGAGAAGATCAAAGACGTTATCGGTAAAGGTGGTGCAGTTATCCGTGCTCTAACTGAAGAGACAGGTACAACTATCGAAATCGAAGACGATGGTACAATCAAGATTGCTGCAACTGAAGGTACAGCTGCGCAAGAAGCAATCCGTCGTATCGAAGAGATCACTGCAGAAGTTGAAGTGGGCCGTATCTACACAGGTAAAGTGGCTCGTCTAGCGGACTTCGGTGCATTCGTTACTATTCTTCCTGGTAAAGATGGTCTAGTACACATCTCTCAAATCGCTGACAAGCGCGTTGAGAAAGTGTCTGACTACCTTGCTGAAGGTCAAGAAGTTCAAGTTAAAGTACTTGAAATCGACCGTCAGGGCCGCGTTCGTCTAAGCATGAAAGAAGCGGTAGAAAAGACAGAAGAAGCAGTAGCTGAAGAAAAGCCAGCAACTGACGCATAATTTAGCCATTGTAGGCTAATGAGTGAATTAGCCAATTTTGCTAAAAGCATGTTATAAAGGGAGCATTACGCTCCCTTTTTTAATGTGTATAGACTGAGATTTTGCTCAGTGACAGGAGTACCTATACGTGAAATGGTTTCGAACAGCATCGATTAGTCTTGTGCTATTAGTCACGGCCGGTTGTGCCTCAACCTCTAATGACAGTGCGCAATGGCTATACCCACCAATGGCTGTTCCTTTGCAGGCTAGTGTGCAACAAGAAGTTCAGATTGCTCGTTTATCTCAGCTGTTGACGCGCCCTGATTTATCGAATGATGTTAGAGCAAAAATGCTTTATGAGCGCGGTAATTACTATGACAGCGTTGGTCTGCGTGATTTGGCTCGATTGGACTACAACCAATCACTGGCATTAAATCCTGCACAGCCTGATCTGTTTAACTTACTCGGTGTCTACTTTACCCAAGTAGGTGAGTTTGATGCCGCTTATGACGCGTTTGATTCAACCCTCGAATTAGCCCCAGACAATACTTATGCCGCTCGTAATAGAGCAATCGCTTTGTATTACGGTGATCGTATCGATCTTGCTTTAGAAGATATGCAAAAGCATTACGATCAAGATCCAAGTGATCCGTTTAGAGCGCTATGGCTTTATATTGTTAAGCATGAAAAGGAGCCTGAGTTAGCGCGCCAAGAGCTGGAGCAACGCTACCAGATGCGTGATGAGCAATGGGGTTGGGTATTAGTGGCGATCACTTTAGGTGACGTGACTGAAGAGCAAGCCTTCAAAGCGATTCTTGCTGGCACAAGAGATAACACGGTATTGGCGCAGCGCCTAACGGAAGCTTACTTCTACCTAGGTAAGCGTTACCAAGCTGAAGGCGACTTTGCGAGTGCAATCTCTCTATACAAGCTAGCTATTTCATTTAACGTGTTTGAATATGTTGAGCACCGTTACTCTTTCCTTGAGTTGAGTCGTATCTACAATCAAGTTAAAGCGGAGCACTTGGCTAAAGCCAAACAGGCCAAAGCGCAAAAGGCTCAGTAAGCACTCTTTAATGAAATAAAACCGCTGCTCTTAGCGGTTTTTTATTGCCTAAAATGTGATTATGGCTAAAATAGTTAGCCTTGCTAACTAAAGTGCGACACAGATGACATTAGAGAACAGTTTGATTGAGTTAGAGCGATTCTGTTCTAAAGCTTGGCGTGTCTATGCCAAGGAAGATCCGTTATCGCTACTGAGCTTTAATGAGTTCGATTACCTTAGAGTGATCCAAACTTCACCTGAAGGGATGAGGATTACTGACTTAGCGGAAGAGATGAAAGTCAGCAAGCCATCGGCATCAAACATGGTGGCACGTTTAGAAAAGAAAGGTTTAGTGCTTCGAGTACCTTGTAACGAAGATGCACGTTCTAAGCGAGTGACGTTGACGGAAAAAGTGATTCAGGATTTATCACTAGAGCAAGTTGTTTATAAGGAAATTGCCCAAGCGATGAACGCCAAACTATCGGATAAAGAAGCCGAACAATTGGTATCGCTGTTGGAAAAATCATTTAAAGCTTAAATTTAATTATTTAGTTAGCCTTGCTAACTAATGGTGATAAGAATGCAAACTTCAATCTATAAACAATTTTGGTGTTATACCATACCAACGGTCGCGGCAATGTTGGTTAATGGTTTATATCAAGTCGTTGATGGAATTTTTATTGGCCGTTATGTCGGCGCTGATGGTCTAGCGGGTATCAATGTCGCGTGGCCTGTGATCGGCTCGATTCTCGGCATTGGTATGCTGGTGGGCGTTGGTACAGGGGCGCTAGTGTCTATTCGTCAAGGCGAGCAAGATACGCAAGGCGCCAAGCAGATATTAGCGACTGGCTTAGTCTTGTTGTTTGCTCTGACCCCATTTGTTTCAGGGATCTTATTCTTCTTTGCGGAAGAATTTCTTTATTGGCAGGGGGCTGAAGGGCGTGTATTTGATCTCGGTATTCAGTACCTTCATATCTTAATTGGCGCATGTGCGTTCACGTTGGGCTCAATTGCGATGCCATTTTTGCTTCGTAATGATGATAGCCCAAACCTGGCCACAATCTTGATGGTCATTGGTGCGCTGATTAACATCGTGTTAGATTACCTGTTTATTGCTTGGCTTGATTGGGAGTTAATGGGAGCGGCGCTAGCGACTGCAATCGCACAACTGGTGGTAACAGGGTTAGGTTTATTTTACTTCTTCTCAGCAAAAGCTAAGCTGCGTCTGCGCTGGAGTGAGTTGAGGCTGAAGTTCGCTGTGATCCCTCAGATCTTTGCCATCGGTACGTCAAGTTTCTTTATGTATGCATATGGTTCAATGATGGTGGCACTGCATAATGCACTGTTTTCGCAGTACGGTGATCAGCTGATGATTGGTGCTTATGCGATTCTGGGCTATATCGTCACGGTTTATTACCTGACAGCGGAAGGGATTGCGAATGGTATGCAGCCACTAGTGAGCTATAACCATGGTGCTCGTAATCAAGAGAACATTCGTAAATTGTTGAAAGTGGCGATGTACAGTGCCGTGTCTGTTGGTGTGGTATTCGTCATACTGCTCAACTTGTTCCCAACGCAATTTGTATCCGTATTCAACAAAGGCAATACTCAGCTAGTGGAGTATACGGTATTGGGTATTCGTCTACACATGTTTGCTTTGGCTCTCGACGGCTTTTTAGTGGTGGCGGGCGCTTACTACCAAGCGATCAATAAAGGCAGCAAAGCGATGTTTGTTATGCTCGGCAACATGCTTATTCAACTGCCATTCTTGTACATCATGCCGAAACTTTTTGGTGTACCAGGTATTTGGATTGCTTACCCATTGTCGAATATTGCTCTCAGCGCAGTCGTTATCTTTATGTTGATGAAGGATATACGACGCTTTGAAAATAAGCCGGCGGAACAAGCCATCGCATAAAAAGAAAGGGCTCATTAGAGCCCTTTTCTATGTTTTAGCATTCGTTAGATGTTTTTTATTTCTAGGCCAGCAAGCTGGTGCCAATAGCCATTACATTGACGACTTTCGATGGTGGCAGGGCTCTGACCTTGTTCATTGGCACGGAACTTATCCATCTGAGAGAAGGTATCGATACCTAGAGGGCTAAGGCGTACCACATCCACTAAACCATTCATGCTTGGTAAATCGTTGATCAGGTTATAGCAATAGCCAGATTGAGTCTGAATACCGTTAAGGTTAAATACCTCTTGGCCTTCTTGGCTGCTTACTTGAATACCAGTCGGGTATTTAATACAACAAGTCTCACAATCATCTTTAGCCTTATTCTCAGCACGAGCAGTAAAGCAGCGAGCAGAGTAGGCTAGCGGCAGATAGCCGTGGCTAAACACTTCCACTTCAAACTTATTCTTGATCCCTAACTCATCACATTGGTTGAGCACATTACCCAGCCACTCACGTGACAGTTCAACCGGCATACACCAGCGGGTCATTCCCTGTTTCAAGAATAGATTTAGCGTATGCGCATTGTAGGTATTGATCGCAGGGCCAACGACGAAAGGTACTTTATGCTCATAGGCTAATTGAATCGCCGACACATCGTTTGCCTCAATCGCGAAGTCACCGTTGTTGATGTATTTCTTCATCACGTTGACTTCGCTTGGCGCTTCCAGTAATGCCATTGTTGAGAGGACAACTTGCTTTCCTGCACTGCTGAGTTCTTTAGCAATCTCAAACCAGTGGCCAGGCTTCATCTCTCTGCGTTTTGAACAGACACTTTCACCTAGATAAATGATATCGGCAGAGCTATTTTTGGCTTGGTTGTAAAAGTCTTCGACGTCCTGCTTCGGCCAAAAATAAAGCAGTGGGCCTAGTGCATATTTCATGTTGTTTTCCATTCTGTTCTCTACTGCCATTTACGGTGGTAAGCACCAAGCGTGGTTTGTGTGCCTTCTGAGACATTTGCGAGAGCAGCATCCCAAGCAGGTTCAACATGGTAGCCTTCTGGGTTGGCTAGGTAGCGGTCGATCGCTGCGCGCCATGTACGTGTCACTTGCTCCACATAAGCAGGGCTACGCTGACGACCTTCAATCTTCACCGAAGCAACATTAGCGGCAAATAAATCCGGTAGCATGGATAAAGTATTTAAACTGGTTGGCTCTTCCAGCGCGTGGTAAGCCTTGCTCTGATTGTCGAGTTCGGTGACGAAGCGCCCTTTACACAATGTTGGGTAGCCTGCGTTTTCACCATCGCTGTAACGGTCGATAAGAATATCATTGAGGCGTGACTCCAAACCGTTATCTGTCTCTTGCCAGCGAACATATTTTGCTGGTGAGCAAGCACCAACCGTATTTGGTGATTCCCCAGTCATGTATGAAGAAAGGTAACAGCGGCCTTCCGACATAATACATAGGCTGCCAAAGGCAAACACTTCAAGTTCAACATCACTGGTGATATTGCGTGACAGCTGTTTCACCTGATGGATAGACAATACGCGCGGTAAAACAACACGCTTAACGTTGAAGTTGTTTTTATAGAAATCGATAGCAGCAACGTTGGTCGCGGATGCTTGAACGGAGAGGTGAAGCTCAAGTTCAGGGTATTTACGTGCGGCATACTCCAGTACGGCAATGTCTGCGACAATCAGCGCATCAACCCCACTATGGGCAGCACGGTCAACCGCCTCAGTCCAACGTTCAAACCCATTAGGGTGAGCAAAGGTGTTCAACGCAACATGAATCTTTTTCTTGTTGTCATGAACATACTGCACCGCTTTTTCGAGTTTTTTACCAGTGAAATTCAAACCCGCAAAATGTCGCGCATTGGTGTCATCTTTAAAACCGATGTAGACCGCATCTGCGCCACAATCAATTGCAGTTTTTAATGCAGGTAGATTACCTGCTGGGCATAGGAGTTCCATTGCTCTACCAAGACTGTGTTCTTCTAAAATTGTTGAGCATTTTATGAAGAATTGTGAATGGCAAATTTGATGTAAGGCAGGTTTGAGTGAGTTTCTAAGTTAAATAATCACTTAGAGTTAGTTTTTGTGGCGACGGTTTTGTGCAAACAGCTCTTCAACTTCTTGTCGTGGTTGAGGGCGGTAGAAGTGGAAGCCCTGAATGGAGTTACAGTTGAGGTTGGATAATAGGGTTGCCTGCTGTTGAGTTTCAACCCCTTCAGCAACAACGGTTAAGTTAAGAGACTTACCGAGGTTGATGATGTTTTCAATCACGGTGATCTGCTTCGGCAGCGTATCAATATCAGAGATGAAAGCGCGGTCAATTTTTAGCTCATCAATTGGGAAGCGTGCTAGGTAAGAGAGAGATGAGTAACCCGTACCAAAATCATCAATCGATAGGGCAAAACCAAGTCTCTTGATTGCATTGAGCATTTGCAGTGTGTGTTCACTGTCACTCATCACGGCACTTTCGGTAAGCTCAAAGGTAATACAGCTAGGATCAAGCTCAGTGGTACGCAGTAACTTTTCCATATAGTCGATCAGTTTAGGGTTACCAAACTGTTCTGGTGACAAGTTGATCGCAACGCGGCCGGGCAGGATTCCCTGTAGCTTCCAGCGTTTAACTGTTGCAAATACATCACGCATAACCACTCGGCCTAAATGTTCGATAAGGCCCGCGCGTTCTGCGACAGGGATAAATGCACCAGGACTAATATAGCCTTCAACAGGGTGTTTCCAGCGGATCAACGCCTCGGCGCCATTGATACTAAAGTCGCGTGCATTGACTTTAGGTTGATACCAAACCTCCAAACCATTTTGTTGCAGTGCTTTTTGCAGTTCGATCTCTAGCCATAGACGCATTCGCGCTTCTTTGTTCATTTGATCATTGAACTTGATCAGACGGTTACGGCCACGATCTTTCGCTTCATACATCGCGGTGTCTGCATTTTGCAGCAGAATACGTGCATCGTTGCCATCGCCAGGGTAGGCGACACTACCAATCGAACAAGCGAGTCGCTTACTGAAGTGGTGGAGATCAAAAGGCTGATTGATCAAAGAGATAATGCGCTCTGACAACATTTCGACCATACGGTTGTTGTCAGGTTCAGGTAGGATAATTCCAAACTCATCACCTCCTAAATGCCCTAACACCGCTTGCTGTGGTAAAAGACGCTTAAGACGAGAAGAGACTTCTTTAATGACTTTGTCGCCAATATGGTGGCCTAAAGAGTCATTAATGTTTTTGAAGTTATCGATATCAAGATAAAGCATGATGAGCGGCGTTTCGTTGTGAATCAGCTGCTCTAGTCGCTTGGTAAAACCGAAACGATTATACAGTCCAGTTAGTGAATCTAAGTGGGCATCTTCGTGCTGCGAGCTTGATAACGTTACTTGGCCTGATTCTGCATCTTGAATCAGCACCAGTTGCGAATCGCTGCCCAAGACCATAGTAGAGTCGGCGAGCAATTGTACTTTGCGCTCAAAGCCGCAGCGAGGCCCTGTTAGACAAGTTAACGGTGTTTCACTCAATTGTTCGATGAAACTGTCTGAAAAAACCGTTTTAGTTTTTTCATCGACGAAAAGTCTCGATAAGCTCTCTCCAAGAATATCTTGCATTGACTCAAAGCCAAGTAAGCGCAGTGCTGCTGGATTGGCTGAGATGATACAGTCACCTTCGAGAAGGAAAATGCCCTCTGGCAGTAAAGATGTCAGGGTAGAGAATTTACCTTCAGATTCTTCTAATGAGCGGACTAAGATTTGCTTTTCTGAGGTATCGAGCGCATGAAAAATGACATGCTCAATTTTGCCGTCACTGTCGATTGGCGAGAGATTGAAATGAAGACTCGTCTCAAGACCCAGATCGCCAATCGTCATTTCTGCTTCTATGGATTCACCTTTAAAGGCCCTCGCATAGTAAGGCTTTAAATGGTCATAGAACTGTTGGCCCATGATCTGGCTGTCATTCATGCCGACCAATTCGGTTGAGGTTAAACCTGCAATATCACAATAGCGCCCGTTAACCATCGCATAATTATGCTGGTTATCCAGAATGGCGAAAAAAAACGGACTATTGGCCGTTATTTTTGTAAACCAGTGCTGTAATTGTTGCGATAGCATCAAGTTTGTTCCGACTCTCCGACGAGCAATATATTCACAGTATAAGTGAACCTGAGTGATGTAATTACTATAACTGTCCTAGCGCCTAGTTTAAAGAGTTAAACCAGAGCACCTATTTTTTGATAAATAACAGGAATTGGCAGTAAAACATACTCTATGATGGGGGACTTAGCTAACAAAGTAACGGATAATTCGCGTGATTAACAAGATTCGCACCCAACTAGTTCAAAATGCCGCATCAATTTTGCGATCTCCAGTCCACTTATTGCCTCAAACTGTACAAAAAAAAGCCTTGCTTGAAGGGCTAAAAACTGTGTTTAAAGAAGCGTTAGAAGACGGAGACTTTGAGTTTCTTGAAGATAAGTGGCTAAAAGTAGAAGTAAAAGATATGCAGCTAAGTTGGTTGATTAGCTATGAAAATGAGCAAATTGTCGTGGCAGATCACGAAGTCAAAGAGGATGTGCTGTTCAGTGGTAACCTCAATGACCTTGTTTTGATTGCCGGGCGCAAAGAAGATCCAGACACTTTGTTTTTCCAACGTCGTCTAAAAATCGAAGGTGATACTGAGCTAGGGCTTGAAGTTAAAAACCTAATGGACAGTGTTGATCTCGAATCTTTACCAAAAGCATTACAAACTCTTCTAAATCAACTAGCCGATTTTGTGCAAAAGGGCTTACAATCGCCTACAACACAAAAAGAGGTTGTAAATGCTTATTCGAACTGAAGCGCCAGCAGATATCCTGGCTATCGATAGATTACTGAAGTCTATATTTGAGACTGAGGCTGAAGCTAACTTAGTGATGAAGCTGAGAGAAAACGGCCGCCGTACACTTTCCCTAGTTGCTTGTAGCGATGAAGGTGAAGTTATAGGTTATGTGCTGTTTAGTCCAGTAACGATTGCAGGTAGCGATCTTAATTGGCAAGGTTTAGCCCCTTTAGCTGTACATCAAGATTATCGTAACCAAGGCATTGCTGCCGAATTAGTCAAAGAGGGCTTTGCTTCTTTACTGGAGTTTGGCTACCCAGCTTGTGTGGTACTGGGTGATCCTGCTTATTATGGCCGTTTTGGTTTTGAGAGTAGCGCTAAGTTCAATATGCATTGCCAATGGGAAGTACCAGAAGGGGCATTCCAAGCTGTGGCACTCGCTGATGGTGAACTGGATGGCCACTCAGGCTTGATTGAGTATAGTCCTGAATTTTTAGAAATTTAGCGCGCAATAAAAGAGGAGCGAAAGAAAAGTTATACTTTTGTCCTTTTTTTGACCGCTTAAGTCTAAGTGCGTGCTTTTTTGAAAAAATCTACTTGTCAGCGTAATCGTGTTTCGCTAGTATTGCTCGGCCTTCGATAAGGAGGTCGCTAGCCTTGTTCAAAAACACGATAAAATGCGTTTTCGAGCGGCGCTGGCTCAACAATTTGGAACATAGGTGGAAATCATGTTTACAGTTCTACTTGTGATTTACCTGTTGGCAGCGGTTGGTGTAATCGGCCTAGTGTTGATTCAACAAGGTAAAGGCGCAGATATGGGAGCCTCATTCGGTGCTGGCGCATCAAACACAGTGTTTGGCGCAAGCGGCTCAGGTAACTTCCTAACCCGAATGACTGCAATTTTTGCAACAGTATTTTTCATCCTTAGCTTAGTGCTTGGTAATATGTCTACACATAAGACTGAGTCACAGTGGGTAGACCCGACTCAAGGTCAGGTTATCCAGCAAGCTGATGATGCGAGTGAAATTCCAGCCCCTCAAGGCGACGAAATTCCTCAATAAGCTATTCTAGCTTTTAGATAGATTTAGCTGCCGAGATGGTGAAATTGGTAGACACGCTAGCATGAGGTGCTAGTGCCTTAGGTGTGAGGGTTCGAGTCCCTCTCTCGGCACCATTGATTTACAAACTTGTAAAACACCTTGGAGAGCGTATAATGCTCGACAAGTCGGACGCGGGGTGGAGCAGCTTGGTAGCTCGTCGGGCTCATAACCCGAAGGTCGTCGGTTCAAATCCGGCCCCCGCAACCAAATCCCTTTTCTTTTATAGATAGTGGATTGGGACAAGTTTGCGTAGTAGTAATACTACGAGTTAGATGGCATAGATATCATCTAACGTATCAGGGTCCAGCAACAAAAACCCCGACTTTTCGGGGTTTTTTGTTATCTAAATTTCCTTAACTGGAGATTTAGAGCTTTGCTTGGAATTTAAATTGGGCTCTGAGCCCTTTTTTTGTTTCTGGAGTGGTTAAAATGACTGGTTTAGAAAGACAACTTACTGAAATGCTTGAAGCTCCTGTAGCGGCATCAGGTTATGAGTTAGTTGGATTAGAATTTATTCGCGCAGGCGAGCATTCAACGTTACGTATTTTCATCGATCACGAGAACGGCATTAATGTCGACGATTGTGCTGAAGTTAGCCGCCAAGTGAGTGCGGTTATGGACGTTGAAGATCCAATTACTGTGGCTTACAACCTTGAAGTGTCTTCACCAGGTTTAGAAAGACCACTTTTCAAAGCTGCACACTATGAACAATTTATTGGTCACGAGGTAAGCATCGTTTTGAAGATGGCTGTTGGCAACCGTCGTAAGTGGAAAGGTGTAATCCACGCCGTCGATGGTGAGACAATCTCTGTTACTGTTGAAGGTAATGAAGAAGAGTTTGCTCTAAGCAACATCTCAAAAGCTAACCTTATCCCTAAATTTTAATTAAAGTCTTAGAGGCTATTTAAAATGAGTAAAGAAATTTTAGCGGTAGTAGAAGCGGTATCGAACGAAAAAGCGGTACCTCGTGAACGCATCTTTGAAGCCCTTGAAATTGCTCTAGCAACATCAACTAAGAAAAAACACGAAATGGAAATTGACGTTCGTGTTGAGATCGACCGTAAAACTGGTGAATTTGAAACTTTCCGTCGCTGGGAAGTAGTAGAAGTTGTAGAAAGTCCAACTAAAGAGATCTCTTTAGAAGCGGCTCAATACGAAGATCCAGAACTAAATGTTGGTGACTTTGTTGAAGATGATATTGAGTCAGTAACGTTTGACCGTATTACGACTCAAACGGCTAAGCAAGTTATCGTACAAAAAGTACGTGAAGCTGAGCGTGCTCAAATCGTAGAACAGTTCATCGATAACGAAGGTGAGCTAGTTACTGGTGTGGTTAAGAAAGTAAACCGTGAAACGGTTGTTCTTGACCTAGGTAACAACGCTGAAGCGGTTATCCTACGTGATGACCAACTTCCTCGTGAAAACTTCCGTCCAGGTGACCGTGTTCGTGGTCTTCTGTACAAAGTTGCTCCAGAAGCACGTGGCTTCCAGCTGTTCATCACACGCTCTAAGCCAGAAATGCTAGCTGAACTGTTCCGTGTTGAAGTACCAGAAATCGCTGAAGAGATCATCGAACTGAAAGGTGCAGCTCGCGATCCAGGTTCTCGCGCTAAAATCGCAGTTAAAACAAACGACAAACGTATCGACCCTGTAGGTGCGTGTGTTGGTATGCGTGGTGCACGTGTACAAGCTGTATCTGGCGAGCTTGGTGGTGAGCGTATCGATATCGTACTTTGGGACGATAACCCAGCTCAGTTTGTTATCAACGCAATGGCTCCTGCTGATGTTGCTTCTATCATTGTTGATGAAGATACAAACACAATGGACATCGCTGTTGAAGCAGACAACCTAGCGCAAGCTATCGGCCGTAATGGTCAAAACGTACGCCTAGCGTCTCAACTAACTGGTTGGGAACTAAACGTAATGACAGTTGAAGATCTTCATAAGAAACACGCTGAAGAATCTCAAGCTGCAATTGAAAGCTTCATGAAGCACCTAGATATCGAAGAAGACTTTGCTCAACTACTTGTTGAAGAAGGCTTCTCAACGCTAGAAGAAGTTGCTTACGTTCCTGTAAACGAGCTTCTTGAAGTTGATGGTCTAGATGAAGACCTAGTAGAAGAACTACGTAGTCGTGCTAAGAATGCACTAACCACACTTGCGCTTGCACAAGAAGAGTCTTTCGAAGGTGTTGAGCCTGCAGAAGACCTACTAGGCCTAGAAGGTCTTGAGCGTGAGATGGCATTTAAACTGGCAGCAAAAGGTGTAGCAACACTAGAAGACCTTGCTGATCAGGGTATCGACGATATTGAAGGTATTGAAGGTCTAACCGAAGAACGTGCGGGTGAGCTAATCATGGCAGCTCGTAATATTTGTTGGTTCGGCGAAGACGCATAATTTTCAGCAAGGAGGAAGCGGCATGACACAAATTACTGTTAAAGCACTGAGTGAAGAAATTGGAACTCCAGTGGACCGCTTATTAGAACAACTTGCTGACGCTGGTATGAAGAAAGCGAGTAGTGATCAAGTTTCTGACGACGAGAAGCAGAAGCTTTTGACTCACCTTAAGAAAGAGCACGGTGACACTTCAGGTGAAACTGAGCCTACTCGCTTAACTCTACAGCGTAAAACTCGCAGCACACTGAGCGTAAATGCAGGTGGCGGCAAGAGTAAGGATGTTCAAGTAGAAGTGCGTAAGAAGCGTACTTACGTGAAGCGCAGCACTATCGAAGACGAAGCAAAACGCGAAGCTGAGGAAGCAGCGAAGCGTGACGCTGAAGAGCTTGCGAAACGTGAAGCTGAAGAGCTTGCAAAACGTGAAGCTGCAGAGAAAGCACAACGCGAGGCCGAAGAGAAAGCGAAGCGAGAAGCGGATGCAAAACGTGACGCTGAAGAGAAGGCACAACGCGTACAAGCTGATAAGGCTAAGAAAGACATGAATGCAAAAAATGCAGAAGTGAATACTCAAGCGAAGAAAGAAGCTGACGAACTTAAGCGTCGTCAGGAAGAAGAAGCACAGCGCAAAGCAGAGCAAGAAGCTGCGAAGCTTGTTGAAGAAGCTCGTAAGCTAGCTGAAGAAAACGAAGCGCGCTGGACTGAAGAAGAGAAGAAGAAGAAAGAGTTAGAGAATTCTGACTACCACGTAACGACTTCTACTTACGCTCGTGAAGCTGAAGATGCAGCTGACCGTAAAGAAGAAGGTGGCCGTCGTAAGAAGAAGAAGAAAACTTCTGGCAACGATGATCAAAACCGTGGTGGCCGTAACCAACGTGGTGGCCGTGGCCGCAACAGAGGTAAACTAGCTAAGCCTACTTCAATGCAACAAGGTTTCGATAAAACGGCAACAGTAGCGAAAGCAGACGTTGCTATCGGCGAAACTATTGTTGTCTCAGAGCTTGCTAACAAGATGTCTGTTAAAGGCACAGAAGTTATCAAAGTAATGATGAAGATGGGCGCAATGGCGACTATCAACCAAGTGATCGACCAAGAAACAGCGGCGCTTGTTGCTGAAGAAATGGGTCACAAGGTTATCCTACGCAAAGAGAACGAGCTAGAAGAAGCGGTACTATCAGATCGTGATAACAGCTTAGAATCAGTACCTCGTGCACCAGTAGTAACTATCATGGGTCACGTAGACCATGGTAAAACGTCTACACTTGACTACATCCGTAAAGCACACGTTGCTTCAGGTGAAGCGGGCGGTGTCACGCAGCACATCGGTGCATACCACGTTGAAACTGATAACGGTATGATCACCTTCCTTGATACTCCTGGACACGCGGCATTTACAGCAATGCGTGCTCGTGGTGCTCAAGCGACAGATATCGTTGTTCTAGTAGTAGCAGCAGACGATGGCGTAATGCCACAGACAATCGAAGCGATCCAGCACGCGAAAGCGGCGGGTGTTCCTCTGATTGTTGCTGTAAACAAGATCGATAAAGAAGACGCAAACCCAGATAACGTTAAGAACGAGCTAGCTCAATATGACGTTATTCCTGAGGAGTGGGGCGGTGAGAACATGTTCGTTCACATCTCTGCGAAACAGGGTACAAACATCGAAGGTCTTCTAGAGACTATCCTTCTACAATCTGAAGTTCTAGAACTGACTGCAGTTGAAGAAGGCATGGCGTCTGGTGTTGTTGTTGAATCTCGCCTAGATAAAGGTCGTGGTCCAGTTGCAACAGTACTTGTTCAATCAGGTACGCTAAACAAAGGTGATATCTTACTTTGTGGTCAAGAATACGGCCGCGTTCGTGCAATGCGCGACGAAAATGGTAAAGAAATCACTTCAGCAGGTCCTTCTATCCCTGTAGAAATCATCGGTCTATCTGGTGTGCCATCTTCAGGTGACGAAGCAACTGTAGTTCGTGATGAGCGTAAAGCGCGTGAAGTTGCAAACTACCGTCAAGGTAAATTCCGTGACGTGAAACTTGCTCGTCAGCAGAAGTCTAAGTTAGAGAACATGTTCTCTAACATGACTGCTGGTGAAGTTGCTGAACTTAACGTTGTACTTAAAGCAGACGTTCAAGGTTCTGTTGAAGCAATCGCAGACTCGCTACTGAAACTTTCTACTGACGAAGTGAAAGTGAACATCGTAGGTTCTGGTGTTGGTGGTATTACTGAAACTGACGCTGTTCTTGCTGAAGCTTCAAACGCTATCATCCTTGGCTTCAACGTTCGTGCAGATGCTTCAGCGCGTCGTGCAATTGAATCAGCTAACGTTGACCTACGTTACTACTCAATCATTTACCAATTGATTGATGAAGTGAAACAAGCAATGGGCGGCATGCTAGCTCCAGAATTCAAGCAAGAGATCATTGGTCTTGCTGAAGTACGTGACGTATTTAAGTCACCTAAACTGGGCGCAATCGCTGGTTGTATGGTTACTGAAGGCATCATCAAACGTAGCAACCCTATCCGCGTACTACGTGAGAACGTTGTTATCTATGAAGGTGAACTAGAGTCACTTCGTCGCTTTAAAGATGACGTTCAAGAAGTTAAGAACGGCTACGAGTGTGGTATCGGCGTTAAGAACTACAATGATGTTCGCGTTGGTGACCAGATCGAAGTATTCGAAATCGTAGAAGTTAAACGTACTCTTGACTAATTGACTAACATTGCTGGCTTACTCATTGATGAATAAGCAGTAATTGGTTGTTGAATACGCCATGGGGGGCTGGAATTTATCCATCCCCCCATTCTTTCTAATAAGAGAAAAGATATGTCAAAAGAATTTAGCCGCACGCAGCGTGTTGCACAGCAGCTGCAAAAAGAACTTGCGATGATCCTTCAACGTGAAGTTCGTGATTCTCGCCTAGGTATGGTGACCATTTCTGATGTAGAAGTGTCACGTGACCTAGCGTATGCAAAAGTATTCGTTACTTTCCTATGCATTGGTGAGCAAACACCAGAATCTTGCCTAGAAGCACTGCGTGAGCACGAAGTGCACATTCGTATGATGCTAGGTAAGCGCATTCGTCTACGTCTAACGCCAGAAGTTCGCTTCTACTACGACAATACTCTAGTTGAGGGTATGCGTATGTCGAACCTTGTGTCTGAAGTGGTCAGCGAAGACAAGCGCAAGCAACAAGATTCAGGTCGCGAAGAAGACCAGACAGGTGAAGAGTAATGGCTCGTCGTCGTAAAGGTCGTCCAATTAATGGCGTTATCCTTTTGGATAAACCAACAGGCATTTCATCTAATGATGCACTGCAAAAAGTAAAGCGCATTTACTTTGCAGAAAAAGCAGGTCATACCGGTGCACTGGATCCCCTAGCGACAGGTATGCTGCCAATTTGCCTTGGTGAAGCAACCAAGTTTTCTCAGTTCCTGTTGGATTCTGACAAACGTTACCGAGTTATCGCGAAATTAGGTCAGCGTACCGATACATCTGATTCAGATGGTGAAGTTGTTGAGACTCGTCCAGTAGACGTTTCTTTAGATAAGCTTGAAGAGTGTATCGATAAGTTCCGTGGTGAATCTGACCAAGTGCCTTCAATGTTTTCTGCGTTGAAGTATCAAGGCAAGCCTTTGTACGAGTATGCTCGTCAAGGTATTGAAGTGCCGCGTGAATCACGCAAGATTACCGTGTATGAAATTGTCCTGCATCGCTTTGAAGGTGATGAAGTGGAGATGGAAGTACACTGTTCTAAAGGCACTTATATCCGTACTATCGTCGATGACCTGGGTGAAATGCTAGGTTGTGGCGCTCATGTGACTATGCTTCGTCGTACTGGGGTTGCAAAATACCCGTATGAGAAGATGGTGACGCTTGAGCAGTTAAATGAGCTACTTGAGCAAGCACACCGTGATGAAATTGCTCCTAAAGAGTTGCTCGATCCGCTGTTATTGCCAATGGATACTGCAGTTGAAGATTTGCCAGAGGTGAATTTGAATGCTGAGTTAACCAACCTAGTACAGCATGGTATGCCAGTACAAGTATTAGGCGCACCAGAAGGGACGCCACTGCGTATGACTTCTGGTGAAGAGAAACTCTTTATTGGTGTTGCAGAAATTAATGGCGACGGTAAGGTTGCGCCAAAGCGCCTTGTTGTTTTCCGTGATGAAGCCGAGCAGTAATTAGCTTTCCCGCGAATAAAAAAACCGAAGCCTAATGCTTCGGTTTTTTGTCTCTGGCCGCTCGTTATCTACTTGATAAGGCCACTTTCTTTTAGTCTCTCGCGCAGCTCATCGGCTCGCTTTCGGTTAACGCCAAAATCCGAATAGCCAACACGTGACTCAGAGCGTACTAGTAGTTTATCGCCTTCAATTTTTAGCTCTAAGTCGTCAACAAAGCGCATGATCTTAGAGGTACACTCAACACGTAAGTAACCACTTTCTTTGACCGCGGTTTTAGCTCCGGCTAGCGTGAGGGCTGCTTGTTCAATACTGTCGATATTTGCATCTGCTGTTAGGGAGAATGGGGCGAGCTGATATTTCTCCCGGTTATCTTGGGTTGAGACACAGTTGGGTTTATCACCACATGGTGAAGCAGAACGATCCGTCATGGTTTGAACTCCTTGGCTACAAGCGGTTAAACCCAACACAGCAATGGAAAGGAGAGCGGCTTTCTTCATGTTGAATTCCTGTTTGTTATTGTGGCTTAATTATATGTAACGCAAGAAAAAAGGATCCAATCATAGGATCCTTTTGTGATATTGATAGAGCTAAAATTGGATCAGACTTCTAGATAATCGAGAATGCCTTCTGCTGCTTTTCGCCCTTCATCAATCGCGGTCACGACCAGATCCGAGCCGCGAACGGCGTCGCCACCAGCAAAGATCTTTTTATTACTGGTTTGGAACATAAATTCTTGCTCAGAAGGCGCTTGGATACGCCCCCATTGATCGAGTTCGACGCCATAAGGTTCAAGCCAAGCCATTTTATGTGGCTGGAAACCGAATGCCATGATTACCGCATCGGCTTCAAGCACGTGTTCACTGCCTTCTACTGGCTCCGGACGGCGACGTCCTGCTTCATCTGGCTCACCAAGAGCAGTCTTCACCACCTTAACACCAGAAACTTTGCCTGAAGCATCAACTTCTAAGCCAAGAGGTTGCAGGTTGAACATAAAGTTAACCCCTTCTTCTTTGGCATTTTTCACCTCGCGGCGAGAGCCTGGCATATTGGCTTCATCTCGACGGTAAGCACAGATGACGTGGTCTGCATTTTGGCGAATAGAGGTGCGAACACAGTCCATTGCAGTATCACCGCCACCAAGCACCACCACTTTCTGGCCTTTCATATCAATGAATGGCTTGTCGTCCTCTAAATCCATCACTTTATAAGTGTTGGAAACGAGGAAAGGCAGGGCATCGTACACACCAGGTGCATCTTCGTTCTCAAGGCCAGCACGCATGTTTTTGTAGGTACCGACGCCAAGGAACACCGCATCGTAGTCATCAATAAGTTGCTGCATTTGGATATCTTGGCCCACTTCAGTATTAAGGCGGAACTCAACGCCCATTTCGCTAAAGACTTTGCGGCGGTTTTCCATCACCCCTTTTTCGAGCTTGAATGAAGGGATACCGAAGGTGAGTAGCCCACCAACTTCTGGGTAACGGTCAAATACCACAGGTTTAACGCCATTTCGCACCAGAATATCAGCCGCTGCGAGACCAGCAGGACCTGCACCAATAATTGCCACCTTTTTGTCGGTCCATTCGACTTTCGACATGTCTGGTTTCCAGCCCATCTCAAAAGCTTTGTCAGTAATATATTTTTCAATATTACCGATCGTGACGGCCCCGAAATCATCGTTAAGAGTACAAGATCCTTCACACAGTCGGTCTTGTGGACATACGCGGCCACAGACCTCAGGTAAGCTATTGGTTTGGTGGGACAATTCCACCGCTTCGATAATGCGCCCCTCGTTAGCCAACTTTAGCCACTGAGGGATATAGTTGTGAACCGGACATTTCCATTCACAGTAAGGGTTACCACAGTCTAAACAGCGATCCGCTTGGGCAGTTGCTTGTTGTTTAGTAAAAGGTTCGTAGATTTCGACGAATTCAATCTTACGAATTTTAATTGGTTTTTTCGCAGGATCTACACGTTGTACGTCGATAAATTGGTATACGTTCTGGCTCATGTTCTATACATCCTCCATGACTTACTGGGCTTGAACGCGCAGTTCTGCAGCGCTGCGGCTTTGGTGACCAAGCAGAGTGTTGAGATCTGCCGCTTTTGGTTTCACCAAGTAGAACTTTGGAATCCATTCATCAAAGTTCGCCAAAATATCTTCCGCATGCACTGAGCCGGTTTCTTCTAGGTGCTCTGCAATTAGACCACGTAGATGTTCTTGGTGAATATGTAAGTCAGATAGAGCAACCGCCTCGACTGACTCTTCATTTACTCGGCCTTGGAAGTCATCATTCTTATCCAAGACGTAAGCGAAACCGCCAGTCATACCTGCACCAAAGTTAACACCCGTCGCGCCAAGTATCGCGACAATACCGCCCGTCATGTACTCACATGCGTTGTCGCCAGCACCTTCAATCACGGCAATCGTGCCTGAGTTACGCACACCGAAACGCTCACCTGCGGTACCTGCGGCAAATAGTTTACCTCCGGTTGCTCCGTATAGGCAGGTATTACCAATGATGGTGGCTTCATTACACTTAAACGCAGTGCCTTGGTGTGGTTTGATGACGATCTTGCCGCCTGCCATACCTTTACCCACGTAGTCGTTGGCATCACCGGTTAGATAAAGCTCAACGCCTCCGGCATTCCATACACCGAAAGATTGTCCGGCAGTGCCATCAAGGTGGAGCTTAATGGGTTTGGCAGCCATACCTTGGTTGCCATAACGCTTGGCGATTTCACCAGATAGTCGAGCGCCAATAGAACGGTCGGTGTTGATGACGTTATAGAAAAAGTCAGCGGATTGTTTTGCTTCTACCGCTGCTAGAGCATCTTCAATAATTTTCTGGTTGAGCTCTGCTTTATCAAACGGCGCATTTGGCTCCGTCCAGTAAACAGGATGACCTTGCGGTGAAACTGGAGCTTCCAAGATGTTTGAAAGATCGAGCTTGCTCTGCTTCGCCGTCATCCCTTCTACAGCCTCGAGTAGATCAGTGCGTCCAATTAAATCGGTCAGCTTCTCGACACCAAGTTCAGCCAGTAACTCACGGACTTCATCAGCTAGGCCAACAAAGTAGTTCATCACCATTTCAGGTAGGCCTTTGAAGTACTCTCTACGTAGCGTGTCATCTTGAGTAGCAACACCGGTCGCACAGTTATTAAGGTGACAAATACGTAAGAACTTACAGCCCATTGCGACCATAGGCGCAGTACCAAAGCCAAAGCTTTCAGCACCTAAGATAGCGGCTTTCACGACATCAAGGCCGGTCTTAAGGCCACCATCGACTTGCAAGCGAATCTTATGGCGCAGGCCATTCGCAACGAGTGCTTGCTGAGTTTCAGCTAGGCCAAGTTCCCAAGGGCTGCCAGCGTATTTTACTGAGGTCAGCGGGCTAGCCGCAGTGCCGCCATCATAGCCGGAGATGGTGATAAGGTCGGCATAAGCTTTCGCAACACCGGTGGCGATAGTGCCAACGCCCGGTTCAGAGACCAGTTTTACTGAAACTAGAGCTTTCGGATTGACTTGTTTTAGGTCGAAGATTAGCTGGGCCAAGTCTTCAATTGAGTAAATATCATGGTGCGGTGGCGGTGAAATGAGCGTCACGCCTTGTACTGAGTAACGAAGTTTCGCTATTTCAGCGGTTACTTTATGGCCCGGCAGCTGACCCCCTTCGCCTGGCTTAGCACCTTGCGCCACTTTAATTTGCAGCACATCGGCGTTAGTCAGATAGTGCGGCGTGACACCAAAGCGGCCGGAAGCAATCTGCTTAATGCGCGAGTTACGTTCAGTGCCGAAGCGACGTGGGTCTTCACCACCTTCACCTGAGTTTGAATAGCCACCTAAGCGGTTCATTGCAGTGGCAAGAGCTTCGTGTGCTTCTGGGCTAAGTGCACCAATAGACATCGCCGCCGAGTCGAAGCGCTTAAACAGTTCGTTACTTGGTTCAATCTGCTCAAGTGGAAGTGGGGCGTCAGCCTTTTTCAACTGCATTAAGTCACGCAGCATCGCAATAGGGCGCTCGTTGACCTGCTTAGCAAAGCTCTTGTAGTCTGATGATTCACCAGATTTGACCGCTTGTTGCAGTGTGCCGACCACATCAGGGTTGTAAGCATGGTACTCGCCGCCGTGAACATACTTGAGCAAACCACCATGTTCGATAGGCTTGCGTTTTGCCCAAGCTTTACGAGATAAATTGTAAATGTCTTGCTCGAAATCTTCGAAGTTGGCACCTTGAATGCGTGTCGTAACACCTTTAAAGCACAAGTTAACGATATCTTGGCTTAGGCCAACCGCTTCAAACAGTTGTGAACAGCGGTAGGAAGCAACCGTCGAAATACCCATCTTCGACATGATCTTATATAGACCTTTATTGATGCCGTATTGGTAGTTCTGCATCACTTCGCGATAGCTCTTATCAATGCCACCATCGTCGATGACTTTGCCAAGCGCCTCGTAGGCTAAGTATGGGTAGACCGCTGTTGCGCCAAAACCAAGCAGCACCGCAAATTGGTGAGGATCACGCACGGTACCTGTTTCTGCAATTATGTTGGCATCGCAACGCAAGTTAGCATCGATCAGGCGGCTTTGAACGGCGCCGACGGCCATTGCTGCCGGAATTGGCAATCGCCCTTTCTTGAGGTTGCGGTCTGATAACACAACCAGCACAGTACCATCTTGTACCACTTCAACCGCTTGGTCACACAGGTCTTGGATCGCTTTCTCTAGATCTTTCTCTTCTGGATCATAATTTATATCGAGTATCGTGCTGCGATAGTATTCGTCATTCAGTTCCAGCAGTTGCTGCATATCAGAATAGAGCAGAACCGGTGAACCAAAGGTTACGCGGTGGGCGTGTCCATCCGTTTCGCAGAACACGTTCATCTCTTGGCCAATACTGGTGGCCAGTGACATAACATGCTTTTCACGTAGCGGGTCGATTGGCGGGTTCGTTACCTGAGCAAACTTCTGGCGGAAATAGTCGGTGACTAGACGCTCTTTAGAAGAAAGCACCGCCATAGGGGTATCATCACCCATTGAACCGACAGCTTCTTGTCCCATATCTCCAAGTACGCGTAGCACTTGATCGACTTCCTCGTTGCTCATCGCAAACTGTTTCTGGTAAGTCTTAAGCTGGTCTTCGGCGAAGCTGCGCTGACCCACTTTATCATCCGGTAATTGGGAGAATGGGGTCAGCTTATGGACGTTGTTATCCATCCATTCGCGGTAAGGGTGGCGACCTTTAAGGTCATTATCAATTTCGCTCGACTGCCATAGTTTGCCTCGGCGAGTATCGATCACTAGTAGTTCACCCGGCCCGACGCGGCCTTTCTCAGCCACCTCATCTGGCGCGTAATCCCAAATCCCCACTTCAGATGCGAGTGTGATTAGCTTGTCTTTAGTAATCACATAGCGAGCAGGGCGTAGGCCGTTACGGTCTAAGTTACAGGCTGCGTAGCGTCCATCAGATAGAACGATTCCCGCAGGGCCATCCCACGGCTCCATGTGTTTGGAGTTAAAGTCGTAAAAGGCGCGCAGATCAGGGTCCATATCTGGGTGGTTTTGCCATGCTGGCGGAACCAGCATGCGCATCGCACGGAAGATATCCATACCGCCAGCCAAGAACAGATCCAGCATGTTGTCGAGACTTGAAGAGTCGGAACCTGTTTCATTGACGAATGGTGCCGCGGTCTTTAGATCTGGCAATAGCGGCGACGAGAACTTGTAAGCACGCGCCCGCGCCCATTGGCGGTTACCTTCAATGGTATTAATCTCACCATTGTGTGCTAAATAGCGGAACGGCTGAGCAAGTGGCCAACGAGGTTGCGTGTTGGTTGAGAAGCGCTGGTGGAACAGACAGATCGCCGACTCCATACGAAGATCTGCAAGATCTAAATAGAAGCGTGGCAGGTCTGCAGGCATACATAAGCCTTTATAGACCATCACTTGAGTCGACAGGCTACAGATATAGAAGTCACTATCATCAGTGATCTGTTTTTCAATACGTCGGCGGGCAATATAAAGGCGACGTTCAATATCGCGTTCACGCCAACCAGCAGGAGCTGAAATAAAAACTTGCTGAATATTTGGCAGCGAATCTACTGCGATTGGGCCTAGCACCGCTGAGTTAGTTGGCACTTCACGCCAACCCGAAACGGTCAAGGTCTCTTGCGCAAGCTCTTGGTTTATAACATCTTTGGCTAGTTTCGCTTTAGCAGGATCTTGATTGAAGAAAATCATACCTACGGCATATTGCTTGCCAAGGTTAAAGCCATTTTCTTCAGCGATTAAACGCAGATAAGAGTCCGGTTTTTGTAGTAATAGACCACAACCATCACCGGTTTTGCCATCTGCCGCAATACCGCCACGGTGGGTCATTCGGTCTAGTGCAGAAATGGCAGTACGTACCAATTTATGGCTTGGTTCACCTTCCATGTGTGCAATCAAGCCAAATCCACAGTTATCTTTTTCAAGATTAGGATCATATAGAGCCATTGCAATTCTCCCTTTGCTTCACCTGTCTCCCGACAGAACTACCAACATTAAAAGGGTTGGTATATATGACTAACTATTCGTTCTAATTGTTATTATTTGTATAAATATGCACTAAATTCCGTTAGAACTATTAACAAATATTGAGGAAATATTTTTCATCGACTTCACAACGTATAGGTTATTGTAAAAAAGGTCAAGTTCTTGGTGGAAAATCATGCCAATGTGCGATTTACCACTTAATACGCTGTAATAGTCTATATAATTCAGAAGCTTAAGGTTTTTAATGTTACATTTTTGCAACATTGTCTGTTTCGGAAAAATAAAAAAGACCAGCACAATGTACTGGTCAAATCATAAAGTTTGGAAGGATTGTTTATTTAATCTTTGCCACCCAGAATCTACTAAAGGAAGCAGCTTGGGTGGCTAGAGATTATGCAGATAGCATCAATGAGTCTGCTTTCGCCTCTAGGTTTGAGTTACCCATTAGGTAATCATCAATGGCAATGGCACATTCACGACCTTCGTTGATACAACGTACAACCAAAGACTGGCCAGTACGCATATCACCTGCGGCAAAGACACCTTTTTGGTTAGTTGCAAAACCTTCAGTCGCGACATTACCGCGCTCATCCAGTTTGATATCTAGTTGCGCTAACACACCTGTTGGTTCTGGGTGAAGGAAGCCCATTGCAAGGAATGCCATATCACATGGAATCACACGCTCAGAGTTTGCTACTTCTTCAAAACCTGGGCGCTCACCTGGTTTCGCGTCTTGCCAAACGATGTCAGCAATACGTAAACCAGTGACTTCACCTTTATCGTTACCAATAAATTCCTTAGTCAGGATATTCCAATGACGCTCACAACCTTCTTCATGAGAAGTGGTTGTCTTCATGATCATTGGGTATTGAGGCCAAGGCATATTTGCAGGACGTTTCTCTGGTGGAATCGGCATGATTTCAACTTGAGTCACGCTTGCTGCTTTATGACGGTTAGACGTACCAACACAGTCAGAGCCAGTATCACCGCCACCGATAACCACAACATGCTTATCTTTAGCGTGAATTTCTTCACCCTTAAGATCCATATCGTTTGCACGGCGATTGTTTTGGCCTAGGAATTCCATTGCGAAGTGAACACCTTTCAGCTCACGACCCGGTACTGGCAAATCACGAGGAACCGTTGAACCACCTGTTAGTAGCACTACATCAAATTCTTGACGTAGTTGCTGAGCATTTACGCTAACCCCAACGTGTTGGTTTACTTTGAACTCAACGCCCGCTTCAGCCATTAGGTTGATCTTACGGTCAATGACATCCATGCCCAGTTTAAAATCAGGGATACCAAAGCGCAGTAGACCACCGACTTTTTCATCACGCTCAAATACTGTCACTGAGTGACCAGCACTGTTTAGCTGCTCAGCCGCTGCAAGACCTGCAGGGCCAGAGCCGATGATTGCAATGGTTTTACCCGTACGTGAACGAGGCGTTTTAGGTTTTGCGTACCCTTCACGGTACGCAGTTTCTACAATCGTTTTCTCGATATTACAGATGGTGATTGGATCTTGGTTGATGCCAAGAACACATGCACTTTCACAAGGTGATGGACAAACACGACCAGTAAACTCAGGGAAGTTATTGGTTGAACTTAGAATGTTCCAAGCTTCTTCCCAGCTGTCACGGTATACCGCGTCATTGAACTCAGGAATGATGTTACCAATCGGACAACCGCTGTGACAGAAAGGAACACCACAGTCCATACAACGAGAAGCCTGAGTATTGATCTTGTCACCAAACTCTTCGTTCAGAACGAATTCTTTGTTGTCTTCAATACGAACCGATGGGTCGAGCTTCTTTGGAAGCTCGCGACCATGTTCTAAAAATCCAGTAGGCTTACCCATTATACTGCCTCCACTTGTTCCGTTTGTGCTTGCTCTGATTCAGCCTTACGCTTTTGAAGAACCGCTTTGTAGTCACGCGGCATTACCTTAACCATAGAGGCTAGGCTTGCTTCAAAGTTATCAAGGAAAGACTGAGCAACTTCACTTCCTGTGAATTGAACTTGCTTGGTTAGCATTTCTTTAAGTAGTTCACGATCTTCTGCTTCGATTGGGTCGAGGTCGACCAGTTCTGGGTTGAGCTTAGTTTCAAAGTCACCAGACTTGTCCCAAACGTAAGCCACACCACCACTCATACCAGCCGCAAAGTTACGACCTGTTGAGCCAAGGATTACCGCAACACCACCCGTCATGTATTCACAACCGTGGTCACCGACACCTTCAACAACAACTTTCGCACCTGAGTTACGAACACAGAAACGCTCACCAGCCATACCGCGAATGTAAGACTCACCCGAAGTTGCACCGTAGAAACATACGTTACCAACAACGATGTTATCTTCAGCGACGATAGTCGATTTAGCATCTGGGTAAAGTACTAGCGTACCGCCAGATAGACCTTTACCCCAGTAGTCGTTGGCGTCGCCTTCAACTTCGAACTTAACGCCTTTCGCAAGGAATGCACCGAATGATTGACCTGCACTACCGTTGAACTTCACGTTCATTGGTTGAGGGAGACCGGCATCTTTGTACACCTTCGAGATTTCGTTCGACAGCATGGTACCTGCAGAGCGGTCTGTGTTGATGATAGGGAACTCAGCATTGACTGCTTCACCTTTCTCAAGTGCAGGAATAGCCGCTTGAATCAACTTACGGTCGAGAACGTCTTCTAGGTTGTGGTTTTGCTGCGTTTGGTTGTATACACCATCGTCTTCACGCGCTTGCTCGATATGTAGCACAGGCGTTAGATCGAGATTCTTGTACTTCCAGTGGCCGATATCATCACGAACTTTCAATTTATGTGATTGACCAACCATCTCATCGATAGTGCGGTAGCCTAGCTCAGCCATTACTTCACGCAGGCCTTCAGCCATGTATTGGAAGAAGGTGACAACATCTTCTACGCGGCCATCGAAGCGCTCACGTAGTGTCTTGTTCTGAGTTGCGATACCTACCGGACAGGTGTTCTTATGACACTTACGCATCATGATACAGCCTTCAACAACCAATGCAGCGGTTGCCACGCCCCATTCTTCAGCGCCAAGTAGTGTTGCTACTGCTAGGTCGCGAGGTGTCTTCATCTGACCATCAGACTGAACCACGATACGGTTACGTAGGCCATTCTTTAGAAGTGTTTGGTGCGTTTCCGCTAGACCAAGCTCCCAAGGTAGACCTGTATGACGGATAGACGACATCGGTGATGCACCTGTACCGCCATCGAAACCTGCGATAAGTACAACGTCAGCTTTCGCTTTGGCTACACCTGAGGCGATAGTACCTACGCCAGCTTCCGATACGAGCTTCACGTTGACACGGCCAGCACGGTTCGCGTTCTTCAAGTCGTAGATTAGCTGAGCCAAATCTTCGATTGAGTAGATATCGTGGTGTGGTGGTGGCGAGATTAGACCTACGCCCGGAGTCGAGTGACGTGTTGCACCGATCCAGTCATCAACCTTATCACCTGGTAGCTGACCACCTTCACCTGGTTTCGCACCTTGAGCCATCTTGATCTGTAGCTCATCTGCGTTAGTTAGGTAGTAAGACGTCACACCAAAGCGGCCTGAAGCCACCTGTTTGATTGCAGAGCGTTCCCAGTCACCGTTTTCTTTACGTTCGAAACGAGTTGGGTCTTCACCACCTTCACCAGAGTTTGATTTCGCGCCGATGCGGTTCATCGCAACTGCCAGTGTGGAGTGTGCTTCGTAAGAGATAGAGCCGAATGACATAGCACCTGTCGCGAAACGCTTAAGGATGCTTTCGATTGGCTCGACTTCTTCTAGTGGGATTGAACCTGCTGGGTTCTTAACAAAGTCTAACTGGCTACGTAGCGTTGCTGCGTTATCGCCTTGGTCATCAACCGCTTTCGCATATTTCTTGAACTGAGCGTAATCTTTGTTACGAGTCGACTCTTGCAGTAGTGAAATCGTTTCAGGGTTAAACAGGTGCTTTTCACCACGCTGTTTCCACTGGTAAACACCACCAACATCAAGAACTTGTACTGGGATTTCACGTGTTGGGTAACCAATGCGGTGACGCACGAGTACTTCTTTCGCGATGTCGTCGATCGTTAGACCTTGTATGCGTGAAACCGTACCTGTGAAGTATTTATCGACTACAGACTTGCTGATACCAAGCGCTTCAAAGATCTGTGCACCGTGGTAAGACTGTAGCGTAGAGATACCCATTTTCGAGAAGATCTTCAGTAGGCCGCCATTGATCGATTGACGGTAGTTCTCAAATAGATCACGAATGTTTGTTTCTGGATCTAGTTTCTTAGTGCGTTGCAGCTCAACCATTGTTTCAATAACTAGGTATGGGTTAACTGCGTTTGCACCGTAACCGATTAGCGTTGCGAAGTGGTGCGTCTCACGCGCATCACCTGTCTCAACCACGATGTCACATTTCGCACGTAGACCCTTGCGGATTAGGTGGTGGTGAACAGCGCCAACCGCAAGCATTGCTGGAATAGCGGCGTGGTTAGAGTTAACAGCGCGGTCAGTCAGAAGGATGATTGAGTAACCATCAATAACGGCATCTTCTGCGTACTGACAGATACGCTTTAGTGCACGCTCTAGTTTGCCTTCGTCTTCACTTGCTTGGAATACGATGTCTAGTGTCTTCGCTTGAAGGTGCTCGTTATCGATAGCACGCAGTTTCTCAAGCTCAGAATTAGAGAGAACAGGCGACTCAAGCTCTACTTTTTGACAGTGCTCTGGAGACTCAGCAAGCAGGTTCTGATCCTTACCAAGGTAAGTGTTCAGCGACATAACCATACGCTCACGAATCGGGTCGATTGGCGGGTTGGTTACCTGAGCGAACAGCTGTTTAAAGTAGTTTGAAAGATGTTGTGACTGGTGCGAAAGAATCGCTAGTGGCCAGTCGGCACCCATTGCAGAAAGAGGCTCTTTACCATCTTTCGCCATCGGTACGATGATTTCGTTGACTTCTTCAGAGCTAACACCGAATGCTTGCTGTTTGTGCAGTAGCTTCTCTGGTGATGGCTGACTGAATTCGTTGCTCGCATCTGGCAGTTTCTTCAGACTTAGCAGGTTCTCTTCTACCCACTTCTCGTAAGGTTGTGCGTTAGCGATACCATCTTTCACTTCTTCATCTGAAATGATTCGGCCTTGCTCTAGGTCAGCAACGAAGATACGACCAGGCTGTAGACGACCACGGAACTCAACATTCTCTGGCTCAATCTCAACAACGCCAGATTCCGATGCCATTACTAGGAAATCATCTTTGGTCACTGTGTAGCGAGAAGGACGCAGACCGTTACGGTCAAGTGTTGCACCAACTTGAACACCGTCAGTGAAACATACTGATGCTGGGCCATCCCATGGTTCCATTACGTTGGCGTGGTATTGATAAAACGCGCGACGTGTTGGATCCATGTTTTTGTTTTCTTGCCATGCTTCAGGAATCATCATCATTAACGCATGTGGCAGGCTACGACCAGATAGAACTAGGAGCTCTAGCGCCATATCGAAGTTTGATGAGTCCGAACTGCCTTCTTGACAGATAGGCAATAACATATCGATCTCAGCCTGAGTGAACAGGTCAGATTCGATGATTGCTTCACGGGCTTTCATCCAGTTCAGGTTACCGCGAACTGTGTTGATTTCACCATTGTGAGCAATGTAACGGAAAGGCTGAGCAAGGCGCCAGCGCGGGAATGTATTGGTAGAGAAACGAGAGTGAACCAGTGCGAGTGCGCTCACCATGGTTGGATTCTGTAGATCTAAGAAGTACTGAGGTACTTGCTCTGTTGTTAGCTGACCTTTGTACACCACGGTCTTGTAAGACATAGAGTTGATGTAGAAGTCATCGCCAATGTTAGACACGCTCTCTAGACATACACGAACGGTGTAATTACGCAGTACATATAACTTACGCTCTAGCTCTTCTGGAGTGATGCTTGGGCCACCAGAAATAAATACGTGTTCAAACTGAGGCTCAGTACTGAGTGGATCTGCACCAATCATCGAGTTATCAGTTGGCAGAACACGGTAGCCAATGACGTCTAGTTCAAGGCGTTGTGCGTTACGTTCTAGAATATCGCGACATTGAGCACGTTTGTGTTCATCTTTAGGGAAAAGTACAACACCGACACCGTATTTTTCAAAAGAAGGTAACTTGATACCAAGTTTTACCGCTTCTTCTAACAGAAACTCATGAGGTTTTTGTAGCAAGATACCTGCACCGTCACCCGAGCATGGGTCACAGCCTTGACCGCCACGGTGTTCCATACGAGCAAGCATGTCGAGTGCTTGCGTAACTACTGCGTGTGATTTGCGGTTTTTAAGGTGAGCAACAAAACCGATACCACAAGCGTCATGCTCCAGCTCTGGAGTATAAAGACCTTGTGATCTTTGCTCTCTATCTACCATGGATACATCCTTCCAGTTCAAATAGGCGCAATTGGGCTAGTCGAAACTAGTTCTACGTCCTGTCCTTTATTTTTATGATTCGAAGTCGCCTAGGTTGGTGACTTTGATTCCATTCCGTATCTCGCAGGAAAAATATTGCGAGAAAAACAATCCTTGGTGTAATCCATTTTTTTTGTATCACAATCTAGTGATTTATATAGGTAGGAGTTGGAAAACACCGATGTTTTGCCGAATTTGTATGTAATTTAAAATACATAAAACAGCAAAATCTGTAAGTATCCTACAATTTAGTTAGGCGGAAATGCAATCAAAACTCGACTCTGTTGCCCACTTTTTTCGTCGTTTAAATGAATAATATGTTTAACTTCTACATAACAATCAGCCTGAGGCACGTTATTTCTGCATGTTTATTGACTTTGCTTAACTTATCACCTGTTTGAAATCGTTACATTTCGCACTCGATTATTTTTCAAAACTGTAATTAAATTACACAAATCTTAATGATATTCATTTCGATCTACGGGTAAGAGTAAATATGCAACTTCATGAGCTAGTCAACACCATTGGACAAGACTTACAACGTCGTTACGGAGAGAAAGTACACAAGCTGACTTTGCATGGCGGATTTAGTTGTCCCAATCGTGATGGCACCATAGGTCGTGGCGGCTGTACGTTTTGCAATGTTGCGTCGTTCGCAGATGAAGAGGCTCAAGCCAAAAGTATTCACGATCAGTTGATTGATCGTGCCGGTGAAATTGATCGAGCGAAAAAGTACCTCGCTTACTTTCAAGCCTACACCAGCACATATGCGGAAGTGCAAGTGTTGAAAAACATGTATGAGGAAGCATTAAAAGCAGCTGATATTGTTGGACTTTGTGTTGGCACCCGCCCTGATTGCGTGCCTGACGCGGTGTTGGATTTGTTGTCAGGCTATGTCGAACAAGGTTATGAGATCTGGTTGGAGCTTGGATTACAAACGGCGAACAATCAGACGCTTAAGCGTATTAATCGCGGTCATGATTTTGAATGTTATGCCGAGATCACCAAGCGCGCCCGAGCGTTAGGTATTAAAGTGTGCACCCACTTAATTGTCGGGTTACCGAAAGAAACGCGCGAAGATAATATCGCGACTATGGAACAAGTGCTGGCGGTTGGGACTGATGGTATCAAGCTGCATGGATTGCACATTGTTGAAGGCAGTACGATGGCCAAAGCCTGGAAGGCGGGACGACTTGAAGCTCCTGAGCTTGATGAGTATGTCTCAATTGCCAGTGAAATGATCCGTATGACACCACCCGAAGTGGTCTATCACCGAGTTTCTTCAGCGGCGAGAAGACCAACGCTTCTTGCTCCGTTGTGGTGTGAGAATCGATGGTTGGCGATGACGGAGATTGGTCGCACCTTGAACCTAGAGGGGGCTCAGGGGACGTTAATTAATCAACCATTTATATACACAAAACCAATATTAAAGGCTGAATAGTAAGCAATAAGCTGATATCTTTTGTACCCTTACAATGGGTATAGCATAGAGTTTGAGTATTGGGATGGAGCAAGTATTAGTTTGGTTGTGGGACACGACCCACGGGCATGGTTTTGATCTTGTTGTCATCTTACTCGCGATTATTATCACGGCTGCGATCTACGCTCGTAACCAAGCTCATTTAGTTGAGCTTTTGGTTACCACTCCCAATGCTTTACTTTTAATCGATAGCAAGAGTGGCGAATTGCTGCTTGCCAACTCGGTTGCGAGCCAAGTACTCGGCGTTCGCCGAGTTGGCAAAAATTTCATGTTACCTGATCTGGTTACCCCGAAGTTTTTACTGACTTCAGTGTCACCATTCACCGGACGCTTTTTCTCATCTCACACCATCAGTTGGCCATTATCAAAAAGCCGTAGAATTGATCTGGATGTGGTCGGACGTAAAACCATTTTTCGTCGCCGAAGTGTTTGGTTGCTCTACTTTTCTACTCACCAAGAAACGGATGCCGAGTTAAAGAATCAAGTGAACTCTTTATCGATTGTAAAAAGTGCTTTCGATAATTTATCTGAGCTGATTTTTATTAAAGATAAAGATGGTCGACTTATTTCAAGCAACCGAGCATTCCAACGTTTTTGGCATAACCGAGAAGGTGAAGGCGTCGCTGATATCGAAGGGGTAATTAAAGGGCGAGCGAGTAAAAGACGTTGGACTGTGACGCCAGATGGCCGTAGTTGCTTGCTTGAGAGCTATCAAAGCGCATTGATTTCTTCGAGCGGTGAGAAAATTGGCACCTTGGGCATTAGCCATGATGTGACCGATTGGCATGACATGCAAAAGAGTCTGCGTGATGAGATGGAAAAGCGTAAAGATACCGAAGTGGCACTGGCCCAGCGCGATACGATTTTACAAAACATATTAGAATCGAGCCCCGATTCTATTGGTATCTTTAACGAAAATATGGTTTACCAAGCGTGTAACCAGCCTTTTGTTAAAGCACTTGGTATTGCTGAAGTGAATGACCTTATTGGTAAGCGCTTGCAAGACGTCATTCCTAATGAGTCCTACAGTCGCCTATCAGAAACAGACAACAAAGTTCTTCATGAAGGTAAGTCCCTGCGTTATATCGACCGTGTGGTAAATAGCAACGGCCAGTTCATTTGGTACGATGTAGTTAAATCTCCTTTCAGAGATCCAGCCTCTGGGACAAATGGGGTGCTCGTGATGGCGCGTGATGTATCGGAGCGATACCTTGCGGAACAAAAATTAGAAGAAGCTAACCAAGAGTTAGAAAGGTTGAGTTTCATTGATAGCCTGACACAGATCGCTAACCGCCGCCGTTTTGATGAGCAGCTTGATATATTGTGGCATGTCCACATTCGAGAGCAGCAGCCAATGACGGTGATGCTGTGTGACATTGACTACTTTAAAGGCTTTAATGACTTTTACGGCCACCAACGTGGCGATGAAGCATTGATTAAAGTCGCAGAGGTGTTCAAAAAGGTATTGCCTCGCTCTAGCGACAGTGTGGCTCGTTATGGTGGTGAAGAGTTTGCTTTTATCTTGCCTAACACTACTGCTGAAGGGGCGAAGAAAGTTGCCCAGCGTATCCATCAAGGCGTCGCTGAGTTAGCGCTCGCTCATAATTCTTCTAACGTATCAGACATCGTCACGGCCAGTATTGGTCTCGTTTCTTTGGTACCGCAGCCACTCGACAATAGTGAGTCCATCGTTGCCTTAGCAGATAGTGCTCTCTATCAGGCGAAAGCCAATGGTCGTAACCAAACCTGTGTGCATCACACATCAGAGAATTAACGTTTTGTTGACTAAGGATTCTTTTAGCTGTCGCTAGGTAAAACAGGTAGAATTTATCTATCGTTTTTTCGCGGAGCTTTCAATGAAACCGATAAAAAATCTCGCCCAGTATTATGTCGACCTTCTGGTCAAATTGGGTATTTTGCGTTTCTCCATCTTACTTGCTTTGGCTTTAGTCGCGCTTGCGGTCGTTGTTCAAGTCGGTATCACGCTCGTTCTCAATGGTCATGTGGATGATATCGATATCGTCCGCTCTGTCTTCTTTGGCCTGCTTATCACCCCTTGGGCGGTCTATTTTCTTTCGGTGGTTGTCGATCAGTTGGAAGAGTCCCGCCAACGCCTTTCTAAGTTAGTTTCAAAACTCAAAGATATGCGTTCTCGTGACCAAGAGCTGAATAACCAGCTGCAACAGAACATCGCCAAACTGAATCAAGAAATTGAAGAGCGTATTAAGGCGGAAGAAGCGCGCGAAGAAGCGATGAAAGATCTTGAGAATGAGGTCTATCAGCGTGAAAAAACTCAAGTTGAACTTGCGGAGCGAACTGCGCTGCTGCGCTCGTTTATCGATGCGTCACCTGATTTGATCTATTACCGTAATGCTGAAGGCGTTTTCTCTGGCTGTAACAGAGCGATGGAAGAACTAACCGGTAAGAAAGAGAGTCAATTGGTTGGTCTCACTCCGTGGGATGTCTACAGCAAAGAAGTTGCCCAACAAATTGTTGATACCGACCAAAAAGTATTTTCAGACAATCAAGCCTTAACCTATGAACAATGGTTGGAATACCCTGATGGGCGCCGTAACTACTTTGAACTGCGTAAGGTGCCTTTCTATAGCAAAGATGGTCGTCACCTTGGTTTGGTCGGCTTTGGTCGTGATATTACCGAGCGTAAGCGTCATGAAGAGTCATTAGAAAAAGCCAGTCGCGATAAAACAACGTTTATCTCGACCATTAGCCATGAATTGCGAACGCCGTTAAATGGTATTGTTGGTTTAAGCCGCATGTTGCTAGATACGCAAATGACCCAAGAGCAGCGCAGTCACATGCAAACCATCAACGTTAGTGCGATCACTTTGGGCAATATCTTTAACGATATTATTGATATGGATAAGTTTGACCGTCGTAAACTGGAGCTTTTCCCTTCAGCGCTAAACTTTGAGGAATTTGTCGCGGAGATGGAGAGCATTTCTGCATTGATGGCGTCGCAAAAAGGGCTGCGTTTTGATCTCGAAAGATTGAGTGATTTACCGACTGGAATTGAGGTCGATGCAACCCGACTGCGTCAGGTACTTTGGAACCTGATTAGTAATGCGATGAAGTTTACTAAAGAGGGCGGTGTGGTGATGACCGTGAGCTCTGAAGTCATTGATGAACATGCTCATATCATTATGGAGATTGAAGATAGCGGGATTGGTATTCCAGAAGCTGAACTGGATAAGATCTTCGCCATGTACTACCAAGTGAAGTCTGGCAAAGACAACTTGCATGCAGTGGGTACAGGCATTGGCCTAGCGGTATCGAAGCAGCTGATTAACATGATGGATGGCGATATCACTGTTTCGAGTGAAGAGGGCTTTGGTAGTACCTTTACTGTGACCATTCGCGTGCCATTGATTGAAGTGGCAGTCCCTCAAGCTGTGGCGTCGCTTCAATCGCAAGAATTGAATATTTTTATGGTTGAAGATATTGAACTCAATATCACCGTTGCTCGCTCGTTACTGGAGAGTATGGGCCACGAAGTCTCAGTGGCGATGAACGGTGCAGAAGCGATGGAGATGTTTGACCCTGAAATTTACGATCTGGTGTTCCTAGATATCCAGTTGCCTGATATGACGGGCTTTGATATCGCCGAATACTTCCGTCGTACCTATTCCGATCTTCCTCCGCTGGTGGCACTGACAGCTAATGTTCTGAAAAATAAGCAAGAGTATCTTGAGAGGGGCATGGATGATGCGATCAGTAAACCGCTTTCAGTGACCGCAGTGCATGATGTGTTAGCCAAGTTTACTCAAGGTGAACAAGAAGAGATCATTGAGCAGGCAGAGGTGATTGAAGCCGTCCCTGAAGGCGGTGAGATCTACGCTCGATTACTCGACCTAGAAATGCTTGAGTCTTATGTCAGCATCGTCGGTCCCAAGCCCGTGTTAGACAGCATTCAGATGTTTGAAGATATGATGCCTGATTATCTGCAAGTCCTTGATTCTAATATGGTTGCAAGACACCAAGAAGGTATTGTCTCTGAAGCGCATAAAATTAAAGGGGCCGCAGGGTCTATTGGTTTGAAACATATTCAAAGTGTTGCCCAGAAAGCGCAATCGCCGGATCTACCTGCTTGGTGGGAAAATATTGATGATTGGGTTGAAGAAATGAAGAATGAGTATGAAAATGATATTCAAATCCTCAAAGAATGGCTCAATAACAACAAAGGTAAATAAAATGAAAAAAGTAGCATTAGTTTCGCTCGGTGTCGCTTTGTTGGCCGGTTGTGCGACTCAGCAAGTGGGCTGGGAGCAAGATAACCAAGCAGTGATTGCCGAATCAACAGTGACGCTTAAAAGTAACCTTTGGTTGAACAAAATGCCGACCATCGGTGAGGTGCAAGATAATACTTTGCATGGCGCACTCTATTTAGAGTCAGACTCAACGCTACCCGCTGAACTAGATGTCGAGAATATTTCGATTCAGCAAGGTGAGGAGACTTGGATGATTGATGGCGATTTGCTTGAGATGCGCACCCATAGCCCAAATCAGTGGGAGGTGGTGTTTGTTTGGCAATTCCCAGTCGACCCTAATCAGCCAGTTAACGTTGCGTTGCTTCTGAATAACAACGATAAAGTAGAGTGGCTAGTTGAGAACAACGTTCAGATCGATACTGTTTACTGATTATTATTCTATATCTTAGAGACAAAAAAGGCTGACTCCGCATGGAGTCAGCCTTTTTCATATAAAGCCGATAGGATTACTGATTAGCTTTTCTTAAGACCAGCGTTGATATCTAGGATATCTTGCTCGCTTAGTGTACCTACTGCTTGACGTAGCTGAAGGACACTTAGAATGTAGTCGTAACGTGCGTTTGATAGGCTCTTGTTCGCATCGTAAAGACGACGAGTTGAATCAAGCACGTCAACGATAGTACGAGTACCTACATCGAAGCCTGCTTCGGTCGCTTCTAGTGCTGACTGAGCTGAAACTACTGTTTGCTCATAAGCGCGTAGTGCACCAATAGAAGCGCTGATGTTGTTGTTAAATGCACGAACATCTTTAACTACGCTGCGGTAAGTCGCTTCTAGATCTTGGCTTGCTGCAACATAGCTGAATTCAGCTTGTTTTGTTAGCGAGGTTGTTGCACCACCAGTGTAAAGTGGAACATTTAAGTTCAGGCCAACGTTGAAGTTGTCTGAATCATAGTCGCTAGGGCTATCGTTTTGCTCTGCAATAGTATATCCACCATCAAGTGTCAAAGATGGTAGGTGGCCAGAGCTTTGAAGCGATATGTTATCTTTCGCAATATCTTGAGTGATACGAGCTGCAAGTAACTTTAGGTTTTTCTGCTGTGCTTCTTCAACTAATGTATCAATAGCAGTCGATGTTTTACTTGCAGAGAAACGTTTAGTATCAAGTACATCTAAGTTAGAGTGCTCTTGACCAGTAATCTCGCGTAGACCTTCATAGCTGTTTACTAGGCTGTTTTGCGCCAATACTTCATCTGCGAGTACCGCATCGTATTGTGCTTGAGCATCATGTACGTCGGTAATTGCTGATAGACCTACTTCAAAACGTTGTTTAGTCTGTTCTAGCTGACGGCCAACTGCCGCTTTTTCTGCTTGAACAAACTCTAAGTTGTCTTGTGCACGCAGTACATCGAAGTATGCCGTTGAAACTCGTAGAATAAGTGCTTGTTGCGTTGCAGCAAATGATGCATCCGACTGACGAGCAGTTTTTTCTGCTGAATCAAGAGTTACCCAGCTTGAACGTTGGTATAGCTCTTGAGAAAAACTAATTCCTGCATTCCATGCATTTGAGTCGTTGTCTTGACTGTTTAGTTCACCACGATTGATATCGTAAGCTGCTGTTAGATTGATTTGTGGTAGTAAAGATGCACGGCTTGATGTCACTGCTTCAAATGCGGCATCACGCTGAGCAGCTGCACTAAGTAGCGTAGGGTCGTTTTCTTTCGCTTGATTATAAATGTCTGCCAGTGTGTCAGCGAAAGCGTTCGTGCTTAGTCCGCCTAGTGCTGCACTGATAAATAGTGGAAGCAGTTTCTTCATTAGTCCTATTCCTGCCAAAATATGAAAAAGGTGTCTCATCGGGAGTTTAACTCAATTGATGGGAAATCACTCTATACTTTGCAAAGTTTTACACTTAACTATCCACTTGTACAATAAATTTAATTCATCAATTTAACTGAATTTATAAAAATTGTACAAAAAGTTGAGCCATGCCCTTGGAAGTTAAGCTTTTGTCTGAGTAAACTATAAGATTCACTCAGAGAGGTGCCAAATGCAACAGTCTGACAATCAAGATCAACAGTTTACTCCCCAAGATGTGGAAATAATCTCAAAAGAAACACTGTTTCAGGGTTTTTTTAGAATGGTTAAATATCGCTTCAAACATAGATTGTTTGAAGGTGGGTGGAGTGAGCCGATTGAGCGCGAAATGTTTGAACGTGGTCATGCTGCTGCAATGCTTCCTTATGATCCTATTGCTGATCAGGTGGTGATTATTGAACAGATCCGTGTCGGAGCACTAGAACATCAAAGTCCTTGGCAGCTTGAAATTGTCGCAGGCATGATTGACCAAGGTGAAGTCGCGGAAGATGTTGTGCGCCGAGAGGCGGTCGAAGAAGCGGGAATTGAAGTCGGGTTATTGGCAAAAGTGACCTCTTACTACCCCTCTTCGGGTGGCTGCTCTGAGATGCTGGATGTTTTTGTTGGTCAAGTCGATGCGAGCACTGCGTATGGCGTTCATGGTTTAGACTATGAAGGGGAGGACATTCGTGTTCACGTGATGTCTCGTCAACAGGCCTACCAGTGGGTCATCGATGGGAAATTTGAAAATGGTGCCTCTATCATTGCACTGCAGTGGCTAGAGCTTAATCATCAACGTTTGAAAGAAGAATGGAACAAGTAGCAATAAAGAAACCGTATCATGTTGATTTATCTGATTTGATGCGCACATATGAAACAAACTACGCCAAATTGAACGCTTTGCTGCCTCATCAGCCGAGTGTCGATGACGTACGTTGCTACCAAGCTGCGAATATGACCTACCAAATTCAAGTGGTAGAAGTCACAAAGTACACAACTTTGGTCGATATTTGTCAAAGTGATGACGTTCCAGTATTTCCATTGCCTACGATGTCTGTCAGGCTCTACCACGATGCGCGCGTAGCAGAAGTATGCGCTTGTGACCATCTGAAACGTGTGAATGCCCGATACGATTATCCAAATGAGAAAATGCTCCAACAAGATGAAAAGGTCCAGCTCAACCGTTTTTTGGGCGATTGGCTTTCATTTTGTTTAAGACAGGGTATTAGTCGCACCCCATTGAATATTTAGGGTTTGTTTTGAAAGTAACGTCTATTTCATCAGATCAAGACAGCATCAAGCTGCTACAAATTACCGACACTCATCTGTTTGAGCCGTTGGACGGTAGCTTGCTAAGTGTCAAAACTCTCGACAGCTTTCATGCAGTTGTCGATGCAATTGTTGATAGTGGAGCAAGCTTTGATGCGCTGCTCTCAACTGGTGATATCTCCCAAGACCATAGTGCGATCTCTTATCAGCACTTTGAACAAGGCATCGAAAAGCTTGAATTGCCATGCTTTTGGTTGCCGGGGAACCATGATTTTAAGCCGAGTATGAACTCGGTGCTGCCTTCTAGTCAGATTCAGCAAGTTGAGCACGTGTTGCTTGGTGAGCATTGGCAAATCGTGCTGCTCGATTCACAAGTCGTCGGTGTACCACACGGTTTTTTAACCGAGCAGCAGTTAACTATGCTTGATGAAAAGTTGTCGGAGCATCCTGAGCGTAATACGTTGGTGTTGCTGCACCATCATCCGATTTTGGTCGGTAGTCGTTGGCTCGATCAGCATACGCTTAAAGAAGCGGATAGCTTTTGGCGTGTGGTTGAAAAGCATAACAACGTGAAAGCGGTGGTATGTGGCCATGTTCATCAAGATATGAACGTGATGTATAAAGGCGTCCAAGTGATGTCGACGCCATCAACCTGCGTTCAGTTTAAACCTAACTGTGATGACTTCTCTCTTGACACTTTATCACCAGGCTGGCGTGAGTTAGAACTGTATAATGATGGTTCTGTCTCAACCGAGGTGAAGCGTTTAAAACCAGGCAGCTTCCAACCCGACTTTAACTCAGCAGGCTACTAATGAAACCGTCACTGCTTCTTTATATCCATGGCTTTAACAGCTCGCCTTTATCGCACAAAGCGAACGTAATGAAAGCGTACTGTGAAGCTCAAAGGCCAGATATTAAAGTGGTGATCCCACGTTTGCCGTGCTTTCCCCAGTCAGCCGCCGCGTTGTTGCTTGATATCGTCCATCAATATAAAGATGACTATCGTATCGGACTGGTAGGTAGCTCTTTGGGCGGCTACATGTCAATGTGGCTTAATGCTCAATTTGGCTTTAAGGCGGTGGTGGTAAATCCGGCGGTTAAGCCTTACGAGTTGTTGGTCGACTTCCTTGGTGAGCAAGAAAATCCTTATACCAATGAAAAGTACTTTCTTGACGCTGGGCACATTGATGAGTTAAAAGCCTTAGATACACCATCGATAACATCTCCTGCTGATTTTTGGTTATTGCAGCAAATGGAAGATGAAGTACTCGATTATCGTCAAGCAGTGACACATTTTTCCGGTGCTAGACAAACGGTAGAAAAGGGCGGCGATCATAGCTTTGTTGATTTCGAACGTTACCCGGCTCAAATCATCGAATTCTTACAACTCTGACTCTCATTGAGGGAAGAGTCATAATTTTACTTGTTACTTACTCATCTCTCTTGACATAATCAGGTCTGTTCCAGACTATGTTTCTCCTGTGCTAAGCAGGATTTAAAGCGATTAGAATTTGTTCGCACTCTCAAAGAGTCAAATCATTGAGCATATATTTACCTGCCTGTTTAGCTACTCCATTTATTCTTTATAAAGATATTCCGTATTATGACTGAACAATATAATGCGAAAGACCTTTCGGTTCTTGAAGGTCTTGACCCAGTACGACATCGTCCTGGCATGTATACCGAGACAGAGCGTCCAAACCATCTTGCACAAGAGGTTATTGATAACTCGGTCGATGAAGCACTTGCTGGGCATGCAAAAAAGATCAAAGTCATTCTCCATGCTGACCAATCACTTGAAGTGATCGATGATGGTCGAGGCATGCCGGTTGATATTCACCCTGAGAAAGGTATCTCAGGTGTCGAACTTATCATGACCAAGCTACATGCTGGTGGTAAGTTCTCTAACGACAACTATAAGTTTTCTGGCGGTCTACACGGGGTTGGTATCTCGGTAGTAAATGCGCTCTCTAAGCGCGTTGAAGTGACGGTGAGACGTGGTGGTGAAATACATGAAATCGCTTTTGAAGGCGGTAATGCTGTTACAGAACTAACTGTGACAGGTACTTGTGGCCACCGTAATACCGGTACTGCGGTACATTTTTGGCCAGACGAAAAATACTTCGATAGCTACAAATTCTCCGCATTGCGCCTAGTGAATAACCTACGTGCGAAAGCGGTTCTTTGTCCTGGGTTAGAGATTACCTTCAGTGACAAAGTGAACAACGAAGAGCATAAGTGGTTCTACGAAGATGGCCTAAAAGACTACCTTTCTGAAGGCGTTAAAGGCTATGAAGTACTTCCTGCTGAACCTTATATCGGCGAATTTACCGCAGATACAGAGATGGCGACGTGGGCGGTGATCTGGCAGCCAGAAGGCGGTGAGATGATCACGGAAAGTTACGTTAACCTAGTCCCAACCAAGCAAGGTGGTACACACGTTAACGGTTTACGCCAAGGTCTGCTGGATGCGATGCGTGAGTTCTGTGAGTTTCGTAACTTGCTACCACGTGGCGTTAAGCTAACTGGTGACGATATCTTTGATCGCTGTTCGTATGTCCTATCGGTGAAGATGCAAGATCCTCAGTTTGCTGGTCAGACAAAAGAGCGTCTTTCATCTCGTCAAACCGCGGCATTTGTTTCTGGTGTGGTTAAAGATGCCTTCAGCCTGTGGTTAAACGAAAAGCCGCAACTTGCTGAGCAACTGGCAGAAGTGTGTATCGCCAATGCTCATCGTCGTATGCGTGCAAGTAAGAAAGTCGTACGTAAGAAGGTGGCTTCAGGTCCAGCACTACCAGGTAAGCTGACAGATTGTTCAGTACAAGATTTAAATCGCACTGAAATCTTCTTCGTCGAGGGTGACTCGGCAGGCGGCTCAGCAAAACAAGCCCGAGATCGTGAGTTCCAAGCGGTGATGCCACTGCGTGGTAAAATCTTGAACACTTGGGAAGTCTCGGCTGATCAGGTCTTAGCCTCTCAAGAAGTACATGATATTTCAGTCGCACTGGGTATCGACCCTGATAACGACAATCTAGACAGTTTACGCTACGGTAAAATCTGTATCCTTGCCGATGCGGACTCGGATGGTCTGCACATTGCGACGCTACTGTGTGCCCTGTTTACGCGTCACTTCCGTGCGCTAGTAGAAGCGGGTCATATCTATGTGGCAATGCCTCCTCTGTTTCGAATCGACTGTGGTAAAGAAGTATTCTATGCCCTAGATGAGGATGAAAAAGAGGGCATCTTAGAGCGTCTATCGAAGAAAAAAGCCAAAATCAACGTGCAGCGATTCAAAGGTCTGGGTGAGATGAACCCACTTCAGCTGCGTGAAACAACCATGGATCCAAATACTCGTCGTCTGGTTCAGCTAACCATTGATGACAATGAGCAGACCATGGAAATGATGGATATGTTGCTAGGTAAGAAGCGTGCGGATGACCGCCGTCACTGGCTGCAATCTAACGGTGATATGGCAGAGGTTTAGTGAATGTCTAGTGAGATTACATACGATGGCGTTGAACAATTGCCGATGCGCAAGTTCACCGAAGACGCTTATCTAAATTACTCAATGTACGTAATTATGGATCGCGCCTTGCCATACATTGGCGATGGTTTGAAGCCGGTTCAACGACGTATTATTTACGCAATGTCGGAGCTTGGTCTCTCGGCAGCAGCAAAATATAAGAAATCAGCACGTACCGTTGGTGACGTGTTAGGTAAATACCATCCGCATGGCGACTCAGCGTGTTATGAAGCGATGGTATTAATGGCCCAACCATTTTCTTACCGTTACCCATTAGTGGACGGTCAAGGTAACTGGGGTGCGCCAGACGATCCTAAATCTTTCGCCGCGATGCGTTATACCGAAGCGAAACTGTCTAAGTTTGCCGAAGTCCTACTTGGTGAACTTGGCCAAGGTACGGTCGAGTGGCAACCTAACTTTGACGGCACGATGAAAGAGCCGCAAATGTTACCTGCGCGCCTGCCGCACATTCTATTGAATGGCGTTACTGGTATCGCAGTAGGTATGGCTACCGATATCCCGCCGCACAATGTACGCGAAGTGGCCGATGCAGCGATTCACTTGATCGATCATCCAAAAGCAGAACTGCCGGATGTGATGAACTTTGTCCAAGGTCCGGATTATCCAACTGAAGCGGAAATCATTTCTCCGAAAGCGGATCTTGAGAAGATCTACCGTACTGGTCGCGGTAGCGTCAAGATGCGTGCGGTATGGCACAAAGAAGGCTCTGATATCGTTATCACCGCTTTGCCACACCAAGTGTCGGGTGCGAAATTGTTAGAACAGATCGCCAACCAAATGCGCGCGAAAAAGCTGCCAATGGTCGATGATCTGCGTGATGAATCGGATCACGAGAACCCAACACGCATTGTGGTTGTGCCTCGTTCAAACCGCATCGATTGCGATCAGTTGATGAATCACTTGTTCGCATCAACCGATTTAGAGAAAAGCTTCCGTGTAAACCTGAACATGATTGGTCTCGATAACCGTCCACAGGTGAAAGGTCTGGTACAGATTCTTTCTGAGTGGATTGAGTTCCGTCGTACTACCGTTCGTCGTCGTTTACAACATCGCCTTGATAAAGTAATGGCGCGTTTGCACATTCTTGAAGGTTTGTTGATTGCGTATCTAAATCTTGATGAAGTAATTGAGATTATCCGTACTGAAGATGATCCTAAAGCGGTATTAATGGCACGCTTTGGTATTACCGAAATTCAAGCGGATGCGATTCTAGATACCAAACTTCGCCACCTAGCCAAGCTAGAAGAGATGAAGATCCGTGGCGAGCAAGACGAGCTTGAAAAAGAGCGTGAGAAGCTAGAGAAGCTACTTGGCTCTGAGCGTCGCATGAATACTTTGTTGAAGAAAGAAATTCAAGCTGACGCTGATAAGTATGGCGATGACCGTCGTTCTCCACTGGTTGAACGTGCTGAGGCGAAAGCGCTAACTGAACGTGATCTAGTTCCAAGCGAACCCATTACGGTTGTTCTGTCAGAAAAAGGTTGGATTCGTCATGCCAAAGGGCACGATGTTGACGCAGAAGGGTTGAACTACAAGTCTGGTGATAAGTACCTAGCCCATGCGCGTGGTAAGAGTAATCAGCAAGCGGTGTTCCTTGGTAATGACGGTCGAAGCTACTCGCTCGAGTCTCATTCTATGCCATCTGCACGTAGCCAAGGTGAACCCATCACGGGTCGTCTTAACATCAATGCTGGAACCAGTATCCGCCATGTAGTGATGGGTGAAGAAGAGCAGCTATGGCTGATCGGCTCAGATGCAGGTTACGGCTTTGTGTGTAAAGGCAGTGATTTACTGTCGAAGAACAAGAGCGGTAAGGCTTTGGTGACATTGCCTGCGAATTCTGAAGTGATCTCTCCACAAACGATTAGTAACTTGGACACGGATGAGATCCTGACCATTACTAACCAAGGTCGAATGCTGTTGTTCCCGATTAAGGATCTACCTCAGCTCGGTAAGGGCAAAGGGAATAAGATCATTAATATTCCAGCAGCGAAGGCGAAAGAACGTGAAGAGTATGTCTCTCACTTGATCTCTTTGCCGCAGGGAAGCTCGGTGACCTTGTATGCTGGTAAGCGTAAGCTAGGGCTGAAAGCCTCTGATCTAGAGAACTTCCGTGGTGAGCGCGGACGCCGTGGTGGTCTACTGCCTAGAGGCTTGCAACGTGTGACTCGCATAGATATAGAGTCAGCGGATAGTACAGACTCAGAAATTCAAGAGTGATAATAAAAAACCCATGCTTAGGCATGGGTTTTTACTTGTTACAGTAAGAGCCAATTAATCACGGCTATCTTCTTCAATCGTCACCTTAAGTGTCATTTCTTTTCCTTTGCGCAGAATCAACACATCGACCACGGTTCCAGGTCTTAGCTCGGTGACAATGTCCATAACACTTTGACGGCCATTAATTTTCTGATCGTTAATTTTGAGAATAATATCTTGCGGCTCAAAGCCCGAGTTGGCTGCCGGCCCATTAGGGTCCACTCCTAACACAACGATACCGCCCAAATGTTCACTGCCCAGTAGCCTAGAGGTGACGGAGTTAATATCTTGGCCATCAATACCAATGTAGCCTCGAATCACACGTCCATCCGCAATGATCTTTTGCATGATTTTGTTCGCGAGAGCGTACGGAATTGCAAATGAAATCCCATAGGTTTCAAGCTCAGTCGCTTGCTGGAACGAAGCCGTATTGATACCGACCAGCTCACCACGGCTATTGACTAAGGCGCCTCCAGAGTTTCCTTCATTGATGGCAGCATCGGTTTGGATAAAGGCTTGATGACCATCTGCACTGATCGAGGAGCGACCAGTGGCTGAAATAATACCGAAGGTAGTGGTTTGCCCTAGGTTGTATGGGTTACCAATGGCTAAAACGACATCACCAACAATAGGGGCATAGTCAGGGTTGAGTGGAATGACAGGCAGGTTGTCTCCCTCAACACGCAATATAGCGATATCTGTGCGGCGATCTTTACCAACCAACTGCGCGGCAGCAACGCGACCATCTTGTAGTGCGACAATAATTTGGTCTGCTTGAGCCACTACGTGATAGTTAGTAATGATGTAGCCTTTTTCACTCACGATTACCCCTGAGCCTAAGCCTTGAGTAAGGAGCTTCGAACGATCATTCTCAGTGTATTTTCGGCTATAGATATTGACGACAGCGGGCGCTGCTTTTCGTACCGCTTTGTTAAAGGATATTTGAGATAAACTATCGACGCTGCGATCTTCGGGAATCTCTTGCGGAAGAATATTAGTACGTAGAGAGGGAACGGCGATCAGCAATAAAGCGGCTGTAGCTAAGCCTAAACCAACAGAACGCAACAAAAATTGCAGCATGCTTTCCTCGTTAACGGTTAGAAAATGGATGAGTTGGTGAAGAATAGCACTAGATGGGAAAATAATAAAAGGACAGCCGCTTATGCAGCTGTCCTTTCAAGGTAATATCGCATTTTGAGTGGCTAGGGCGATTAGCGAATGACGAGATAGATACTTCGATCTCCACGTTGAATATTAAGCGCTAACACACCTGACTGTTTTTCGACGATCTTTCTAAAATCAGCGAGGTTTTTCACTCTTTGGCGGTTGACTCCAATGATGATGTCGTCTTGTAGCAGTTGATACGCTTCTGCATTAGAACCAGCCTCTACAGACGTCACTTTGACACCTTGAACCTTGTCTGAGGCATTCGTATTACTTAACTGCGCGCCTGCCAACCCTTCATGCAGTTTGTCCGCGGTTGTTTTCATACTCGCTTGTTCGCCCAACGTGACACTGAAAGACTTCTCTTTGCCATCTCGGATTAGGCCTAAATTGACTTTCTTACCCGCGCCCAATGTGGCGACTTTGGCTCGTAACTCACTAAATGAGTTAATCGCTTTGCCATTTACCGAGACAATAACGTCGCCTGCTTCTAAGCCCGCTTTATCTGCGGCACTGTCTGGCACGACTTGGCTGACAAAAGCCCCTTTGCTTGATTCATAACCAAGTGCTTCGGCGAGCTCAGAGGTGATTTCGCCCCCTTGGACGCCTAGCATGCCGCGTTTCACTTCGCCAAACTCTAGAATTTGCCCTGTGAGGTTGGTCATCATGTTGGAAGGAATGGCGAAACCGATGCCGACATTGCCGCCATTCGGTCCCAAAATGGCGGTATTAATGCCAATCAATTCTCCATTTAGGTTGACCAGAGCACCGCCGGAGTTACCGCTGTTGATCGCAGCATCGGTTTGAATAAAGTTCTCGAAGTTTTCTAGGTTTAAACCACTGCGGCCTAAAGCAGAAACAATACCTGAGGTAACGGTTTGTCCTAGGCCAAATGGGTTACCAATCGCAACAGTGAAATCGCCGACTCGTAAGTTGTCTGAATCGGCAATTTTTATCTCAGTCAGGTTCTTGGCTTTCTCCAGTTTGAGTAACGCGACGTCGGACATTTGATCACCACCAACCAGTTCTGCATCATATTCGCGGCCATCGTGGAGTTTGACGCGAATCTTTTTTGCACCATTAATGACGTGGTAGTTGGTGATGATATGGCCTTTCTTGGCATCAATAATAACGCCGGAACCTAGTCCTCTAAATGGACGCTCTTGCATTTGCTCGGCAGGGAAGTCTGGACCAAAAAAGAAGCGGAACTGATCGGGGATTTGTTGCTTCGATATCTGAGTGCCTTCAACTGAGATGCTGACGACAGCAGGTGTCACTCGCTCTAGCATCGGTGCTAGGCTCGGTAGTTGTTCGCCATCAATAGACAAAGGCAGTGCTGCTGTTGCCTGAATTGGCGTGATGATTGAACTTAGGCTTAGAGATAGAACAGTTAATACAAGCAAAGGTTTTTTCATCGGATACTCCTAGTTGATTAAGGGCACAATTCTTAAACTTGTACGTAGAATAAGAATTCGATGGCCACTTCTAGAAATATGACTCAAAAACCTTTGCAAAGTTCAGCAAAGAAAATGGTTATGAGGCTTTCGCGGAAACCACATCCTGAGAATCAAGAATCTCTTTCTTCTCTTCTTTTAACAGGCCAGTTGAACCTGATGCGTAATCTTTTGGCGCTTCGTTAAGGGGCTGAATATCAGCGAGGACTTCAGCACCTTCAGCTTCGCTTGGCACTTCTGACTGCTGGTTAATCTTCTTAACGAATGGGTTGTCTTGTTCTGGAATATTTGGCAATAGCTCACTTGAGGTCTTTGCCATGTGTTGGTAAAGCTTAGTGTACTCTTTACCAAGTGAGTCTAACATTTCCGCAGATTGCGCAAAGTGATCAGCAAGGTCTTGTTTTTGCTGTTCTAATTCAAACTTCGCGGTTTCTAAATCTTTTTGGACACTTTTCTGTTTCTTATATCCAGGTGTGCTCAAACGTGAGATCACAACCCCTAAAACGGTACCGACAAGCAAACCAACGAGGGCATACATCCAAGGCATAATAGCTCCTTATCATTGTTATTTAACATGTTTTTTACTGGTTAGTTACACATGTTGTACTCACATGGTACTATGAGAGCCTTAGCCAATAAAGAAAAATGCATGTGCTCTACATAGCAGTTTCATAGTCTTCTTCATTAGGTAACGAAGCGATGACGCCACTAGAAATCTATAACAATGACATAAAAGAACATGGTTTTCAGAAGGATGCAGCTCAACTTCAAGCGGTTTCGGCCCTTGATAAGCTCTATCACGAACTTCTCGAATACCTAAATACGCCTGTAGAAAAAACGACAGGGTGGAGAAGTTGGTTCGGTAAGCAGTCTGCGACCTTACCCACGGCGCCGAAAGGTTTGTATTTTTGGGGCGGCGTCGGGCGAGGCAAGACCTATTTGGTTGACACGTTCTTTGACTCTTTACCTACCGAAAAGAAAATGCGTGTTCACTTTCATCGCTTTATGTACCGAGTTCACGATGAATTAAATGCCTTGGGTGATGTAAATGATCCGTTGGAGTTAGTCGCGGATAAATTTAAATCTGAAACGGAAATTATCTGTTTTGATGAGTTTTTTGTTGCTGATATCACTGATGCGATGATTTTAGGCACTTTATTTCAAGCGTTGTTTAAGCGTGGGGTGATTTTGGTTGCAACGTCTAATATCCCGCCTGAAGATTTGTATCGCAATGGCCTACAGCGAGCACGTTTCCTTCCTGCGATTGCCTTGATTCAAGAAAACTGTCACATACTCAATGTTGATAGTGGTATCGACTATCGACTAAGAACGTTAGAGCAAGCGGAAATATACCACTACCCACTTGACCAGCAGGCAAGTGAAAACCTCGCACACTATTACGAGCAGCTGGTGGGAGAAGGGAAGCGCGGTGCCGAGAGTATTGATATTAACCATCGTGAGATTACTGTAATTCAAGCATCAGAAGATGTATTGCATGCTACCTTCGAGCAGTTATGCCAGTCAGCGCGTAGTCAGAATGATTATATTGAAATGTCTCGCCTCTATCACACGGTACTGCTGGCTGACGTTAAGCAAATGCATAGTACGATTGATGATGCCGCGCGACGCTTTATCGCGCTAGTGGATGAGTTTTATGAGCGCAATGTAAAACTGATTATTTCATCGGAAGTGGCATTAGAAGAGCTTTATGCTGGTGGATTGCTTGAGTTTGAGTTCAAACGTTGCCAATCGCGATTGATTGAAATGCAAAGTCATGATTATTTGGCGAAAGAGCATTTGGCGTAACTCCTCGCCAAGCCAGAGCGGGATTGAAAAAAAATGAATTTTTTCTGCGAAAAGAGGTGATTTTTTCTACTGACTTCTCTATAATCCTGCGACCCACCGTTACTGCAGACCTTATTATCGAAGGTATTTCGACATAACGGGTCGAGAGTGCCAACCACTCGAAGGGGTGTTGACTGGACTCTTAGTCAGTGGGAGCGAAAGCTCCTTAAGTGTAAATTTAATTATTGAACGGGTTATTATTAGCATGAAAACTTTCGTTGCTAAACCAGAAACTGTAAAACGCGACTGGTACGTTGTAGACGCTGAAGGTAAAACTCTTGGCCGTCTAGCAAGTGAAATTGCATCTCGCCTACGTGGCAAACACAAAGCTGAATACACTCCACACTGTGACACTGGTGATTACATCATCGTTGTTAACGCGGAGAAAGTTACTGTAACTGGTAACAAGGCTAAAGGTAAGATTTACTACCGTCACACAGAATTCCCTGGCGGCCTAAAATCAATCAGCTTCGAGAAGCTAATTGATCGCAAGCCAGAGATGGCTCTTGAACTAGCAGTTAAAGGTATGCTACCACGTGGTCCTCTTGGCCGTGCTATGTACCGTAAGCTGAAAGTTTACGCTGGCGCTGAGCACAACCATGCTGCTCAACAACCACAAGTACTAGACATCTAATCGGGGATTTCGAAAATGGCAGATAATCAATACTACGGTACTGGCCGTCGCAAAAGCTCAGCTGCACGTGTTTTTGTTAAACCAGGCAGCGGCAACATCGTAATCAACAAGCGTAGCCTTGATGAGTACTTTGGTCGTCCAACTTCTCGCATGGTTGTTAAACAGCCTCTAGAGCTAGTTGAACTAACTGAGAAACTAGACCTATACGTTACTGTTAAAGGTGGCGGTATTTCAGGTCAGGCAGGTGCGATCCGTCACGGTATCACACGTGCTCTAATGGAATACGATGAGTCTCTACGTCCTACTCTACGTGCAGCTGGTTACGTTACTCGTGACGCACGTTGCGTTGAACGTAAGAAAGTTGGTCTACGTAAAGCACGTCGTCGTCCACAGTTCTCTAAGCGTTAATCTTTTTTCGAAAAGATTCGCTTCCAATGCTTGCATTGGAATGTGGCACCAAAAGCCTGGCTCTTGCCAGGCTTTTTTGTTTTCCCCACCAAAAAAATTCCTATCCGACACATACTTAGTGTTTCAGTTATCCTACTTCATCTCCTTTTGTGACCTCACTGGCGATTCGCCTCACAAATGTTACAAAAAGGTAGCTTTATCTTGTCAAAAAGTAGGGTTTTATTTATCATTTGCCGTCAAATAAATACAACTAAATTCGTATTTTGTTAGCCATGCTCTTTAAGCGGAATAACAATAATCCACAAGGAGCAAATGGGAGAATGTTTGGATGAGCAATGCGCCTTTAAATAACGGTCGCAGACGTTTCTTAACTGCTACAACAGCTGTTGTTGGTGGTTTGGGAGCTGCTGCTGTCGCCGTTCCTTTTATTAAATCTTGGAACCCAAGTGAAAAAGCCAAAGCTGCGGGTGCCCCTGTTGAAGTTGACATCGGTAAACTTGAAGAAGGGCAGATGGTTCGTGTCGAGTGGCGTGGTAAACCTGTATGGGTTGTACGTCGTGCACAAACTGTCGTAGACGGGCTTAAAGCGATCGACGGTCAATTACGTGACCCTTCATCAGGAGAAGAACAACAACCGACTTATGCTCAGAATGCTTACCGCTCAATTAAGCCAGAGTACTTTGTCGCTGTTGGTATTTGTACACACCTTGGTTGTTCTCCAACCTATCTACCTGACAGTTTTAATGAACAAGTTCAGGGTGTGAAATCAGGTTTCTTCTGTCCATGTCATGGTTCTAAATTCGACATGGCAGGTCGTGTATTCCAGGGCGTTCCTGCGCCACTGAACTTAGTCGTACCTAAACACATGTACCTGAGTGATACCAAGATCATTATCGGTATCGATGAAGGAGGGGAGGCATAATGCAAGCTCTACTTGATTGGGTCGAAAAACGCATACCCGCAATGAATGCGTACAAAAAGCACCTTTCTGAGTACCCGATGCCAAAAAACTTTAACTTTTGGTACTTGTTCGGTTCACTCGCAATGCTTGTTTTGGTTAACCAGATCCTGACAGGTATCTGGCTAACAATGAACTACGTTCCATCTGGCGACGGTGCATTCGCTTCTATCGAATACATCATGCGTGACGTTGAATACGGTTGGCTACTGCGCTACATGCACTCGACAGGCGCTTCTGCGTTCTTCGTCGTGGTTTATCTGCACATGTTCCGTGGTTTAATCTACGGTTCATACCAGAAGCCTCGTGAGCTACTGTGGATCTTCGGTATGCTTATCTTCCTCGTGTTGATGGCTGAAGCCTTCATGGGCTACCTACTTCCATGGGGTCAGATGTCTTACTGGGGTGCTCAGGTAATCATCTCTCTGTTTGGTGCTATCCCTGTTATCGGTGATGACCTAACACTATGGATTCGTGGTGACTACGTTATCTCTGGTGCAACGCTAAACCGTTTCTTTGCTCTGCACGTTATCGCACTACCGATTGTACTTCTGTTGCTTATCGTTCTACACGTACTAGCACTACACGAAGTGGGTTCGAATAACCCAGACGGTATCGAAACTAAGCTTCCTAAAGGCACAATGGGCGACGACTATAAGACTCAGTTCCCATTCCACAAGGATTACACGAAGAAATACGACATCATCGACTCTATTCCTTTCCACCCATACGGGACCGTGAAAGATATGGTTGGTGTGGCAGGTTTCCTATTCTTGTTCTGTTACGTGCTGTTCTTTAACCCAGAGATGGGCGGTTACTTCCTTGAGCCACCTAACTTTGAAGCGGCAAACCCTCTGAAAACACCAGAGCACATTGCTCCTGTATGGTACTTCACTCCGTTCTACGCGATCCTTCGTGCGGTTCCGGACAAGCTACTAGGTGTGGTTGCAATGGGTGCGTCTATCGTGGTTCTGTTCGTTCTACCTTGGCTAGACCGCTGTAAAGTTCGTTCTTACCGCTACCGTAGCAAGTTCCATTTATTCAATATCATCCAATTCACGATCAGCTTTATTGCGTTAGGTGTGCTTGGTGCGCTTCCAGCTACACCAACATACACGCTTCTAGCTCAGATCTTCAGCTTAGCTTACTTCATGTTCTTCGTGCTGCTGTACTTCTACAGTAAGAACGAAGCGACTAAGCCACTACCAGAAAGGGTGACATTCAAATGAAAAAATGGATTGTAATTTTATTTGCAATGCTGCCTTCATTGGCAATGGCAGCGGGTGCGAACGTACCACTTGATAAAGCAAACAACGACCTGAGTGATCAAGCGTCACTGCAAAATGGTGCGAAACTGTTTATGAACTATTGTTTCGCCTGTCACTCAACTCAGTACCAACGTTACGAGCGTGTTGCTCGTGACATTGGCATTCCAGTTGATTTGCTAAAAGAAAACCTAATCTTTGACCCAGAAGCAAAAGTGGGCGACTTGATGGAAAATGCCATTCCTGACAAGTCTGCGGCGAAATGGTTTGGTGCTCCACCACCTGACCTAACGCTAGTCGCTCGTGTTCGTGGTACAGATTGGCTATACACATACCTACGTTCTTTCTATGAAGATCCAAGCCGTCCATTTGGCGTAAACAACATTGTTTTCCCAAGTGTTGGTATGCCTCACGTTCTAGAAGAGCTACAAGGCATTCCTAAGCCGGTGTTTGAAACGCACGTTGTTGACGGTAAAGAAGTGACTAAGGTTGTAGCTGTTGAGTCTGACGGTACTGGTGAACTAAACACCGAAGAGTATGACAATGCGGTTCGTGACATAGTGAACTTCTTAGAGTACTCAGGTGACCCAGTTAAGCTAGAGCGTCATGCGCTAGGTTGGTGGGTAATGGGCTTCTTAGTTATCTTCACAATCGTCGTTGTGCTACTGAAGAAAGAGTATTGGCGTGATGTGCACTAATTGTGCTATCATACTGTGCTAATTCCCAATTTTTGAACTTAACAATGGAGGCTTAGCCTCCATTGTTTTTATATTTGTAAGTGTGCTGGAGGGCTCCATGGCTGTAGCTGCCAATAAACGTTCTGTGATGACTCTATTCTCAAGTGCATCTGATATGTATAGCCATCAGGTACGTATTGTTCTAGCGGAGAAAGGTGTAAGTGTTGAAGTTGAACTAGTAGATGAAGCAAATCTACCGGCTGAACTTATTGAACTTAACCCATACAAGACAGTTCCAACATTAGTTGACCGTGAGCTTGCGCTTTACGATTCAAAGATCATCATGGAATACCTAGATGAGCGTTTCCCTCATCCACCATTGATGCCTGTATACCCGGTTGCTCGTGGTAATAGCCGTCTAATGATCTACCGTATCGAGAAAAACTGGTACACGCTTGCTGAAAAAGTCGTTAAAGGTAATGCTGAAGAGTCGGAAGCTGCTCGTAACAAGCTACGCAACGACCTTCTAACTCTTGGCCCTGTATTCGCAGAATATGAATACTTTATGAGCGAAGAGTTTAGCCTAATCGACTGCTATTTAGCACCGTTACTATGGCGTCTACCACAGCTTGGCATTGAGCTAGTAGGTCCAGGCTCTAAAGAGCTAAAAGTTTACATGAACCGCGTATTTGAACGTGATTCATTCCTAGCTTCTCTAACAGAAGCTGAACGTGAAATGCGTCTAACTCGTTAATCGGCGAGAAGATGGATATTGCGAATATGACACCACGCCGACCATATATGCTTCGTGCATTTTATGAGTGGTTGGTGGACAACGACTTAACGCCACACTTAGTTGTGGCGGCAGATCTTCCTGGGGTACGTGTACCGTTGGAGTTTGTGCAAGATGGTCAAATCATTCTTAATATCGCACCAAGAGCGGTAGGGAATTTAGAGTTAGGCAACGAAGCGATTACGTTCAGTGCTCGTTTTAGTGGTCGCCCACATTCCGTTATCGTTCCACTGTATGCTGTTCAAGCGATTTATGCGCGTGAGAACGGCGCTGGCACAATGTTTGAGCCAGAAGATGCATACATGGGTGAATATGAAGAAGAGGGTATCTTCGAAGAGGACATGACAGCAGAAGAGTCTCCTTTATCTGTTGCCACTGAATCTGAGCAGCTTGAAACCTCTGAAGTGAACGATGGTGGTGATGATGAGCCACCAAGACCAAAAGGTCGTCCGAGCTTAAGGGTCGTCAAATAATAAAAAAGCAGCGTATTACGCTGCTTTTTTTGTATCTGAATGATGTGAACTTAACTTTCGCTTTCATCGGAATGAAACGCTCGAACCACTTGTTTGACGCCCGAGATGTTTCTCGCGACATCAGTGGCAATATCAGCATGTTGCTGTGAAACGTAACCAAGCAAGAACACTTCTCTATCTTCGGTAATAACCTTGATCTTCACACCGCTTAACTCCGAGTTAGCCAGCATAGCCGATTTTACTTTGGTGGTTATCCAGCTATCGTGGCTAATCTCACCCATAGATAGTGGAGGCTTAACTCTAAGTTGGTTGTGAACGTTATTTACCCCTTTGATCTTACGCGTCTGGGATTCTAAATCACGTTTTAACGCTTCGGTATTCGCTTGTCCTACTAAGATGACAGTGCCATCGTATGAGCTAGCAGTCACGCGGGCATTACCGCGAAATGGTGCTTTATTGCCGATGCCAGCTACTTCAAACTCTATGTTGTTATCATTCCAGATTTCTTGGGTAGTTCTCGGGTCGATAACAATGCTTGCTGTTGTGGCAGCGCCAGCTACGAACAAGCCAGCACAGCCTGTTGTGGATAGGATAAACAGTGATAACAAGAAGGCCTTAATCGAATTCATAGCTTACTCTTCGTGGGCTGGGAATAGTACTTGGTCGATAAGATCGCACAAGCAGTGCAGCGTCACCATATGAACTTCATGAATTCTTGCAGTTCTGTGAGAAGGAATACGGATTTCTACATCATGCTCACCGAGTAAACCGGCCATTTCACCGCCGTCTTTACCTGTTAGGGCAATAATCGTCATATCACGCGTTACCGCGGCTTCCATTGCTTTGATAATATTTTTGCTATTACCACTGGTTGAGATAGCAAGCAAAATATCACCAGGCTGGCCAAATGCGCGTACCTGCTTAGAAAAAATCTCTTCATAGTGGTAGTCGTTGGCGACTGCAGTCAGAGTGGTATTGTCTGCAGTAAGAGCCATACCAGGTAGGCTAGGGCGCTCAGTTTCAAAACGGTTAAGAAGACAAGAAACAAATTGTTGCGCGTTTGAAGATGATCCACCATTACCGCAGCAGAGGATTTTATTACCATTCAATAGGCTGGCGACCATCGCTTGAGCGGCGTGGGTAATGGCATCTGGAAGCGCTTCTGCAGCGGCGATTTGGATCTGAATACTTTCTGTAAAGCTGTCTTTAATGCTATCGAGCATTGTTTATCCTTGAGTTATTGCATTTTTTATCCACTCGATTTGCTCTCCATGCTGATGAATGGCGATTAAATCAAAGCGAAAATCAGTTGAATAGACGGACAAGCCATTTTTCATTAGCCACACATTGGCGGCTCTAATTAGCTTTTGTATTTTTGAGCGAGTGACAGTCTCAGCCGCATGACCAAAAGCTTGGCTGTTTCGGTAGCGCACCTCAACGAAAACAATACTGCTTTTGTCGCGCATGATGAGATCGAGCTCTCCACCTTTAGCAAGGAAGTTTCGCTCAATTAGCGTTAAGCCGCAACTGATAAGATACTTTTCAGCTACGGCTTCATAGTGTTGGCCTGTAGCGCGCTTAGTCGTTGGCACCGTGTTCAGCCCAGCTGATTTCGCGCTGTACGACACAGTTATTGTCGATGCTTAGAGTTCCTGTGCTGCCATCAATGGTGTAGTCAGTGACGACTTTCATTTGTGGCAAGTGCTCCATTAGGCGGTAAGCATCCATACCGAGTGCCTGCAAGCGCTTCTCAGCATTTGAATCTTTAGGCCAAAGCTGATCCATTTGCGCTTTAAGTGCTGCGTCTGGGTGGATAAGCAATGGAATGTCGCTATACATTACGCCTGTTAGGTCTTCATACTGGTGGCGGCCGCTGTTACTGCGTGAGTTAGAGTAAAGCTTAGGCGGTACAGTATCTGGGTTAATCGCGACTTCGATAAATGGTTTAATCAGTGTGAGCTCTGAGCTCTGAGCTACGATGTACACTGAATCAATGTCGCGGCGACTACGAGGCTGGCTTTCTAGCGGTGTGCTCAGTAATGACTCCATCTGTGCAATGTTTTGTTGGCTTGCTTGTAGGCCAAATACATTGTTGATGTCACGTTGAAGTTGGCGTTTATCACCAAACAAGCTTACCGCAACTTTGTTGTCGCTGTATTTTTTCCATTCTTGCTCAAACGCTTCAACGACGCGAGGACCTAAACGACCTTTTGGCGCCAAGATGAGTGGGAACTTATAGCCTTGCGCTGCCAAGTGTTTTGCTGCTTGAGCGACTTCTTGCTCTGGCGATAGAGCGAGATAGCAAACATTGGTGCCTGGTTTGACTTCATCAGGAATATTTAGCGCAAGTGCTGAAATGTTGCTGTTTGAGCTAGCCAAAGATTCTTGCAGTTGCTCAATGTTATCTTTAATTAGCGGGCCGACAACAGAATCAATTTGTTTGTCACTCAAAGCGAGTCTAATTTCTTCCGCTGACTGAGCGTTGGTATCAATGACGGTCAAGGTTGCATTTTCATCGCGTTCATCGTCATTCATCATTTCAAGAATGAAACCATCACGGATTAGCTGAGCTTGTTTCGCGAATTTACCTGACAGCGGTAATAGCAGTGCGGTATTGACCGGTTTAGTCATTTCCAGTGCCAAGATATTGAGAATACTTTGCGGCGTATAACGTGCTGCTGGGTGGTTAGGGTTAGCCGCTAACCATTGTTCGAGTTGGCTTTGCAGCTCAGGTAAGTGGCTTGATAATGTTTTGGTATAACCAGAGAGCTCAAGCCATCCGAGCCAGACTGAATTGCTTTCTTGGGCTTGCTGCGCCTCTAACTGAGTTGCAGGAATGAGGCTAAGGTTGCTCCAAATGTTTTGAGCCAGCTTTGGCTGTTCTTGCTCTGATGCATATTGACTGCCCAAAGAGAGCTCTTTGGTTGCGTTGTAGTTATCGCCTTGTGCAGCAAACAACGAAGCGCGCAGCTGATGGTAGTTTTGCCACTGGTCATTAGCCAACTGCCATGATGGGCGGAAATTGAGTTGAGCTAGTGCATCTTGCGGCTTTTCTTGTGCGATCAGTAATTCAGCACGAGCAAGTTGCCACTCTGCTTGTTGCATGTCACTAAGCGACTGGCGAGCAAGACGTTTGATGAGTAACTCTGCTTGAGCGACATCACCGTTATCTACCGCAGCTTTCAACGCCATTACCAACCAATCATTTTGCAAACTACCTGTGCTGCTGTCCGCTCGCATCAAATAGGTCTGAGTCGGTTGGTTTGGATCTAAAGTAATATCGACGCTTTGCGGTGTTTTAGGAGCAGAAGAACACGCCGCCAATGCGACAGCGAGTGCTACAGGAGTCAATAAGCGTGTTACACTGAGACGCTTGTGGTTATTCTTGGCCATGAGTTCTTTACTAATTCCGTATAAAATTGTGTCTATATTAATCGTTGAAGTGATGGTAAACAAATGACAGATAACAAAACCTTACCAACAGAGGTTCCAACTCTCTATATCGTACCTACGCCAATTGGCAATTTAGGTGATATTACTCAACGAGCGATAGAAGTTCTATCTACAGTCGATCTTATTGCCGCTGAAGATACACGACATACAGGTAAGTTGTTGTCTCACTTCTGTATTCAGACTAAAACTTTTGCTCTTCATGATCATAATGAACAACAAAAAGCGCAAGTGCTAGTCGACAAATTGTTAGCGGGGCACTCAATTGCACTCGTTTCTGACGCAGGGACCCCATTAATAAGTGATCCAGGATACCATCTTGTCAATCAATGTCGTCAAGCAGGCGTCAAAGTTGTCCCATTGCCAGGTGCATGTGCGGTGATCACTGCGCTGAGTGCGTCAGGCTTGCCATCAGATCGCTTTAGCTTTGAAGGCTTTCTTCCTGCGAAAAGCAAAGGTCGTAAAGATAAGTTTCTAGAAATTGCGAAGGTAGAGCGTACTTGTGTCTTTTACGAGTCACCTCACCGCATTCTAGACTCGCTGGATGACATGTTAGAGATTCTTGGTGCAGAGCGTGAAGTCGTCCTTGCTCGTGAGCTAACCAAAACGTTTGAAACCATTCAAGGGATGCCGCTTGGCGAATTGATCGAGTGGGTGAAGTCAGATTCCAACCAGCAACGTGGCGAAATGGCCTTACTGATTCATGGTTATCGCGCGGAAGTGGACGATACTTTGCCTGAGGAAGTGACGCGCACTTTAACTATTTTAACCAAAGAGCTGCCACTGAAAAAAGCCGCGGCAATGACAGCAGAGATCTACAATCTGAAAAAGAACGCCCTGTACAAGTGGGGATTGGAGAATTTGGACTAAGCAGCTCGAGGAAATGACAATCGAGTTTGATCGCTACTTGTCACTTTATATCGTCATCCTCAAGAGTGAGGAACGAGCGAGCTGGGGATCTCTATTTGGATTAGAGATTCCCTACTCACTCCTTGGTTTTTCTATAAAATGATCATTTATTGATAATTAACTGTGTGCTTTTTGCCCACTTAACCGCCTCATTGCATCATATCTGTGATCTCGCTAGACACTTACCTGATAACTCTATACAATCCGCCCTCGGAGCTGACTGGGTAGTCGCTGCTTTGTTGATGTCCTTCGGGAGACTGACGTTGAGGTCCTTTTAGGAGACTGACGTTGACGTCCTTCGGGAGACTGACAGAGGGGAGGAAAGTCCGGGCTTCATAGAGCAAGGTGCCAGGTAACGCCTGGGGGGCGCAAGCCCACGACAAGTGCAGCAGAGAGAAGACCGCCGATGGCCCGTAAGGGAACAGGTAAGGGTGAAAGGGTGCGGTAAGAGCGCACCGGACGACTAGTAATAGTTCGTAGCAGGGTAAACTCCACCTGAAGCAAGACCAAATAGGCCTCCACATTGCGTTGCTCGCGTAAGGAGGCGGGTAGGTTGCTCGAGCCAGTGAGTGATTGCTGGCCTAGACGAATGGCTACCGCCGCGCAAGCGGAACAGAACCCGGCTTATGTGTCGGCTCCACCTATTCGAGACCCATCGTAACTTTATTGTTATGATGGGTTTTTTGCTTTTAATTGACCTAATTTATTTTCTAACGATTAAACTTGACGCAAAATCACGTGTTCTCTCACGCTAGAGGTGGCGATAAGCCGCTAAATCAGTACACTGGAGAGTCAGAATTCATCAATGCGTCAGCTACATGAGATAACTATGACCGAAGCATTTAAACACATATCCGTACTTTTACATGAATCTATCGATGGTTTAGCAATTAAACCGGATGGTATCTATATAGACGGAACATTCGGTCGTGGTGGTCATAGCCGCACGATTCTATCTAAATTAGGTGACAACGGTCGTCTTTACAGTATCGACCGTGACCCGCAAGCGATCGCAGAAGCGGGTAAAATCGATGACCCTCGCTTTACAATTATCCATGGCCCTTTTTCTGGTATGGCACAATATGCGGCAGAGTATGACCTTGTCGGTAAAGTTGATGGTGTATTGCTGGATCTCGGTGTGTCGTCTCCCCAGCTAGATGATGCTGAGCGTGGATTTAGTTTTATGAAAGATGGTCCACTAGATATGCGTATGGACCCGACATCCGGTATCCCAGTTTCTCAGTGGTTGATGGAAGCAGACCTTGATGACATTACTTGGGTTATTCGTGAGTTTGGTGAAGACAAACACGCCCGTCGAATTGCTAAAGCTATTGTCGCTTACCGTGAAAATGAAGAAAACGAACCAATGACACGCACTGGTCAATTGGCGAAGTTAATTTCAGATGCTGCGCCAAAAAGTTTTAAAGAGAAAAAGCACCCAGCAACACGTTCTTTCCAAGCTTTCCGTATTTACATCAATAGTGAACTGGAAGAGATCGATACAGCATTAAAAGGCGCGGCGAGCATTTTAGCTCCTGAAGGTCGTTTATCTGTGATCAGTTTCCACTCGTTGGAAGACCGTATGGTGAAACGCTTTATCCGCAAAGAGAGTAAAGGTCCTGAAGTGCCTCACGGCATCCCAATGACAGAAGATCAGATCAAAGCCCTTGGTAGTGCAAATCTAAAGCCGGTCGGTAAAGCAATCAAACCATCGAAACAAGAAGTTGAAGAGAACACTCGATCGCGCAGTTCTGTTCTTCGTATTGCTGAGAAACTTTAATCAGAAATGAGTAAGTCATCGCCAAACCTTGCTAAATTGATAGCGCTCGACCTTCTCGGTGTTGGGCGCGTACCACTTGTATTGCTTGTACTGATTTTTGCTAGTGCAATGGGGGTCGTATTTACGACTCACCACACTCGTCAGGCGATCACTGAAAAAGACCAAGCAATGGTTGAGCGCGAGCGTTTGGATAACGAGTGGCGTAACTTATTATTAGAAGAGACCGCTTTGGCTGAGCATAGCCGAGTTCAGGCGGTTGCCAAAAAAGAACTGGATATGAAACGTCCAGACTCAGACAAAGAAGTCATCATTAATCTCCCATGAGCAAAAAAGTAAAACCAGCAGAAGCTAAATCAGACGATCAGCCAGCGACTCTTATTCGTTGGCGTTTCTATCTTGTTCTTTTCTTTGTGTTCTGCGCGTTTGCTGCGTTGTGCGGTCGTATTGCTTATATTCAAATTATTGAGCCTGATAACCTGATTAAACAGGGTGATATGCGATCGATTCGCGCTAAGACTTTGCACTCGGCGCGAGGGATTATCTCTGACCGTAACGGCGAGCCTTTAGCTGTGAGTGTCCCTGTTGAAGCAGTATGGGCCGATCCTGCCACTATTTTTAAAGAAGGTGGCCTTGAAGATATTAATCGCTGGTACGCGCTTGCCGATGTATTAGGGCTTAAACGTCAAGGCATGGTCGACAAGATTAAGCGCAACAAGAGCAAGCGTTTTATCTATCTACAGCGTCAGGTTAGCCCAGCAATGGCCCACTATATCCGAGAGCTCAAGTTAGCTGGGGTTGGCTTAAAAGCTGAATCAAGACGTTACTACCCAGCTGGTGAAGTTAGTGCCCATTTAGTTGGGGTGACAGGTATTGATGGTCATGGTCTGGAAGGCGTTGAGCGTAGCTATGATAAGTGGTTAACGGGTGAGGCGGGTAAACGTATCATTCGTAAAGACCGTTATGGCCGTGTGGTTGAAAACATCTCTTTAGAAGAGCGAGAAGAAGGCAAACCGCTTGAGCTGACTATCGATCAGCGCATCCAAGCGATTGCTTATCGTGCGATTAAACAGGCAGTGGCTGACTTCCGTGCCACTTCAGGATCTGCTGTGATTTTGGATGTGAAAACTGGCGCGGTATTAGCGATGGTTAATGCGCCTTCGTATAATCCAAATAACCGCTCCGATCTTCAGTCAGCAAAAATGCGTAACCGTGTTATTACCGATGCGTTTGAACCGGGCTCGACGGTTAAACCTTTTGTTGTGTTAGCGGCATTGGAAAATGGCGTAGCCGATGACAGTACCATCATTGATACCGGCAACGGCATTATGCAGATAGGTGGTAGTCGTGTACGTGATACGTCCAAGGTCGGTAAAGCAGACCTGACTACGATCTTGAAAAAGTCGAGTAACATCGGTGTGGCAAAATTAGCGCTAGATATGCCATTGGAAGCGCTATTGGGTATGTACAGTTCGGTAGGTTTCGGTGAGGTGTCAGGTTTGAACCTTATTGGTGAAACTCAAGGTATTTTCCCTAACCGCCGCCGCTGGTCAAAATTTGAGATTGCCACGCTTGCATTTGGCTATGGTCTGACCATAACTCCGCTTCAACTTGCTCATGCCTATGCGACATTAGGTAACTTGGGCGAGTACCAACCGATTCACATTATCGAAAACAATCAGCAGAACTTAGCTAAGCAAGTGATCGATCACGATACCGCACGTAAAGTACTTGATATGCTTGAAACCGTGACTCAGCCCGGAGGTACCGCAACCAAGGCCGCCGTGCCTGGCTATCGAGTCGCAGCGAAAACCGGTACCTCGCGTAAAGCGATTGCGGGTGGTTATGGTGATGAGTACTTTGCTTACACGGCTGGTGTCGCCCCAGCGAGTGACCCTAGAGTGGCACTGGTTGTGGTGGTTAATGAACCACAAGGTGACAACTACTACGGTGGTTCAGTGGCGGGGCCTGTGTTTTCAGAAATATTGAAAGGTACGCTACAGATCTTAAATGTAGCGCCTGATGAAAATCGATTCAAACAAGATTAAGTGAGTTTACTATGTCCAAGGAACTGACCTTAGCAGCGTTGCTTTCTCCATGGCAGAATATCTCTGCAGATAAGAGCGCGAATATTGCTGTTCAACACCTTGAACTTGATAGTCGTAAAGTGACAAATGGAACGACTTTTGTTGCGGTTAAAGGGCACGCTGTTGACGGACGTCGTTTTATCGCCTCGGCGATAGAACTCGGTGCCAATGCAGTTATCGCTGAGTCCTGTGAACAACATCTAGCTGGTACAATCGAATATATCGATACGATTCCAGTGATCTATATTGCTCAGTTAGGTACTCACCTATCTGCACTTGCAAGTCGTTTATACCCTTTACATGAACACCAAATCATTGGTGTTACAGGTACCAATGGCAAAACCACTATCACTCAGTTGATCGCCCAATGGCTCGAGCTTATTGGCAAGAAAGCCGCGGTGATGGGTACGACAGGCAATGGTTTTTTAGACGACTTACAACCTGCCGCCAATACCACTGGTAACGCAATTGAGATTCAACAGACGCTGCATCAACTAGAGCAACAGTCTGCTCAATTTACTGCTCTGGAAGTCTCTTCTCATGGTCTTGTTCAAGGCCGCGTAAAAGCTCTCGATTTCGCTGTTGGCGTCTTTTCAAACTTGAGTCGTGATCATCTCGATTATCACGGTACGATGGAAGAGTACGCCGAAGCTAAGTTCAGTTTGTTCAGTGAGCACAATTGTCACAACGCGGTCATCAATATTGATGACCAAGTGGGTAGTCGTTGGGTAGAGCGTTTAGATAACGCGATTGCTGTTTCCCTCAAACCGACAGCAATCGAACGTGCTGTGTGGGCGAAAAGCGTTGCCTACTCAGAGTCGGGAATTTCATTGTCAATTGATGGCATGTTTGGCGCGGGTGACTGCGTTGTGCCACTTATCGGTGAATTCAATGCCAGCAATGTGTTACTCGCGATGACGACCTTATTGGCGTTAGGTATCGATAAGCAACTGCTGCTCGAGACAGCGAGCTCTTTGAAGCCAGTCTTGGGCCGTATGGAACTCTTTACTGCAGAGAACAAAGCCAAAGTCGTGGTCGACTACGCACATACACCGGATGCGCTTGAGAAAGCACTTAATGCATTGCGAGTTCATTGCCAAGGACAATTGTGGGCTATTTTTGGTTGTGGTGGCGATCGTGATACAGGTAAGCGCCCAATGATGGCTGCAATCGGTGAACGTTTAGCTGATCGAGTGATTTTAACTGACGATAACCCACGTAGTGAGTCGCCAGCTGAGATCGTTAAAGATATGCTTGTTGGTATGAACCAACCCGATACTGCCGTTGTTGAACACAGCCGTTTCGACGCACTTCAATTCGCCCTAGCCAATAGCCATGCAGATGACATTATCTTATTGGCGGGTAAAGGGCATGAAGACTACCAAGTAATGGCGCACGAAACGATTCATTACTCAGATCGTGAGTCTGCGATACAACTGCTGGAGCAACAAGCATGATTTCATTAATGTTAAGCCAAATTGCTGAAGCATTAGATGCCGAGCTTATCGGCAATGATAGGGTGATCAATTCAGTCTCAACGGATACGCGTAACATTGAGCAAGGTGCTCTGTTTGTCGCACTAGTTGGCGAACGATTTGATGCGCACCACTTTACTCACCAAGCTGTTGATTCAGGTGCTGGTGCACTGTTAGTCAGTAAGCCTGTCAGTGGCGATGTGCCGCAGCTTGTGGTTAAAGATACCAAATTGGCGCTTGGTCAATTAGGTGCTTTAGTTCATCAGACATGTTTGACTCCAACCGTGGCGATCACCGGTAGCTGTGGCAAAACCACGGTTAAAGAGATGATCGCAAGCATCATGGAACAAAAAGGCCAGGTGCTATTTACTGCTGGCAACTTTAACAACGAGATTGGCGTACCGCTAACTCTATTGCGCTCTACACCTGAAGATGACGTTGCGGTTATTGAGTTGGGTGCCAACCATATTGGTGAAATCGCCTATACTACTCGATTGGTTCAACCTGATGTTGCTTTGGTTAACAACGTAGCGGCTGCTCACCTAGAAGGCTTTGGCTCGATGGATGGGGTGAAACAGGCTAAAGGTGAAATCTACCAAGGCCTAAAAGCAGGCTCAGTTGCGATTGTTAACCTAGATAGTAATGGTGGTGACTACTGGCAAGAAGTTCTGGCAGATAAGCTAGTGAAAACTTTCTCTTTGACAGATTCCAGTGCTGATTTTACTGCCTCGGATATCTCACTGAATGAGATTGGGGAAGCGAGCTTTGTGCTAAAAACGCCACAAGGTGAGATTAAAGTAACGCTCGGCATCATTGGCCAACATAATGTAGCCAATGCACTTGCGGCTACCGCTTTAGCGTTAGAGCTAGGAGCAAGCCTAGAGATGATTCAATCGGGCCTTGCTTCACTCAATAAAGTGAAGGGGCGAGTTGAACTGATCGAACTTAATCAGCAAATTAAGTTAATTGATGACAGCTACAATGCCAGCGTTCCTGCGATGAAGGCTGCCGCAGATTTACTTGCAGGCTTTAAAGGCGTGCGTTGGTTAATTTTAGGTAATATGGCTGAGTTAGGCGATGAAAGTCTTGCACTTCACCGTCAAGTCGGACAACATGCTGCCCCATTCAAATTTGAATATGTGCTTACATTTGGCGCTGACGCGAAAGCGATCAGTGAAGAGTGTGGTGGTCGTCATTTTGAAGACCATCAGAGCATGATTGATTTTATTAAACAGCAGATAGAACAGCACCTAGAGCCTCAAACCTTATTGGTTAAAGGGGCGAATAGTGCTGGAATGAGCAAAGTTGCCGCTGCTGTCAAGGAGATGTACACATGATTATTTGGCTCGCGGAGCTGCTACAGCCATATTTTTCATTCTTCCGTTTATTCGAATACCTATCTTTTCGAGCGATTGTCAGTGTTTTAACTGCACTTGGTATCTCGTTGTGGATGGGACCGATTATGATCCGTCGTCTGCAGTTACTGCAAATTGGTCAGGTAGTTCGTAACGAAGGACCAGAGTCCCATTTTAGCAAACGCGGCACCCCAACCATGGGCGGGATCATGATCCTAACCGCGATTGTAACCACGGTTTTACTTTGGACGGATTTATCCAATCCTTATGTTTGGGCGGTACTTGCGGTACTGCTGGGCTACGGTGCGGTCGGTTTTGTCGACGATTACCGTAAAGTTGTGCGTAAGAACACCGATGGCTTAATTGCACGTTGGAAGTACTTTTGGCAATCCTCAATTGCTTTGGTAGTGGCATTCGCACTGTATGCTCACGGTAAAGATACTGCTGCAACTCAGCTTGTCGTGCCATTTTTCAAAGACATCATGCCTCAGCTAGGTTTGCTCTATATTGTCCTCACTTACTTCGTGATTGTTGGCACCAGTAATGCGGTGAACCTGACCGATGGTTTAGATGGTCTGGCTATTATGCCAACGGTACTGGTTTCAGCGGGCTTTGCCGCGATTGCTTGGGCAACGGGTAACGTTCAATTCGCGAACTACCTGCATATCCCATATATTCCTCAAGCATCTGAATTAGTTGTCGTCTGTACTGCCATTGTCGGGGCCGGGTTAGGTTTCCTATGGTTTAACACTTACCCAGCGCAAGTATTTATGGGCGATGTGGGCTCTTTAGCACTGGGTGGTGCACTGGGCACGATTGCTGTTCTAGTGCGCCAAGAGTTTGTACTGGTGATCATGGGTGGCGTTTTTGTTATGGAAACCTTGTCGGTGATCCTACAGGTGGGTTCTTATAAATTGCGTGGTCAACGTATCTTCCGTATGGCACCAATTCACCACCATTACGAATTAAAAGGCTGGCCAGAGCCACGTGTAATTGTACGCTTCTGGATCATCTCTATTGTTCTTGTGCTTGTTGGTCTAGCAACACTGAAAGTTCGATAAGGAAATCACACCCATGACAATGGAACGCTGGAAAAATGTTGAAAAGGTGGTGGTTGTAGGGCTGGGTATTACCGGTCTGTCAGTGGTTAAACACTTACAATCTCTACCAAAAACGCTACAAGTTCGTGTTATCGATACTCGTCAGTGTCCTCCGGGGAGCGAAGAGTTAACTGAAGACGTTGCGCTTCACTCAGGCAGTTGGAATCTCAACTGGTTGCTTGAGGCTGACCTTGTGGTTGCCAACCCCGGCATTGCTTTAGCAACGCCAGAGATTCAACAAGTTCTCCAAGCTGGTATTCCTGTTGTGGGTGATATTGAGTTATTTGCTTGGCAGGTCGATAAACCTGTCATTGCGATTACTGGCTCAAATGGCAAAAGTACCGTTACTGATTGGACTGGCTGTGTGGCTAAAGCATCCGGCCTGAAGGTTGGTGTCGGCGGCAATATTGGCGTGCCTGCACTTGATCTTCTTCAGCTTGACGCTGACTTGTATGTGCTTGAGCTCTCAAGCTTCCAGCTTGAAACTACCTCGTCATTAAAGCCTGCCGCAGCGACGTTTTTAAACCTCTCAGAAGACCATATGGATCGCTATGACGGGATGAGTGATTACCGTCAGGCGAAATTGCGTATTTTCCAACAGGCAAAAACTTGCGTGGTGAATGCCGATGATACACAAACTTACCCAGATGATGACCGTAATGTGGTTGAGTTCAGCTTAGTAGAGCAGACTCGTTACCACTTAGTCACTGAAGGGGACGTTGAGTATTTAGCCATTGCCGATCGCAAGTTATGCCCAACTCAAGCGCTTTCACTGGTTGGTCGACACAATGTTGCCAATGCATTGGTTGTTCTGGCTCTGCTTACAGAGTCAGGCGTCGATATTACTTCCGGTCTTGATGCCCTTAAATCTTACAATGGTTTGACACATCGATGCCAAGTGGTTGCTGATAATCATGGCGTTAAGTGGGTCAATGACTCTAAAGCAACCAATGTCGCAAGTACATTAGCGGCGCTGGCAGGGTTAGAGTTAGCTGGCAAATTATACCTGCTAGTCGGTGGGGTTGGTAAAGGGGCGGATTTCTCGGAGCTCAAGCCGGTGTTGAGTTCGTTAAATGTCCAGTTGTGCTGCTTTGGTGAAGATGGTAACGAGTTTGTGCCACTGCATCCTAGTGCTAAGTCATTTACCTCGATGCAAGAGATTGTTGAGTGGCTTGCACCTCAGGTTGAATCTGGTGACATGGTGTTGTTGTCACCAGCCTGTGCCAGTTTTGATCAGTTCAATAACTTTATGGCCCGTGGTGATGCATTCACTGAGCTAGCAAAAATCTACTCTTAATTGTTAGGGCACTATGCAGATTCGAGATGTTTTTAGCAGTATTAAGCGTTGGGTGACCACAGCCTCACCAGAGGCTTTGTATGACCGTCAGTTGGTATGGATATCCCTTGGTTTGATGCTTACTGGGTTGGTCATGGTGACTTCAGCCTCGTTCCCTATCAGTTCTCGTCTTACTGATCAGCCGTTTCACTTTATGTTCCGTCACGCGATTTTTCTCGTGCTTGCCATCATCGCCTCGTCGGTTATTTTGCAAGTACCGATGAAGCGCTGGCTGCAATACAGTACGTGGCTGCTGCTGATCTCGATTGGTTTACTGGTTGTTGTGCTCGTTGCGGGTAAATCGGTTAACGGTGCATCACGCTGGATACCGCTTGGCCTGTTTAACCTTCAGCCAGCCGAAGTGGCGAAATTGTCGCTATTTATTTTTATGTCAGGTTATCTTGTACGTAAAAGTGAAGAGGTCCGCTCAAGTTTCTTTGGCGGCTTTATCAAACCGATTATCGTATTTGCCACTTTAGCAAGCTTACTTCTTCTCCAGCCCGACTTAGGTACGGTCGTGGTAATGTTAGTGACCTTGTTTGGGATGCTATTTATTGCTGGTGCAAAGCTGACTCAATTCCTTGCCTTAATGGTGGTTGGTTTGATGTCTGTGGCAACCCTTATCTATATTGAACCTTACCGTATGCGCCGCGTGACTTCTTTCCTTGACCCTTGGGAAGACCCGTTTGGTAGTGGTTATCAGTTGACGCAATCTTTGATGGCATTTGGTCGCGGTGAATGGTTTGGTCAAGGTCTAGGCAACTCGATTCAAAAGCTAGAATACCTTCCGGAAGCGCACACTGACTTTGTCTTTGCCGTATTGGCAGAAGAGCTCGGTTTTGTGGGTGTAGTCCTAGTATTGCTACTGATTTTTAGTTTGGTGCTTAAAGCGATATATATTGGCCGGAAGGCGTTCGACAATGAGCAGCTATTTGGTGGCTATCTCGCCTTTGGTATTGGTATTTGGTTTGCTTTCCAAACATTGGTCAATGTCGGGGCGGCAGCCGGAATGGTGCCAACGAAAGGTCTGACTTTACCACTGATCAGCTATGGTGGTTCGAGCTTGATCGTCATGGCAGTAGCGGTCTCTATCCTACTGCGCATCGATCATGAGTGTCGCTTGGTCGCTGCAGCTAAGCATGAACAACAGTTAGAAAATGATGAAAAAGAATAAAAAATTAATGGTGATGGCGGGTGGTACCGGCGGTCACGTTTTCCCCGGGCTTGCAGTTGCTAAACAGTTACAATCACAAGGTTGGGAGATTCGCTGGTTAGGAACCGCGGATCGTATGGAAGCAGATTTAGTACCTAAACATGGTATTGAAATCGACTTTATCAAAGTAAAAGGTCTACGAGGTCAAGGTATTGGCCGGCTAATTAAAGCACCATTTCAAATCATTAACGCTATTCTGCAAGCTAAGGCGCACATGAAACGCTGGCAACCTGATGCTGTGCTTGGCATGGGTGGTTATGTCAGTGGACCGGGCGGAATTGCTGCTTGGTTACTGGGTATCCCAGTGGTACTGCATGAGCAAAATGCGGTGGCAGGGTTAACCAACCAGTGGCTATCAAAGATAGCGAAGAAGGTTTTTCAGGCCTTCCCTGGCGCTTTCCCAACCGCACCAGTGGTGGGCAACCCAGTGCGTGAAGATGTAGTCGCGATTGACGCTCCTCAGCAGAGAATGGCGCAGCGCAATGGAAACATTCGCATCCTAGTGATGGGCGGAAGCCAAGGCGCTCGCATCCTTAATCAGACTCTACCAGAGGCGATGGCCAAATTGGGTGAAGGGTATGAGATTCGCCATCAAGCGGGTAAGAATAGCCAACAAGACGTTGAGCGAGCGTATCAGCAGCATCAAGTGAGTAATGCGCAAGTAACAGAGTTTATTGATGATGTTGCAGAAGCGTACACATGGGCTGATTTACTGGTATGTCGCTCAGGTGCTTTGACGGTGTCAGAGGTATCAGCGGCAGGTGTTGGGGCTATTTTTATCCCATTTATGCACAAAGACAGACAACAAGCACTGAACGCTGACCATTTGGTTGAGTGCGGTGCAGCAAAAATGATAGAGCAGCCGGAGCTGACCGTGGATAAGTTGGTTTCTGAGATTCAGACTATGGATCGTGAAACCCTAATGACCATGGCAACGAAAGCGAAAGCGGCTGCGAAGTTAGATGCAGATAAAGTGGTAGCCGAAGCCATTATCGCATTGACGAAATAACGAGAAGATTCATGACAGTTCAACATACTCAAAATTTAGCTCAAATTCGAGCGATGGTGCCTGAGATGCGCCGAGTTAAATGCATTCACTTCATTGGTATTGGTGGTGCAGGCATGAGTGGCATTGCCGAAGTGCTACTCAACGAAGGGTACCAAATCTCAGGCTCTGATATTGCTGAGAACCCAGTGACTGAGCGACTTGCCGACAAAGGTGCGACCATCTACATCGGCCATGCTGAAGAAAATGTCGCTAAAGCGAGTGTGGTCGTGGTATCGACGGCGATCAATGAAGAGAACCCTGAAATCATTGCCGCCCGTTCTGCGCGCATTCCAGTTGTTCGTCGTGCAGAAATGTTGGCTGAACTGATGAGGTTCCGCCACGGTATTGCCGTTGCAGGTACTCACGGTAAAACCACAACAACCGCTTTGGTTACTCAAATTTATTCAGAAGCAGGCCTAGATCCAACTTTCGTCAACGGTGGTTTGGTTAAAAGTGCCGGTACTAATGCGCGCTTAGGCTCTAGCCGAATCTTGATCGCAGAGGCGGATGAAAGCGACGCTTCATTTCTTCACCTTCAGCCAATGGTAAGTATTGTCACCAATATCGAAGCGGACCATATGGACACGTACGGTGGTGACTTTGAGACGCTTAAGCAGACTTTTATCGATTTTCTGCACAACTTACCTTTTTATGGTCAAGCGATTGTTTGTGTTGATGATCCTGTTGTTCGCGAATTAATTCCAAAGATTAGCCGTCAGGTGATCACCTATGGTTTCTCTGATGATGCAGATGTACGTATTGCAAATTACCGTCAAGATGGCCAACAAGGTAAGTTTACCGTGATTCGACAAGGTAAGGCAGACCTCGACATCACGCTTAATATTCCTGGTCGTCACAACGCATTGAACGCCTCAGCAGCCATTGCGGTAGCGACAGAAGATGACATTGCCGATGAAGCAATCTTGAGTGCGATGGCAGGTACGCAAGGAACGGGGCGCCGTTTTGACCACCTTGGTGAGTTTGATACGGGTAATGGTCAAGCGATGCTGGTGGACGATTATGGTCATCACCCAACTGAGGTTGATGTGACGATTCAGGCAGCACGAAATGGCTGGGAGGATAAGCGTTTAGTAATGATTTTCCAACCTCACCGTTATAGCCGTACACGCGATCTCTACGATGATTTTGCCAACGTACTTGAGCAAGTCGACGTATTGATCATGCTAGATGTATATTCTGCAGGTGAAAAACCGATCGCTGGTGCTGATGGGCGAGCATTATGTAGGACTATTCGCAGTCGTGGTAAGCTGGATCCGATTTTTGTACCGGAAAGCAAGGCGTTACCTGCAGTTCTCGCTAATGTTTTACAAGATGGTGACTTAGTACTAACTCAAGGCGCTGGTGATGTTGGTAAAGTCGCTAAACAACTCGCTGCTTTTGAGTTAAATATCGATAAGATGAGCCAAGCTTAATCAAAAACATCGAATTTTAAGTATTTGCTGCACTTATTACATTTAAAGTAGCAATTTCTCACTTTCAATGTTTGATACTTTCTTTGACCCCAGTATAATCCGAAGGTTAAAGTAGGTGCTTTAGTCTCTATATACGAATTGGGTTAGGGAAAGATAAGCGAGCTAATAGCAAGGACTATGGACTTTGATTAAAAGTGCTTTTAATGAAGGCCGTCGTTTAACCTCTGCGCCACTAGTGAAACAACATGCCCTCGGAGGCAGTTTCTTGCTAGTGGTCTTGTTGTTAATAGGCTCTCTCCTCTACTCGACGGTTTCTTGGATGTGGGATGACCAACGTCTTCCGCTATCAAAAATCGTACTTCAGGGCGAACTGCATTATGTTACCGCGCGAGACGTTCAACGAGCGTTTGCTCAGTTAGAGCATGTCGGAACATTCATGTCTCAGGACATTAACGTACTGCAAAGTATGGCAGAATCAATCCCTTGGGTTTCTCATGCCTCAATTCGTAAACAGTGGCCTGATACCGTGAAAGTTGTTTTGACAGAACATCACGCAGAAGCAATCTGGAATGGAAATGCTCTGTTGAACGATTTCGGTCAAGTTTTCGACGGTGATATCGGTCAACTGGATGAAGATCGTGTAAAACTATACGGACCGCTTGATACAAGTAGTGAAGTACTGCAAGTATGGCGAGATATTAGTCCAAAGTTTGAAGCTCTGCATTTAACGATAACTTCTCTGGTTCTCAATGAGCGTAGGGCTTGGCAAATTATTCTGGATAACGGAATTCGCTTAGAACTAGGTAAAGAATCTTTAGAAGAGCGCATTGAGCGCTTTATCTCGCTTTACAAGAATTTGGGTAGCGACGCTGAAAGGGTTAGCTACATTGACCTCAGGTATGATACGGGAGCCTCTATTGGATGGTTCCCTGAGCAAGAGTTAGAACAAGAGAATACAGATGACTAAGACCGCTGATGACAACATTATTGTTGGTCTTGATATAGGCACTGCTACCGTATCAGCTCTGGTAGGCGAAGTATTGCCTGATGGTCAAATCAATATTATTGGCGCAGGCAGCAGTCCTTCCCGCGGGATGGACAAAGGTGGTGTAAATGACCTTGAATCGGTAGTGAAATCGGTTCAGCGTGCTGTCGACCAGGCAGAACTGATGGCTGAGTGCCAGATCAGTAATGTGTTCATTTCGCTTTCAGGGCGACACATTGCCAGCCGTATTGAAAAAGGCATGGGAACGATATCTGATGAGGAAGTGTCTCAAGAGGATATGGACCGTGCTATTCATACGGCAAAATCGATTAAAATTGGTGACGAGCAACGCATTCTCCACGTAATTCCTCAGGAATTTACGATTGATTACCAAGAAGGGATCAAAAACCCGCTAGGTTTATCAGGAGTGCGAATGGAAGTTAGTGTTCACCTTATTTCTTGTCATAACGATATGGCACGAAATATCATTAAGGCAGTAGAACGCTGCGGCCTTAAAGTTGAGCACCTTGTTTATTCTGGATTAGCGGCAAGTAATGCGGTTATTACAGAAGACGAGCGTGAACTGGGCGTATGTGTAGTTGATATCGGTGCTGGTACAATGGACGTGTCTATTTGGACTGGTGGCGCACTACGTCATACTGAGGTGTTCTCGTACGCGGGTAACGCTGTGACCAGTGATATCGCTTTTGCTTTCGGTACGCCAGTGAGCGATGCGGAAGAAATTAAAGTGAAATATGGCTGTGCTCTTAGTGAGCTAGTCAGTAAAGATGACACGGTTAATGTTCCAAGCGTTGGTGGTCGTCCATCACGCAGTTTACAAAGGCAGACTCTGTCTGAAGTAATTGAGCCACGTTATACTGAGCTCATGGGACTAGTTAACCAGACTATCGACAACGTTCAAGAAAAACTGCGCGAGGAAGGTATCAAACACCACCTAGCGGCAGGTGTGGTGCTCACTGGTGGAGCGGCACAAATTGACGGTGTGGTAGAATGTGCGGAACGAGTATTCCGCAACCAAGTTAGAGTTGGCAAACCTCTAGAGGTAAGCGGCTTAACAGATTACGTAAAAGAGCCGTATCATTCGACGGCTGTTGGTCTACTTCATTATGCAAGAGATGCCCAGATAAGTGATGATACTGAATACAACGAGCCTTCTCGTCCTTCAGTAACAAGTTTATTTGATCGCGTGCGTAATTGGATACAAAAAGAGTTTTAACCTGAGCAGCAGGAAAAACGGAGATAACACATGTTTGAACCGATGATGGAAATGTCTGACGACGCGGTAATCAAAGTCGTTGGAGTTGGTGGCGGTGGTGGTAACGCCGTTGAACACATGGTGCGTGAGTCCATCGAAGGTGTTGAGTTTATTAGTATTAACACTGATGCTCAGGCACTTCGTAAAACCAGTGTGAATAGTGTTATTCAGATTGGCGGTGATATGACTAAAGGTCTAGGTGCTGGTGCGAACCCTCAAGTAGGACGTGACGCAGCTCTCGAAGATCGAGATCGTATTAAAGAAGAGCTCAACGGTGCCGATATGGTATTTATCGCAGCTGGTATGGGCGGTGGTACAGGTACAGGTGCAGCTCCGGTAATTGCAGAAGTAGCGAAAGAACTCGGTATTCTGACTGTTGCTGTAGTAACTAAGCCATTTAGCTTTGAAGGTAAAAAGCGTTTAGCTTTTGCTGAGCAAGGTATTGAAGAGCTTTCTAAGCATGTGGACTCGCTAATTACGATTCCAAATGAAAAGCTGCTTAAAGTACTTGGCCGTGGAATTACTCTACTAGAAGCCTTTGCTAGTGCGAATGACGTATTGAAGAACGCGGTACAAGGTATTGCGGAACTGATTACTCGCCCAGGCATGATTAACGTCGACTTTGCGGACGTACGGACTGTAATGTCGGAAATGGGTCATGCGATGATGGGTAGTGGCGTTGCTAAAGGCGAAGATCGTGCGGAAGAAGCGGCAGAGATGGCAATCTCAAGCCCACTTCTAGAAGATATCGATCTTGCCGGTGCACGTGGTGTGCTTGTGAACATCACAGCTGGCCTAGATATGCGTCTAGATGAGTTTGAAACTGTTGGTAACACAGTTAAAGCATTCGCATCAGACAACGCAACAGTGGTAATTGGTACTTCATTAGATCCAGATATGGCTGATGAAATCCGCGTTACAGTTGTAGCCACAGGTATTGGTAACGAGAAGAAACCTGACATTACTCTAGTTGCGGGCGGCAAGGCAAAAGTAGCACCAGTTGCTCAGCCTCAAACTCAACCACAGACAGCACCTGCAGCGCAGACTGTCAATAAAGTGGAAGAGAAGCCGGCACCAACTTTGCAAGAGAAACCTCAGGTTACTCCTCAGCCAACGACAACACCATCTGGTTCAGGCGCAGGCCAAAGTGCAGCACCAAAACCTGAGAAAGAAGGCTACTTAGATATTCCAGCGTTCTTACGTCGTCAAGCTGACTAAAAACACTACAATTTGACACTGTTCGATTTTGTGGTAGCATGCACGGTCAATATCGCTTATTGACCGTGATTTGTAGCATATTTACTGAGGCAAGCAGATGATCAGACAACGTACTCTGAAAGAAATGGTGAAAACAACTGGTGTGGGTCTCCACTCTGGTCGTAAAGTCACGCTTACTCTTCGCCCAGCAGCTGCAAACACAGGTATCGTGTACCGTCGTACTGACGTAAATCCACCGGTAGATTTCCCTGCAGACCCTGAATCTGTTCGTGACACTATGCTGTGTACAGCACTAGTTAACGACGCTGGTGTGCGTATCTCTACGGTAGAGCACCTTAATGCTGCGCTTGCAGGTATGGGTATTGACAACATTGTTGTTGAAGTTGACGCACCAGAAATTCCAATTATGGATGGTAGTGCCAGCCCATTTGTATTCTTACTACAACAAGCGGGTATTGAAGAGCAAAACTCACCGAAGCGCTTTATTCGTATCAAAAAGCCAGTGCGCTTTGAAGATGGCGATAAGTGGGCTGAGTTTGTACCATTCAACGGTTTCCGTATGGATTTCGAAATTGAGTTTAACCACCCCGCGATCGATGCAGATGAACAGCACTTACTGTTCGACTTCTCATCTCAAGGGTTTGTTAAAGAAATTTCACGTGCGCGTACTTTCGGTTTCATGCGTGATATCGAATATCTACAGTCACAAAACCTAGTGTTAGGTGGTAGCTTTGATAACGCGATTGTTTTAGATGAGTACCGCATCTTAAACGAAGAAGGCCTACGTTTCGAAAACGAATTCGTAACTCACAAAGTGTTAGATGCGATTGGTGATCTTTACATGTGTGGTTATCCAATCATCGGCGAATTCCGTGCATTCAAATCGGGTCACGGCCTAAATAACCAATTGCTTCGCTCAGTACTCGCTGATCAAGAAGCTTGGGAATGGGTTACCTTCGAAGAAGAAGCAACATCTCCGGTTGCTTTCGCTGAACCAAGCATGGTTTTAGCGTAACAAGAATTAGAAAAAAGCCAGACGAAAGTCTGGCTTTTTTATGTCTGTAGAATCGGGCTAGTCAGGTTTTTTCGCCAATTTAGCTAAACTCTCTAAGCGGGCTTTCACCTTTGGCGAAGCGCCTGACGCAATCATCTCTAAATACTGAGCTGCCGTTTGTGAAATAGGATCTCGTGGTTTACTTGGCTCAGCTTTGTCTTTTACTACTCGATATAGTTCGGGATTGATCTGAATAGAGACAGCGATCAAACGGGCGAAGCCTTTTGATCTTAATTGGCTTAAGATATTTAAACGCTCATAATCGATCTTCATTTTGATGCTGGCACTTGCCACTTCAAGGATCAATTGACCATCACGTATGTTTGCCACTCGGCAATGTTGTTCCGTTCCGCGCGGCAAGATCGCTTTTAATTCACTGTTGATCATCATGATCTCTTTAGCGTGTTGCTGAAGTTGAGATAATCTCGAATCAGCAATAATGTCATCACCAAGAGTCGGGCGGTGGTCTCTCATAATCTGCCTCAAATAAAACGGACACTTCTATTCTAGTGAATGACATGCAGGGAAGATAGGGAAATCTCTGACATCAAAAAAACGATAATGTGAGTAAACTTCCTTCATATAACGACAAAAAATAAAGAGTGGTTCAAACAAATAACGATGTTATTGGTCGTTAGAGATAAAATTTCATAAACTAAGCGCCACTTAAAGTCACACAAGCCTTGAAATCTATAGTTCTCATCACAATATCTGAGGAAAGTGATTTATCTCAGTATTCTTAGTTCAAAACTGTTAGAGACTGAAGGCATTAAAAGTAGATCGGGCCCGATCTGAATAAAGAGAGATTCATAGCAAATGATAACTAAGCTACTGACAAAGGTACTTGGCAGTCGCAATGACCGAACACTGCGCCGCCTGAGAAAGATTGTAAAAGAAATTAATAACTACGAGCCGACCTTTGAAGCACTTTCTGATGAAGAATTGAAAGCTAAAACGGTCGAGTTCCGTCAGCGCTTAGAGCAAGGTGAAACGCTAGATAAGCTACTGCCAGAAGCATTTGCGACGGTACGTGAAGCATCGAAGCGTGTTTACGGCATGCGCCACTTTGACGTGCAGCTTATCGGCGGCATGGTACTAAACGCAGGTCAAATTGCTGAAATGCGTACCGGTGAAGGTAAAACACTGACTGCAACGCTACCAGCTTACCTAAATGCGCTTAAAGGAGCGGTTCACGTAGTAACCGTGAACGACTACCTAGCTAAGCGTGATGCGGAAACCAACCGCATTCTATTCGAATTCTTAGGTATGACGGTTGGTATTAACGTGCCAAACATGCCTCCTCAAGAAAAGAAAGAAGCGTACCAAGCGGACATTCTTTACGGTACAAACAACGAGTTTGGTTTTGACTACCTACGTGACAACATGGCTTTCCGTGCGGAAGACCGCGTACAGCGTGAACGTTACTTTGCTATCGTCGATGAGGTTGACTCGATCCTAATCGATGAAGCACGTACCCCACTGATCATTTCAGGCCCTGCTGAGGATAGCTCTGAGCTATACACGCGAATCAATACTTTGATTCCTCATCTACAAAAGCAAGACCAAGAAGATTCTGAAGAGTACCGTGGCGACGGTCACTACACTGTCGATGAAAAATCTAAACAAGTTCACCTGACTGAAACAGGTCAAGAGTTTGTTGAAGAGTTGATGATCAAAAACGGTCTGATGGAAGAAGGTGATACGCTTTATTCACCAACCAACATTAGTCTGTTACACCACGTGAATGCGGCACTTCGTGCTCATGTTCTATTTGAAAAGAACGTCGACTATATCGTTAACGAAGATGGCGAAGTGGTTATCGTTGATGAACATACTGGCCGTACGATGCCAGGTCGTCGTTGGTCTGAAGGTCTTCACCAAGCGGTAGAGGCGAAAGAAGGCGTTAAGATTCAGAACGAGAACCAGACGCTAGCGTCTATCACTTTCCAGAACTTCTTCCGTTTATACGAAAAACTGTCTGGTATGACAGGTACTGCAGATACTGAAGCGTTTGAGTTCCAGTCTATCTACGGCCTAGAAACGGTGGTTATTCCAACGAACAAGCCGATGATTCGTGATGATATGCCAGATATGGTTTATCGTACTGAAACAGACAAGTTCAACGCAATTATCGAAGATATCAAAGAGCGCGTTGCAAAAGGTCAGCCGAGCCTTGTTGGTACCGTGTCTATCGAAAAATCTGAGCTTCTTTCAAATGCCCTGAAGAAAGCGAAAATTAAACACAACGTACTTAACGCTAAGTTCCACGAAAAAGAAGCAGAAATCGTTGCCGGAGCAGGTACTCCAGGCGCGGTGACTATCGCAACTAACATGGCCGGTCGTGGTACCGATATCGTGTTAGGCGGTAGTTGGCAGTCGAAGGTTGAAGCATTAGCTGATCCTACGCCAGAACAAATTGCAGAAATCAAAGCAGAGTGGAAGAAAGTACACGACGCAGTGCTTGAAGCGGGTGGTCTACACATCATTGGTACTGAGCGTCACGAATCTCGTCGTATCGATAACCAGCTACGTGGTCGTTCTGGTCGTCAGGGTGATGCCGGTTCTTCACGTTTCTACCTATCGATGGAAGATTCACTACTACGTATCTTCACTTCTGATCGTATGGCGAGCCTAATCCAGAGTGGTATGGAAGAAGGTGAAGCGATTGAATCTAAGATGCTATCTCGCTCAATCGAAAAAGCGCAACGTAAAGTGGAAGGTCGTAACTTCGATATTCGTAAACAGCTACTTGAATACGATGATGTTGCTAACGATCAACGTAAAGTGGTTTACGAGCTGCGCGATGAGTTAATGAGCGCTGAAGACATCAGTGAGATGATCGAACACAACCGTGCAGATGTTCTGACGGCTGTAATTGATGAATACATCCCACCACAATCTCTAGAAGATATGTGGGACGTAGAAGGTCTACAAGATCGTCTGAAGAATGACTTCGATATTGATGCGCCAGTTAAACAGTGGCTTGAAGAAGACGACAAGCTATACGAAGAAGCGCTACGTGAAAAGATTCTTGAAACAGCAGTAGCTGTTTACAAAGAGAAAGAGACCGTAGTTGGCGAGCAAGTACTGCGTAACTTCGAAAAGTCAGTGATGCTGCAAACGCTAGATACGCTTTGGAAAGAGCACTTGGCGGCAATGGATCACTTACGTCAGGGTATCCACCTACGTGGCTATGCACAGAAGAACCCGAAACAAGAGTACAAGCGTGAGTCGTTTGAACTATTTGAAGGTCTTCTTGATGCACTGAAATCAGATGTGATCACTATCCTGTCTAAGGTGCGCGTTCAACAGCAAGAAGAAGTTGAGCGTATGGAAGCTCAGCGTCAAGCTCAAGCTGAAGAAGCAGCACGTCGTGCTCAAGCTCAGCATGCAGCAGCGGAAAACCCACTTTCTGACCGTGAAGAGTCTGATGACGCACATCAGCCAATGGTACGTGAAGAGCGTAAAGTTGGCCGTAACGAGCCTTGCCCATGTGGTAGTGGTAAAAAATACAAGCAGTGTCACGGTCAGATTAACTGATTAGGCATCGCTATATAAATATTGAAGAGTCGCTTAGGCGGCTCTTTTTATATGCGAATTTAATTAGTTATCTCGATATAAGAAGAAAAGTCGTCATTCCCTATAGCGAAGAATGAGCGTAGTAGGGAATCATCGCATGATGATTTGGCTTTGGATTGTTGTGGTATGAGATCCCCAACTCAGTCGTTCCTCCTTGCTTGAGGATGACACTGACTAGATTATCTAAGCGTTTTATTTAGGAACATTATCTTATGAAAAGAATTCACATCGTAGCAGCAATCATCTTCAATCAAGATAAGTCACAAGTTTTTATCACTAAGCGCCCAGATGATAAGCACAAAGGTGGTTTTTGGGAGTTCCCTGGTGGCAAAGTAGAGCAGGGGGAAACTATCGAGCAAGCGATGGTACGTGAATTAGAAGAAGAGATCGGTATTACCACTACTGAGCAGCAGTTGTTTGAACATCTGGAGTTTGATTATCCAGATAAATCATTGAAGTTTGATTTCATCTTGGTGACTCAATTTGAAGGTCAACCTTATGGCAAAGAAGGTCAGCAAGGCGAGTGGGTCGCGGTTGAGAATCTTGCTGATTATGCCTTCCCTGAAGCGAATGTGCCGATTTTAGAGCGAGTGATAAAAGAGTTTGCTTAGGCTCTAGCCACTGATGACGATTGTTGATAGTTTATTGAGACAGATTGGAATAACTGCGAAGACGCAGATTAGAAAAGAATGGAGAACAGCGCAATGGTAAGAATTGCAGTTGCAGGTGCAGCGGGCCGTATGGGGCGCAACCTAGTCAAAGCAACGTACAACAATGAAAATGCAGCAGTCGCAGCAGGATCTGAACGCCCAGAGTCGTCACTCGTCGGTGTTGATTTGGGTGAGCTGTGTGGTGAAGGTAAATTTGATGTTGTTGTCACGGATGATCTTGCCAAACAAATTGAGCAGTTCGATGTGATCATTGATTTCACCGCACCAGTGAGCACGCTTGCTAACCTAGAGCTGTGCCGTCAGCATGGCAAAAGCATTGTGATTGGTACAACGGGCTTTTCTGATGAAGAGCGAGCTAAGATCGATGAAATCGCCAAACAAGTGCCTGTAGTTATGGCACCGAACTACTCAGTCGGTGTGAACCTGGTATTTAAGCTGCTAGAAAAAGCCGCCAAAGTAATGGGCGATTACTGTGATGTCGAAATCGTTGAAGCGCACCACCGTCATAAAGTAGACGCTCCTTCAGGTACAGCAATTGGTATGGGAGAGGCGATTGCCGGCGCAATGGGTAATCAACTCAGTGATGTTGCTGTGTATGCTCGTGAGGGCATTACTGGTGAACGTACCAAAGATGAAATTGGCTTCGCCACGATTCGAGCTGGGGATATCATCGGTGAGCATACTGCTATGTTTGCTGACATCGGTGAGCGCGTTGAAATCACCCATAAGGCAACAGATCGTATGACTTTTGCCAACGGTGCGGTTAAAGCTGCGGTGTGGCTAAAACAGAAGCCTGCAGGCTTTTACACAATGACAGATGTGTTGGGACTCAATGACCTATAACAACTGCTATTAGCTTAGTTTCTTAAATGCTAGAAATTGGCTGTGATTTATAAATAGATAATTATGCGCTGGGCTTGCCCGGCGCTTTTTGTTTTTTGTCGTTAGTGGTTAGGGTGCTAGCAGTGCAACACCTTAATATTCACCCTGAGTTTATTGTTGTTTTTATGGTCTTGGGTGTGTTTTTTGTCTGTTGTGGTTAAAAGTTGGTGTGAAGTTGAGTGGTGCAACGTTTGCGTAATTTTTGGGGACAAAACTGTGATCTCAAATTATCTTCAAACTATAGAAATCACAAATCATTAATCATCTCCCCATGAAAGAGCAACTAAACGTAGGTTTTTGGAGGTCTAAAATGGTTTTTTGCTTTAACTGCCCTAAATGCTAAATTTATTTTTAGGCCTGTATTGACAGTTGTGACCAGTGTCATTAGAATACCGCCAATTTGTCTAATTTCCATAAACACGCACTTTTGAGTGTTGCAGGAAGGTAGATTTGCAAATTAAATCAATTTTAATGCATTTTTATTCCGGAGGTTGTCTTGAGTAAGTCAGCACTGCTAGTCCTAGAAGATGGGACAGTATTCCACGGTGAATCCATTGGCGCAGATGGTTCTGCTGTCGGTGAAGTCGTTTTTAACACCTCGATGACGGGGTACCAAGAAATCCTCACTGATCCTTCCTATTCTCAACAAATTGTTACTCTTACTTACCCTCACATTGGCAATACCGGAACCAATTCCGAAGACGAAGAATCTTCTTCAATCCACGCTCAAGGCCTTGTGATTCGCGATCTCCCTCTTATCGCTTCTAACTTCCGTAACGAACAATCCCTCTCTGACTACCTTAAATCGCAAAATATCGTCGGCATTGCTGATATCGATACGCGTAAGCTTACGCGAATTCTGCGTGAGAAAGGTGCTCAAAACGGTTGTATCTTAGCAGGCAACAATATCGACGAGGCTCTAGCTCTGGCTAAAGCGAAAGAATTCCCTGGCCTAAAAGGTATGGATCTTGCGAAAGAAGTTACAACAAAAGAAGCGTATCAATGGAAACAGGGTTCGTGGACGCTCGAGGGTGGCCTTCCTGAAGCAAAAGACGACAGCGAATTGCCATATCACGTTGTTGCCTACGACTTCGGTGCAAAACGAAACATCCTGCGCATGCTTGTTGACCGCGGCTGCCGCTTAACGGTTGTTCCTGCTGAAACATCAGCAGAAGAAGTATTGGCGCTTAACCCAGATGGTGTTTTCTTATCAAATGGCCCTGGTGACCCAGAACCATGTACTTACGCGATTGAAGCAACAAAAGTATTCCTAGATAAAGGTCTGCCAATTTTCGGCATCTGTCTTGGACACCAAATCCTAGCTCTTGCTTCTGGCGCACAAACAGTGAAGATGAAGTTTGGTCACCACGGTGCTAACCACCCAGTTAAAGACCTAGACCGCAACGTTGTCATGATCACTTCTCAGAACCACGGTTTTGCTGCAGATGAAGCAACACTGCCTGAGAATCTACGTGCAACTCACGTATCGCTATTTGATGGTTCACTGCAAGGTATTCACCGTACAGACAAACCAGCGTTTAGCTTCCAAGGTCACCCAGAGGCGAGCCCAGGTCCAGAAGACGCGGCACCACTATTTGACCACTTTATCGAACTCATTAAACAACACAGCGCTTAATTCGGAGTAGTAGAGAATGCCAAAACGTACTGACTTAAAAAGTATTCTAATTCTAGGTGCAGGCCCGATTGTTATCGGTCAGGCATGTGAGTTTGACTACTCTGGTGCTCAAGCATGTAAAGCACTGCGTGAAGAGGGTTACCGAGTTATCCTTGTGAACTCTAACCCTGCAACCATCATGACTGACCCAGACATGGCGGATGCAACTTACATTGAACCTATCCAATGGGAAGTGGTTCGTAAGATTATTGAGAAAGAGCGTCCAGATGCAGTACTACCAACAATGGGTGGTCAGACTGCGCTTAACTGTGCTCTAGACCTAGAAAAACACGGCGTACTTGAAGAGTTCGGTGTGGAAATGATTGGTGCAACGGCTGACGCTATCGATAAAGCAGAAGACCGTTCTCGCTTCGATAAAGCGATGAAGTCTATTGGCCTTGAGTGTCCGCGTGCAGATACAGCGAAAACTATGGAAGAAGCTTACGGCGTTCTCGATATGGTTGGCTTCCCATGTATCATTCGTCCATCATTCACTATGGGTGGTACTGGTGGTGGTATCGCTTATAACAAAGAAGAATTCGAAGAGATTTGTCGTCGCGGTTTAGACCTTTCTCCAACCAACGAGCTTCTAATCGATGAATCATTAATCGGTTGGAAAGAGTACGAGATGGAAGTGGTTCGTGACAAAGCGGACAACTGTATCATCGTATGTGCGATTGAAAACTTTGACCCAATGGGTATCCACACGGGTGACTCAATCACAGTTGCTCCAGCTCAGACACTAACAGACAAAGAATACCAACTGATGCGTAACGCATCTCTAGCGGTACTTCGTGAAATCGGTGTTGAGACGGGTGGTTCAAACGTACAGTTTGGTATTAACCCTAAAGATGGCCGTATGGTTATCATCGAGATGAACCCACGTGTATCTCGCTCTTCTGCTCTAGCATCGAAAGCAACGGGTTTCCCAATCGCGAAGATTGCAGCGAAACTGGCTGTTGGTTATACACTTGATGAGCTACAGAACGATATCACTGGTGGTGCAACTCCTGCATCATTTGAACCAACAATCGACTACGTTGTAACTAAGATTCCTCGCTTTAACTTCGAGAAATTTGCTGGCGCGAACGACCGTCTAACGACGCAAATGAAGTCAGTTGGTGAAGTGATGGCTATCGGTCGTAACCAACAAGAATCGCTACAAAAAGCACTTCGTGGTCTAGAAGTCGGCGCGACAGGCTTTGATGAAATGGTTGATCTAGATGCACCTGATGCTCTAACAACAATTCGTCACGAGCTTAAAGAAGCTGGCGCAGAGCGTATCTGGTACATCGCTGATGCATTCCGTGCGGGTATGTCAGTAGACGGTGTGTTTAACTTAACGCAAATCGACCGTTGGTTCCTAGTTCAAATCGAAGACATCGTGAAGCTAGAGCAAGAGCTTAAAGCGAAAGGTTTTGCTGGTCTGAACAAAGATGAACTGAAAAAACTTAAGCGTAAAGGTTTTGCTGATGCGCGCCTATCTAAGATTCTAGGTGTGTCTGAAAGTGAAATTCGTCGTCTACGTGACCAGTACGATATCCACCCAGTTTACAAGCGCGTAGATACGTGTGCGGCGGAGTTCTCGTCTGATACGGCTTACATGTACTCATCTTACGATGACGAGTGTGAAGCGAACCCAACAGACAAAGAGAAGATCATGATTCTAGGCGGCGGTCCAAACCGTATCGGCCAAGGTATTGAATTTGATTACTGTTGTGTACACGCATCACTAGCGCTACGTGAAGATGGCTACGAAACTATCATGGTTAACTGTAACCCTGAGACAGTTTCTACAGACTACGATACATCTGACCGTCTTTACTTCGAACCAGTAACTCTGGAAGATGTACTAGCAATCGTTCGTGTTGAGAAGCCAAAAGGCGTTATCGTTCAGTACGGTGGTCAAACTCCACTTAAACTGGCTCGTGCTCTTGAAGCTGCTGGCGTGCCAATTATCGGTACTAGCCCTGACGCAATCGACCGTGCAGAAGACCGTGAGCGTTTCCAAGTTGCTGTAGACCGTCTAGGCCTACTTCAGCCAGAAAACGCGACAGTAACAACAATGGAGCAAGCGATAGAGAAATCTCGCGAAATTGGCTTCCCACTCGTTGTTCGTCCTTCTTACGTACTGGGTGGTCGTGCGATGGAAATCGTATACGACGAGCAAGACTTACGTCGCTACTTCAACGAAGCGGTTAGCGTATCGAACGAATCGCCAGTACTGCTTGATAGCTTCCTAGATGACGCTGTTGAAGTGGACATCGATGCTATCTGTGATGGTGAGCGCGTGGTTATCGGCGGTATCATGGAGCACATCGAGCAAGCGGGTGTTCACTCAGGTGACTCAGCATGTTCGCTTCCTGCATACACGCTAAGCCAAGAAATCCAAGACGTAATGCGCGAGCAAGTTGAAAAGCTAGCGTTCGAGTTGGGTGTTCGTGGCCTGATGAACACGCAGTTTGCGGTTAAGAACAACCAAGTATACCTAATCGAGGTGAACCCTCGTGCAGCACGTACGGTACCGTTCGTATCTAAAGCCACAGGCGCGCCAATTGCTAAGATTGCAGCACGTGTAATGGCGGGTCAATCGCTAGAGTCGCAAGGCTTTACGAAAGAGATCATCCCACCATACTACTCAGTGAAAGAAGTGGTACTGCCATTCAACAAGTTCCCTGGTGTTGACCCACTATTAGGCCCAGAAATGCGCTCTACTGGTGAAGTTATGGGTGTTGGTGCAACGTTCGCTGAAGCGTACTCTAAAGCTGAGCTTGGTTGTGGCAATGTTTACCCTGAAGGTGGTCGTGCACTGCTTTCTGTTCGTGAAGGTGACAAAGAGCGTGTTGTCGACCTAGCATCTAAGCTTTCTAAGCTTGGCTACCAGCTAGACGCAACGCACGGCACTGCAGTTATTCTTGGCGAAGCGGGTATCAACCCACGCCTAGTGAACAAGGTACATGAAGGCCGTCCTCACATTCTTGACCGTATCAAGAACAACGAGTACACCTACATCGTGAACACTGCGGCTGGCCGTCAAGCGATTGAAGATTCTAAAGTTCTTCGCCGTGGTGCACTGGCTGAGAAAGTGAACTACACCACAACGCTAAACGCAGCATTTGCCGTCTGTATGGCACATACCGCTGACGCTAAAACGTCAGTCACTTCAGTTCAGGAGCTACACGCTAAAGTCGCTGAGAACGAAGCGTAATAACAAGCAGTAGGCTCACAACGGAGCCTATCTGACTACTACATAGCCCGCTCACTAGAGCGGGCTTTTTTATTGTCTAACCGTTGAAAAATAGGAATGGGTTTAAGTCTAATCTTTCGTTAAAAGAATGGTTAACTTGATGGTATTTTGCACTTATAGACTTGTAAATGATTGATAGAAAATGGAACTGACACTCGAAATCTTAACCATCTTGTTCTTTGTCGCCACCGTAGCAGGTTTTATTGATGCTATGGCTGGTGGTGGTGGCTTGTTAACCTTGCCTGCGCTACTGGCTGCTGGTGTGCCGCCAACGCAGGCACTTGCGACCAATAAACTGCAAAGCTCATTCGGTAGCTTCTCTGCCAGTTGGTATTTCGTACGCAACGGTATTGTCAGTATCAAAGAGATGCGTGTGGCGATCGCTTGCACTTTCATCGGCTCTGCAGTTGGTGCTGAGGCGGTGCAGTATATTGATGCTGGCGTGTTAACGAGCCTTATCCCGCTGTTATTGGTCGCTATCTCGCTCTATTTTTTACTGATGCCGAAAACCAGAGAGCAATCAGGCAAAGCAAAAATCTCTGAAGCCATGTTTGCCTTTAGTGTCGGTGGCGGCGTTGGTTTCTATGATGGCTTCTTTGGTCCAGGTACAGGTTCGATTTTTACTGTCTGTTTTGTCGCACTTGGTCACTTCTCACTCGTCGATGCGACCGCTCGTACTAAGGTGCTCAACTTTACTTCCAATATCGCCGCGTTGCTGTTTTTTATCCTTGCTGGTTTGCCTATCTGGGAGTTAGGTCTTGTGATGGCTGTCGGTGGTTTTATGGGGGCGCAATTGGGGGCGAAAGTGGTGGTGAGCAAAGGGCAAAAATGGATTCGCCCTTTGGTGATTACCATGTCTATGCTAATGGCGATGAAGCTACTCTGGGAACAGCATCAGCAATGGTTTCTATCAATGTTTTAACCCGTGGTGATTGGTAAACACTTTGCCTGACGCAAATGTGAATTGGTCTAATCAACGATTCAAGTTGCTTAAACTGAAAGCAGTGACTGTCCGGTATGTTAAGTGCTCTGACGATAGAGAGTGGGATAAGTGCGGGTGCTGCGCCCCCTAAGGCTAATTGAGCTGCGGCAGTATATGCATCCATTTCCATCGCAGGTTTAATACCTAACTTGGCTAGAGCGGGAAGTTGATAACTGTTGGATGGGTTCGTAAGGTCATTGGTGATGACTCTCTCAGGTAGTTTGTTTGGTTGTTTATCACTGACGATAAAAAAGGGTTCATCACATAGATGAAATGCCTTTAAGCCATGTTGCGCCGGTAGTTGACCGGCACAAAGGCCTATAGTGGCTTTACCTGATTGGACTCGTTCGACGATTCTAGGCGTGTGATTGGTCGTTATCGTTAGGTACTTATCTTGTTTAAGGTAATCACCGATCGTTTTTCCCAAGTAACCTGCAATGAGAGATTTCGAACTATCTAGGGTGATTAATGAGGTGTCTTCAAGTTCCTGCTGCTCATAGATGAGGCCACGTAACTCATTGAATGAGGGACCAATGGTCTCGATTAAAGCAATACCGTCGGGTGTCAGCTTTATCGAGCGCCCGGAAGGCTCGATCAGTTTTTTGCCTAACTTCTTTTCCAGATTCGCTACACGCTTACTTACTGCCGATTGGCTTATATAGAGTAAGCTCCCTGTGCGGCTCATGGTTTTTGCTTTACTTAAAACAAGTAAGGTCTCAATGCCTTCCAGTAGCATATAGTTCACCTTAGGTGATAACGAATGCTGTTAATGTACCTTATGCTGAGTGGAGTAGGGTATAGCGGAAAACAAAAAAGGCGCTCAATGAGCGCCTTTTTTAAAATAACTGACTGAGAATTATAGAGACTCAGTGAAAGTACGTGCGATTACGTCACGTTGCTGTTCAGTTGTTAGTGAGTTGAAACGAACTGCGTAGCCAGAAACACGAATAGTTAGCTGAGGGTAGTTCTCTGGGTGTGCAACTGCGTCTTCTAGAGTCTCACGCTTAAGAACGTTAACGTTTAGGTGCTGACCACCTTCGATACGTGGAGCTGTTTCGATAGCAACTTCACGGCTTTCGTAGTCACCAAGATCGTTGATTGCGATTACTTGGTCAGCTTCGTAGCCAGAGTTTGCAGCTACACAACGAGCTTCGTTCTTCTCGCTGTCTAGTAGCCAGATAGAGTTTAGTAGGTCGTCATTTGCTGCTTTAGTGATTTGAATACCTTGAATCATTACTATCTCCTAGTCCACTTAACGTGGTTAATTGGTGTTAATTTTCGATTTTTAGTGAGCTACGTATTATATAGCGAATATCCCTTATGATAATATTGATTTAAGTCAAAAAACAACCAAAAACATTATTTTTATGGTGGTTATTTTCTTGTTCTAAATCAATAAAATCTTTGAAAACAATATAGTTACAATTTATTTGATAATATAAAAAATATTTAATAACTCATTTTGTTGTAAATTTACTACAAAATGAGTCGGAGGTTTGAGCTCTCTCTTTTAAATAACTGTTTTAAAGGGGGCTGGCTGAAAGTGAAAGGTGATTAAGTAACAATGATTAAAAAAGCAACAGGTAACAAGTATATAGGTGCGCATGTCTCTGCGGCTGGTGGGGTTGACCAAGCGCCATTGCGTGCGCGTGAGATCGGTGCGAATGCCTTTGCGCTCTTTACTAAGAATCAACGTCAGTGGGTGGCGAAACCACTTGAAGCTAGCACCATCAGCGCATTTAAAGCTAACTGCAAAATGTTAGGTTTTGCTAGCGAACAGATTCTTCCTCATGATTCCTATTTAATAAACTTAGGCGCACCGGAAGAGGAAAAGTTGGAAAAATCACGCGCAGCCTTTATTGATGAGATGGAACGCTGTGAGCAACTCGGGTTAACCTTGCTGAATTTTCATCCTGGGAGTCATTTAAAGAAGATATCTGAGAAAGAGTGCTTAGCGAGAATCGCAGAATCGATCAATCTTGCACACCAAGCAGTTTCTAATGTGGTCGCAGTGATTGAGAACACGGCAGGGCAGGGGACGAACCTTGGTTGGCGTTTCGAACACCTCGCCGAGATCATTGAACAAGTCGAAGATAAGTCGCGTGTCGGTGTATGTATTGATACTTGTCATACCTTTGCCGCAGGCTATGACTTAAGTTCGCTCGAGGCTTGTGAAGCGACATTTGCTGAGTTTGATCGCGTTGTTGGGATGCAATATTTGCGTGCAATGCACATTAATGACTCAAAGATTGCCTTAGGCGGCAAGGTCGATAGGCACCATGCTTTGGGCAAAGGTGAAATTGGCTGGGACTGTTTTGAGTATATATCTAAAGATGCACGATTTGATGGTATCCCTTTGATTCTAGAGACGATAGAGCCTGAACTTTGGCCTCAAGAAATTGAAACGATGCGTCAGTTCCACCTGCAAGCTTTAGCTTAATCGAGAAGTATGTAGCAATGTGGCATTAATCTTTCATAGCTTTTTATGAAGTCACAATATGAGGATGCCACTATGCCTTTTACTTACTCTCACGTTTCGAGCCGCACTGTACGTCTACCTTTGCCAAATCGACATATTACGGGTCAAGGTCACTACCGTACTCCTCAAAAACACTAACCCCTTTGTTCCTTCTACTATTTTTGCGACAATGACAGCGCATATATAGTAGAAGGAATGGGTCATGAATACCTCACTTACCTGGCATGATGTTATTGGTGTAGAAAAGCAGCAAGAGTACTTTCAGCAAACGCTCTCTTTTGTTGAGGCGGAGCGTGCGGCCGGAAAAGTGGTATTCCCGCCAGCGTCGGACGTTTTTAATGCGTTTAAGGCGACAGAGTTTGCCGATGTCAAAGTCGTGATCATTGGCCAAGATCCTTACCATGGACCTAATCAAGCCCACGGGTTATGTTTCTCCGTTTTACCTGGGGTAAAAACGCCACCTTCACTGGTCAATATGTACAAAGAACTCGCTCAAGACATTGAAGGGTTTGAGATCCCACCGCATGGCTATTTGCAAAGTTGGGCGCAGCAAGGTGTCTTATTGCTTAATACGGTATTGACGGTAGAGCAAGGTAAGGCACACTCACACGCAAAAAGTGGTTGGGAGACCTTTACCGATAAAGTCATAGAGGCAATCAACCAACATCAGTCTGGGGTTGTGTTTCTTCTATGGGGAGCACATGCGCAAAAGAAAGGTCGCTTTATCGATCGCGCAAAGCACCATGTGTTGTCAGGCCCTCACCCGTCACCGCTTTCTGCACACCGTGGCTTTTTTGGCTGCCGCCACTTCTCTCAGACTAATGCAATTCTCGCCTCTCAGGGGCAGAGCACGATTCAATGGCAGCTTCCGATGCAGGTCAATGTGTAACTGATACTCACAAGTGTCTGATTAAAATCTGAACAAGATCAAAGCGTCTCTTCTTATACTCTAATACACTCATTAAAAGTAAGTGTTAAGGAGAGACACTATGATGATTGAAAGAATCAAGCGTGAGCATGGCTATATGGTGCGCCTACTGGCCATATTGCGCCATAAATTAGCGGTATTAAAAGATGAGCGCAGCGTTAACTATGGTGTGTTAAGAGAGATTGTCGACTATCTAGCCAATCATTCTGAGAGGGTACATCACCCTAAAGAGGACATCTTATATCACCACTACTTGACTCATTATGGTCATCACAAGGGAATTGATAACCTAGAGTTAGAGCACAAAACGCTCTCTGAGCAAACGCACGAGTTTCTCAATATTGTCGATATGGTGCTCCAAGATGCCGTAGTGCCGCAAAGCTTGTTCATTGAGCAACTTGAGTCATTCCTAAATGCGCAACGAAGCCACTTAGAAATGGAAGAGAAGCACATCTTTCCCTATCTAATGGAAACGTTCACCACCAAAGATTGGCAAATCGTCGAAGAGCAATGGACCGTGTGTGAAGACGATCCTGTTTTTGGCGAAACCATCGCTGAGCAATATCAGCAGATCGCTGAGCGTGTCCGTCAAAATGCTCATGAAAGCATCTAAAATTAAAAAAGAGGCGTAATGCCTCTTTTTTAATAATCAGTATTCGGCTGCGTTTAAATCATCATAGCCGATATCCATATCCATCAGTTCTTTTTGCAAGCGTTGGCGATCTTTAATTGCTTCAATTTCTCGCCATTTGCGCTTCACAGGTTTTGAGCGACTAGCTCTACCTCTCGGTAAGTCCTGTTCGAAAATTTCGTCAAAGTTTAAGCCTTCCATAAGCTACCTCTTTATGATCATCTTTCCTTTAATCGGGCATGTTTTTAATACCATATCTAAAACTAACCTAACTTTGATTCGTTTCTCATTTGTTACGTTTCAATGAAGTTTTTACGCATATTGTCTGAGGGAGTCACAAAAAAATCGGGTCTATTCGCTGTTTTTTTGAGCATTTGATTCGACGAAAACGATTAAATTGTCTCTAGCGGTATGTTAATTCTGTGTGTGAATTTTGACTTAGAGATGACAAGTTCAATTATGCACATATAAAATTGGAGCATAGTGCGCCACTTTACAGCGTGCTGTTTTTTATAATGAGTTGGACGCCTTATAATGCAAGGCATTGTCGCTGAGTCGGTATAGAGGGAATACTCAGCAGCGTGATTCAAGGAATGTTGGTGAGAAATTAATGGAATGTTCTGTTTTGATTGCTGGTATGTGTAAGTGGCTGTTAATTACTGGTGACCATCTAGTGAAAAATAACATTTTAATGTAGCTAGTTGCATATTGATTTTTGTCGTTCTTCACTGCATTATCCGCCCGTCAAAAAATACGCTGATACGTAAAATGGAAGCATGAAGCGAGTTTTACAGATCTAGACTGCACAATATAACAATACCAATACTAAGCAATCTTGACACTTAGTAAGGCGGTCAGATGGAAGGCTTGGAAGCAAAGATTAGCGAAAACTCAATATGAGGATGTTATGACAGACTTAATTAATTTAATGAATGACCTGCTATGGGGCTCCATTCTTGTTTATCTTCTAGTCGGTGTTGGAATCTACTTTACAGTCCGTTTGGGCTTTATCCAATTCCGTCACTTTGGCCACATGTTCTCAGTCTTAAAGAACAGCCGTAAAGCAGACAAAGCTGGTATCTCTTCTTTCCAAGCTCTTTGTACTAGTTTAGCTGCACGTGTTGGTACCGGTAATATGGCCGGTGTCGCCGTAGCGCTTACTGCTGGTGGTCCAGGTGCTATTTTCTGGATGTGGCTTATCGCCATGCTAGGTATGGCGACATCATTCGCTGAAAGTACCTTAGCGCAGCTATACAAAACCAAAGATGACGACGGCAACTACCGTGGCGGTCCTGCATACTACATGGAGAAAGGCCTAGGTATGCGTTGGATGGGCGTACTGTTCTCTGTATTCCTAATTATCGCATTCGGTCTTGTGTTTAACGCAGTACAAGCGAACTCTATCGCAAACGCGATGCACAACGCATTCGGTTGGGAAGACACCTACGTAGGTGCTGTAGTTGTGCTACTTTCATCGGTAGTGATTTTTGGCGGCATCAAGCGTATTGCACGTGTAGCAGAGTTAGTCGTTCCAATCATGGCATTAGCTTACTTGCTACTGGCAATGTTCGTTATGGTGATGAACATTGAGAAGCTTCCTGCTGTTCTTACCTTAATCATCAAGAGTGCATTCGGTCTACAAGAAGCCGCTGCTGGTGGTTTGGGTTACGCAATTGCACAAGCGATGATTAACGGTATCAAACGCGGTCTATTCTCAAACGAAGCGGGTATGGGTTCTGCGCCTAACGCAGCAGCATCGGCAACGCCTTACCCACCGCACCCAGCATCGCAAGGTTATGTGCAAATGCTAGGTGTATTCATGGACACGATTGTTATCTGTTCTGCGACAGTTGCAATCATCCTGATGTCAGGAGAGTACGTGCCGCATGGTGAAGTAACGGGTATCGAATTGACTCAGAGCGCGCTAAGTTCGCAAGTGGGTGAATGGGGTGGAATCTTTGTTGCAGTAGCGATTTTCTTCTTCGCATTTACTTCAATCATCGCTAACTACTCTTACGCTGAAACTAACCTGATCTTCTTAGAGCACAACCACAAAGCAGGCCTAGGTATCTTCCGTATCATCGTGTTAGGTATGGTGATGTTTGGTGCAGTCGCATCGCTACCGGTTGTTTGGGCTCTTGCAGACGTCTCTATGGGTCTAATGGCGATTGTTAACTTGGTAGCGATTCTTCTACTATCAGGTATAGTGATTAAGCTTGCGAAAGACTACAACCGCCAGCTAGATGAAGGTAAAGTGCCAACGTTTGACTCGAACGACTTCCCTGAGCTGAAATCTCAGCTTGAAGATGGTATTTGGGATCAGAATAAGAAAAACTGATCGAACGCCATAGATAACGTCTATTAAAACGATTCAAAAAGCCATGCAGACAATGCATGGCTTTTTTTGTACCCTAAACTCAATAAAACAAAGATATGGATAGAGTAAAGTCATGTTAATCGTCGTTTCTCCAGCGAAAACCTTAGATTATGAATCCCCATTGGCGACAGAGAAGTTCACTCAGCCAGATTTGGTTGAGTTCTCAAAACAGCTGATTGAAGTGTGCCGCAAGCTCACTCCTGCAGGCGTTGCAAGTTTGATGAAAGTGAGTGACAAGATTGCCGATTTAAACGTTGGCCGCTTTCAAGAGTGGAGTGAAGAGTTTACGACGGATAACTCGCGCCAAGCGATTCTTGCGTTTAAAGGCGATGTTTATACTGGCCTAGATGCCCAATCTCTGTCTGAAGAGGACTTTGCTTATGCACAAGAGCATTTACGCATGCTCTCTGGCCTGTATGGTTTACTTAAGCCTCTCGACTTGATGCAGCCATATCGCTTAGAGATGGGTACCAAGCTGGCGAATGATAAAGGCAGCAACCTTTATCAATTCTGGGGTAACGTTATCACTGAGAAGCTCAATGAAGCTATCGAAGCCCAAGGCGATAACGTGCTTATCAACCTTGCATCGAATGAATACTTCAAAGCGGTAAAACCAAAAGCGTTAGATGCGCAGGTGATTACGCCGGTATTTAAAGATTGTAAGAATGGCCAATATAAAGTGATCAGCTTCTACGCTAAAAAAGCGCGCGGTATGATGGCGCGTTACATCATTGAGAATCGTATCTCTAGCGTCGCGGACTTAACCAAATTTGATACCGCGGGCTATTACTTTGTAGAAGAAGAATCAACACCGACTGAGCTAGTCTTTAAGCGAGAAGAGCAGAAATAGAAGGGGATGGGGATGCGCAGTTGGTTGAAGCGTCAATTAGCAAAGTATGATGCGTGGTGTTCGTCTCTTGGATTGACCCCCGAGTATAAGCGCAGCTGTGTTCCTTATCGCACTGACCCGAGTTCTGAGAACTCTGATAAAACTAAGGCGCAAAAGTAATGCGCCTTTTTGATACCCACTGTCATTTCGACTTTGACATCTTCCAAGGCGACTTTGACGCTCAACTTAAGTCAGCCAATGCGCAAGGTGTCTCGCGCTTTGTTGTCCCATCTATTGGTTCAAGTAATTGGGCCCAAGTGCAACAAATGGCGGCAGAGCATGCCAGCATCTACTTTGCACTCGGAATCCACCCTTACTTTCTTCATCAACAAAGTATTGATGAATTGCCTACCTTAAAAGAGCTGCTTAACCAGCGTGGAAATCAGTGCGTCGCCGTGGGTGAGTGTGGCTTAGATGCGATGGTGGAGGTCGATATGGTTCTTCAAGAAAAGGTGTTTATCGAACAGGTCGCTCTTGCAACATATTATCAACTTCCGCTTATTCTCCATTGCCGGAAAACACACAACCGAATGGTGCAAATTTTGAAGCAAGAAAGGTTTCAATATGGTGGTATTTTGCACGGTTTTTCGGGTAGCTATCAGCAAGCGATGCAATTTATTGAGCTCGGTTTTTACATCGGAGTCGGTGGTGTGATCACCTATCCAAGGGCAAACAAAACCAGACAAGCTATAGTTAGCCTGCCCATTGAAAAGTTAGTGTTAGAAACGGATTCACCGGACATGCCATTAAATGGGTATCAGGGCAAGCCTAATCACCCGAAGATGATAGGTGAAATTTTGGCCTGCCTCGCATCTCTTAAGGGAATGTCAAGGCAAACGATTGCTGAAATCGTTTGGAAAAATAGCAATTCAGCGTTCGGTATTTGTGAATAATTTCTAAATAAATTGTTCGATTGATGATTACCTAAAGCCTTAAAGGTGATCTCGTTCACGTAAATGAGTGAATGGGTCATGAATCTTATTAGAAACTGTGAGGGTGGCATTACTTTATCATTGGCCGGATGAGTATAATTGCCCCGCTTTTTGAGCTCCATTTTGTAACACGCCAACAAATAACATATAAGGAAGTCATAAACTATGAGCCTGTTTATGAGCCTAGTCGGCATGGCAGTATTGCTAGGACTTGCATTACTACTGTCAGATAACCGCAAAGCTATCAATCTAAGAACTGTGGGTGGCGCATTTGCTATCCAATTTATCATCGGTGGTTTCGTTCTTTACGTACCATGGGGTCGTGACCTTCTAGCTGGTTTTTCAGCTGGTGTACAGAACGTTATCGATTACGGTAAAGACGGTACTGGTTTCCTATTCGGCAGCCTAGTTAACTTCTCAGTTGACGGTATCGGTTTCATCTTTGCTTTCCAAGTACTACCAACGCTAATCTTCTTCTCTGCGCTAATTTCTGTACTTTACTACATCGGTGTGATGCAGTGGGTTATCAAGATTCTTGGTGGCGGTCTACAAAAAGCACTAGGTACTTCACGTGCCGAGTCAATGTCTGCAGCAGCTAACATTTTCGTAGGTCAAACAGAAGCACCTCTAGTGGTTCGCCCGTTTGTACCAAAAATGACTCAATCTGAGCTATTTGCAGTAATGTGTGGTGGTCTAGCGTCAGTTGCTGGTGGTGTACTAGCAGGTTACGCATCTATGGGTGTACCTCTAGAGTACCTTGTAGCAGCATCATTCATGGCAGCACCTGGTGGTCTACTATTCGCTAAAATCATCAAGCCTGAAGTTGATACTCCAGACGAAGATTTGGACAACAACATTGATGGTGGTGACGACAAGCCAGCTAACGTTATCGACGCAGCAGCAGGCGGTGCATCAGTTGGTCTACAACTAGCACTTAACGTTGGCGCAATGCTACTAGCATTCGTTGGTCTAATCGCGCTAGTTAACGGCATCCTAGGTGGCGTTGGCGGTTGGTTCGGTATGGAGAACCTAACTCTAGAACTACTACTAGGTTGGTTGTTCGCTCCTCTAGCATTCCTAATTGGTGTGCCATGGGCTGAAGCAACATTTGCTGGTTCTTTCATCGGTCAAAAACTGGTTGTAAACGAATTCGTAGCGTACCTAAACTTCGTACCTTACGTTGGTGATGCGGCACAAGTTGTTCCAGCAACAGGTGCAGTAATGTCTGAGAAGACTCAAGCAATCATCGCATTCGCACTATGTGGTTTCGCAAACCTTTCTTCTATCGCGATTCTACTAGGTGGTCTAGGTAGCCTTGCTCCTGCACGTCGTCATGACATCGCTCGTATGGGTGTTAAAGCGGTTTGTGCTGGTACACTATCTAACCTGATGGCAGCGACAATTGCTGGCTTCTTCCTATCTTTCTAATTAAGTAGATAGATTATATAGACGCCGTTTTAAAAAGCCCCGTAGACACACTTTGGTGTGCGCTACGGGGCTTTTTTGTTTTTCTTTCCTTAGAAAGAGAGCAGTCTAATTATATTTAGACAATAGGTTCGTTGCGTTAGGAGATCGAGAAGATTGAGCAAACGTTAAACAGAATCTTTTTTGAGATACAAACCGTTTGCGCTCTATGAGCCACTACAGATTTTCGACGAATATCTATAATGTATAGTTGTAGGAAGTAGGGAACACTTTTGAATGAAGTGTTTTGGCCTTGGATGAATTCGAGGTGCTTGCTTCTATTGCATTCAAGATGAATTGAAATGTTTTAGCTAGCGTTGATTAATACAAGGAGTATGATTAGCGCCGGCCGCGGCGAAAGCTGCGTATACCGTTAGACACTCAATCGCAGATTGTTGTGCCATAGACCAAACTGGTACTGTGCGGTGACAAGGATAGCAATTAGGGGTTAATTCGCTGTTTACCCCTGAGTCTTCAAGGAACCAAGTCCGTTCATTAATGACTACATCGCCAACTTGAATTGACAGGTTGAGCAGTAAAATTTTTGAATATTGATCGGAGATAGAAATGAGCGATTTAAAAGCAGCAGCACTACGTGCACTTAAACTAATGGACCTAACTACGCTGAATGATGACGACACTGACGCGAAAGTTATTTCACTATGTCATGACGCAAAATCAGCAGTAGGTAACACAGCTGCAATCTGTATTTACCCTCGCTTTATTCCTATTGCTAAGAAGACACTTCGTGAGCAAGGTACACCAGACGTTCGCATCGCGACCGTAACTAACTTCCCACACGGTAACGACGACATCGAAATCGCAGTTGCAGAGACTAAAGCGGCAGTCGCTTACGGCGCGGATGAAGTAGACGTAGTATTCCCTTACCGTGCTCTAATGGCAGGTAACGAAGAAGTTGGCTTCGAGCTAGTTAAGCAATGTAAAGAAGCGTGTGGTGACATCCTTCTTAAAGTGATCATCGAAACTGGTGAGCTAAAAGAAGAAGCACTCATCAAGAAAGCGTCTGAAATCTGTATCAAAGCAGGTGCAGACTTCATTAAAACTTCAACGGGTAAAGTGCCAGTAAACGCAACTCCAGAATACGCTCGCATGATGCTTGAAGTGATTCGTGACATGGGTGTTGCAGAATCTGTTGGCTTCAAACCAGCGGGTGGTGTTCGTACTGCAGAAGATGCGCAAGCGTACTTAGCAATGGCTGATGAAATCCTAGGTGACAACTGGGTTGATGCTCGTCACTACCGTTTCGGTGCGTCAAGCCTATTAACAAACCTACTTAATACATTAGAAGTGACAGACGAGACTGCTGATCCAGCAGCATACTAATTTTCTCGTCCTATTTGACGCCGCAGCGTTGTTGACTGCGTAAGTTCATCCTAATTACATAGAGCCTCTATGCTCATAGGAATGAACTTACTTGTCGCCTAACTGCAACGCCAAATATTAAGAGAATTGATAAAAATAAAGTCTGTTTGGTGGAGTAGTAATTCACTGCTCCACATTACCTCTTTACCTTACAACCATCGCTACCTTTAGCGTGGGAGGATCTAATGTACTTACCTCAAGAAATTATCCGTAAAAAGCGTGACGGCGAAGTGCTAAGCGCAGAAGAAATTAACTTCTTTATCCAAGGCGTTGCCAACAACTCTGTCTCTGAAGGTCAGATTGCGGCATTTGCAATGGCTATCTTTTTCAATGAAATGACAATGCCTGAGCGTATCGCACTAACGTGTGCAATGCGTGATTCTGGTATGGTGATCGACTGGAGCCACAAAGAATTTGGTGGTCCTATCGTTGATAAACACTCAACGGGTGGTGTGGGTGACGTAACTTCTCTAATGCTTGGCCCTATGGTGGCAGCGTGCGGTGGTTTCGTTCCTATGATCTCTGGTCGTGGCCTTGGTCACACTGGCGGTACACTAGACAAGCTTGAGTCAATTCCTGGCTACAACATCACACCGACTAACGAAGTGTTTGGTGATGTAACCAAAGAGGCTGGTGTGGCAATTATCGGCCAAACGGGCGACTTAGCGCCAGCAGACAAGCGTGTTTACGCAACTCGTGATATTACCGCGACAGTAGACAACATCTCGCTTATCACTGCTTCAATTCTGTCTAAGAAATTGGCTGCGGGTCTTGAGTCTCTAGTTATGGATGTAAAAGTAGGTTCTGGTGCATTTATGCCAACTTATGAAGCATCTGAAGAGCTAGCAAAATCCATCGTAGCGGTAGCAAACGGTGCAGGCACTAAGACAACAGCAATTCTAACTGACATGAACCAGGTGCTGGCTTCTTCAGCGGGTAACGCAGTAGAAGTTCGTGAAGCGGTTCAGTTCCTGACTGGAGAATACCGTAACCCTCGTCTACTTGAAGTGACGATGGCGTCATGTGCTGAAATGTTGGTGCTTGCGAAACTTGCAGAAAGCACTGAAGACGCACGTGCGAAACTGATGGAAGTGCTAGATAACGGCAAAGCATCTGAGTGTTTCGGTAAGATGGTTGCCGGTCTAGGTGGCCCAGTAGATTTCGTAGAGAACTACGATAACTACCTAGAAAAAGCGCAAATCATTAAACCAGTATTTGCTGATGAGTCTGGTGTTGTTTCAGCAATGGACACGCGTGCTATCGGTATGGCGGTTGTTTCTATGGGTGGTGGTCGCCGCGTAGCAACGGACGTAATCGACTACGCAGTCGGCTTTGATGGTTTTATTCGCTTGGGTGAACAGGCGTCAAGTGACAAGCCTCTTGCCGTTATCCATGCTCGCAGTGAAGAGCAGTGGCAAGAAGCAGCGAACGCATTGAAAGCAGCGATCACGGTTGGTGGTGAATATACCCCGACTCCGGAAGTGTATCGTCAGATTCGTGCGGAAGATCTTTAAACTCTTCATATTTGAACTTGCAGCGGAGTCAACTGCGCTCACTCACCGGAACGCCGGCCGCCCCAGTTACATAGACGAGCGATGCTCAGGGGGCTCGCTTGCTTGTTGCCTAGCTGTAAGTCCAACTATCTTGAGTTGAATTATTATTATTAGATTGGTCGATTGAGTTTTTGCTCTCGACCAATGAAAGGAAGAGAGCAATGAAAAGAGCATTTATTTTAGTCTTAGACTCATTTGGTATCGGTGCAACGGCTGATGCGAAAGATTTTGGTGATGTAGGTTCAGATACCATGGGCCATATTGCAGAGCAGTGTGATAAAGGCTTGGCAGACAACGCGGATCGTAGTGGCCCGTTAACATTACCAAACCTGACCAAACTTGGCCTAGCGATGGCGCACAAAGAGTCGACAGGCAGTTTTGCTCCGGGTCTTGATGCCGATGCTGAAATCATTGGTGCTTACGGCCATGCCGCTGAGCTCTCTTCTGGTAAAGATACTCCTTCTGGTCACTGGGAAATCGCAGGTGTTCCTGTATTGTTTGATTGGGGCTACTTCACTGATAAAGCAAACAGCTTCCCGAAAGAGCTAACAGACCGCATTCTTGAGCGCGCAGGTCTTGACGGTTTCCTAGGTAACTGCCACGCGTCAGGTACTCAAGTTCTTGATGATTTGGGTGAAGAGCACATGAAGACTGGCCAACCTATCTTCTATACGTCTGCTGACTCTGTTTTCCAAATTGCATGTCATGAAGAAACATTCGGCCTAGACCGTCTTCTAGAGCTGTGCCAAATCGCGCGTGAAGAGCTGGAAGACTACAACATTGGCCGTGTTATCGCTCGTCCATTCATTGGCCCTGGTAAGGGACAGTTTGAGCGTACCGGTAACCGTCGTGACTTATCAGTTGAACCACCTTCAGCAACGATTCTTCAGAAGCTAGTGGAAGAGAAAGGCGGCGAAGTTCACTCGATCGGTAAGATCTCTGATATTTATGCCGGCTGTGGTATCACGAAGAAGACCAAAGCAACGGGCATCCCAGCACTGTTTGAAGCAACAAAAGAAGCCATTAAAGAAGCGGGTGATAACACTATCGTGTTCACTAACTTCGTTGATTTCGATTCTGCTTACGGTCACCGTCGTGATGTTGCAGGCTACGCAGCGGCACTCGAGTACTTTGATGGTCGTATCCATGAAGTGATGGAGCTGATGGAAGAAGACGATATTCTGATTCTAACCGCTGACCATGGTTGTGACCCAACTTGGCCAGGTAGCGACCACACGCGTGAACATATCCCAGTGATCGTTTACGGTGCAAAAGTACCAGCAGGCTCTTTAGGCCTTCGTGATACGTTTGCTGATATTGGTCAGACGTTAGCGAGTCACTTTGGTACGTCACCAATGGATTACGGTAAAAACTTTCTGTAATTCTAAATAGATATTTCAAATAGAGGGCTTGTCCCTCTATTATTTTGTTTATTGCTTACTTATATCCGATTAAGAAAAGGAAACTAAATCATGGCAACTCCACATATCAACGCAGAAATGGGTGCATTCGCAGACGTCGTATTAATGCCGGGTGACCCTCTACGTGCTAAATACATTGCGGAAAACTTCCTGGAAGACGTTGTACAGGTATGTGATGTACGCAATATGTACGGTTTCACGGGTACTTACAAAGGCCGTAAAGTATCGGTAATGGGTCACGGTATGGGTATCCCATCGTGCTCTATCTACGCGACAGAGCTTATCAAAGACTTCGGTGTGAAGAAGATTATCCGTGTAGGTAGTTGTGGTGCGGTAAGTGAAGATATTAAAGTTCGCGATGTTGTGATTGGCATGGGCGCGTGTACAGATTCGAAAGTAAACCGTATTCGTTTTAAAGGTCATGATTTTGCTGCTATCGCGGATTACAAGATGGTTCGTGCCGCTGAAGATGCAGCTAAAGCGCGTGGCATTGAAGTAAAAGTGGGTAACCTGTTCTCTGCAGAACTGTTCTACACGCCAGATCCAGAAATGTTCGACGTAATGGACAAATACGGCATTGTCGGTGTTGAGATGGAAGCCGCGGGCATCTACGGTGTGTGTGCTGAATACGGTGCAAAAGCTCTGACTATCTGTACGGTTTCTGATCATATCAAGACAGGTGAGCAAACGACTTCAGATGAGCGTCAAACTACCTTTAACGATATGATGATCATTGCCCTCGATTCTGTTCTTCTTGGTGATGAAGAGTAATCATCACTTTTCTCTCTCGTCATTCCATAGAACGACGGAGGGGTGAGTAGGGGATCTCTAGAGGCTTTCTACTCACTTCAAGAGATCCCCAACTCGCTCGTTCCTCACTCTCGGGGAGCACAGGTTTAACCTGACGAAGGAGTGAGTAGGGAATCTCTTCGAGTGTTCTATGGACTTAAATCACTCACTCTTCTTTCTCGGTGATGACGAATTAAAAAGGGTTAATGCTTAGCATCAACCCTTTTTGTTTTCTGGTACTGACTACATATCTTTAAGCAGTAAATTTTCACCCTTACGCTTATTTGGCTTACGACGAATAATCAGCGTCAGCAATAAACCTGCAATGAAACTCATCCCCACCATGGTGTACATGTAGCGATCACTCTTGCGGTAGTAGTGATCGGAAAACGCCGTTAGCTTACCTGTTTCAAAGGTAATACGAACAAAGCCAATTACGCTGCCATCTTTTAGTACTGGCTCGACCAATTGCTGCTTACCGATTCGAGCGGTCTGAAGGGGGGTATCAAGCCCGAGAATCTCTCGGACTGAGGTAGCTTGGTCACTTGCTGCTAGTTTAACCCCTTCTGCGTCATAGATGGTTGCATCAACAACGAGATTATCTTTCGCCAGTTGGTTAGTCAGTTTCAATAAACGCTCTTGATCTTGTGTGACGATCATATCGCTGGCTGACAATGAAGCTTGAGAGATGAGGATATCGGTTAAGGTCTCTAATTGGTTGGCTTGAATCTGCTCGTTACCTTTCGTGATTTTGACACTATTGATACCAATAGTAGCAACCATGGCAATTAACGAGGCCGTTGCCAATACCTTCAGTGCAATACGAAAAGAAAACAGAGATGAGTCCATTTTTCACCTAAATAGAGGATAATTATACTTTAGAGCATATTGAGACTTGCGCAGATAAATTGCAATAGGTTAACGTGTTGAGAGATTTTACAGGAATAATTGACATGGACACGTTAAAGCCCCTTTCTATACGTAAACATACCCCTTTAATTAATCGTCTACCAGAAACCCGACTTGCGACCCAGTTTGATAAAGCCAAAGCAGGTTGGGTTGTATTTGGACATTACCTCTGCCCGAGCAAATTTGAAGACATCGATTTTTTTGTAGGTTACTACAACGCTATTGTCGATGTGTGGAAGGTTGGCGAGTATGAGGTTGCTTTGATGGCCGGAGAGCTTACTGAGCAGCACGAAGAGATCCTGCAGGCGCTAGAACTCGATTATTCGACCTTGAATGATATGCCAGAGTTGAGCAAACCGGGATTGATCGTGCTCGATATGGACTCAACCGCCATTCAGATCGAGTGTATTGATGAAATTGCCAAGCTGGCAGGAGTCGGCGAAGAAGTCTCCGAAGTGACAGAGCGAGCAATGCAAGGTGAGCTCGACTTTGAACAAAGTTTACGTCAGCGAGTTGGTAAGCTAGCCGGTGCCGATGAAAGCATTTTAAGTGCCGTGCGTGAGCAACTCCCTTTGATGCCGGATCTTCCTGAGTTGATTGGCACATTGAAGCAGTACGGTTGGAAGACAGCGATTGCTTCTGGCGGTTTCACCTACTTTTCCGATTACTTGCAAGAGTTACTAGGGTTGGATCATGCGCAGTCAAACCAACTTGAGATAGTCGATGGTAAGTTGACAGGGAAAGTGCTTGGCGAGGTCGTCTCTGCGCAAACTAAAGCGGATATCTTAGAACAGCTTGCTGATGAGTATGATATTGAACCACACAATACTATTGCAGTCGGTGACGGTGCCAATGACCTAGTGATGATGGACGCGGCTGGCTTGGGGATTGCGTATCATGCAAAGCCGAAAGTAGAGCAACAGGCTAAGAGTGCGGTTCGTTATGTGGGGCTTGGCGGGATTATTTGTATCTTGTCGGCGATTCTAGTTAAGCAAAAACGAGTGAGCTTTAAGCCTCAGCCGTAAGCTGATGAATATCGACTATAAAAAAGCGAGGCAAATGCCTCGCTTTTTTATAGCTCAAATACTAGTTTGTTAGCTCTAGTCGAATCAGAACTTCTTCTGTGATATCAGTGAGTTCACCGTAGCCGACAATATTGTTGATCTCTTTTTCTAGGCTCCGAGCTTGATGCATACTGATCTGTGTTAATTCATCGAGATCTTTTCGAACCAACGCAGTTATTGGGTTGAAAACGGGTGCACCACAGATTCTAATGGCATAAAACTCCCCCATCATTTGTGCTCGCTTGATGTAATTGATGCGCTCTTTGACGCTCTCAAATTCGCTAGTGAGCTTTGCATCTACCGACTGAATCCGGGTTCCGAACTTACTCGCACTGAGATATAGCTCATGATACTGAGGCTCAGCTCCTTCAATTCTCTTCATTGGCTGAGCCAGCAGCGTATTGGTATGGCCTTTGTAGATAGGGGCTAATGAGAAGTTCGCACCATCACCAAGCTTAGCCAAAATAGCGAGATATGAGCTGAGTGGATAATTCACGCCAATCGCTTTTGGCCGTAGACTTTTGCCGCGTTTCTCTATGTAAAGTGGCGAGCTGACCATTTTATCCAGCAGAATATCATGCAGGCTTTCAAGCAGTTCATTACTTGGTAACAGCTCTTTTTTCGCGACCAGCTTGCCTTGGTTGTGTTCGATCAGACGCCCAAAGAAAGTGATAGTGCGGGTGATTTGGCTCGACTCTTGAATAGCAAGCTGAAGCTGTTTAGCACTGGGGCTAATACGAATGACGTGATAAGGCACTTCACTTAATGGAAGGTCTTTGTCATAAAGCTGAAACTCTTTGAAATTGAGGAAGCAGGGCTCTCCCGCTTTCAGTGTACTCGGGGCTGTAAGAGCAATATTGACGCCATGCTTAGAGATATCAATGGTGGTGCCTTCAACGGCGACGCCATTCACGTCGGTTAGTACTAAAGGCGATTTAAACTGGTATCTCGGCTCTCGACGCCGAGATTGCGCATCAAAGTAAATGCATGCGGGGTTGGTCGTTGGATTACGCAGGTGGCGGAATGGATTCAGTTCACTTGCCGCGAGACGTGGCTTATCGGTGAGTAAGTAATCATGGCGACTATTGTCGTCAGAGATTTCTTGTAAGATACCGCAATGGCTTAGCGTCTCTGCTTCAAGATCCAATTCACTGTAATGTTGTGATAACTCTTTTCGCTCATCTGGGGATAATTCAAATACAGACAGTCTGAATGCTTTCCAGCTCTCTTTTTTTGCCCCTATATGCCAAAAAAGCTGACGTAGTTCGCGTGATGCTTCGGGCATCATCATCGAAAAGAATAGATTTTTATCTTTGTGCTGGTGAGTGAAGGCATAAATTACGTTGCTGCTACCCTTGACGCCTTCAGTCGTTAGCTGAGACATGCGTTGTTGATGAAACAAGCTGCTGAGGGTTTGTTGGTTACGTTCATCGTGCCAGTATTGCCAGATAGGACGGTTATTTTCCGTCATAAGAACCAACTTTAGCTCATTGCCGCTAAAAAATACCGGTAAATTACAGGTATGTTTTAAGTAGGTATGTTCAAAGCCACGCGCACGCGCACGTATGATCTTATCTTGATTGTCGTGACGCGCCTTCTGAGCATCATTTTGTAATAGGTGCTCGATGATTTTTTCAATAAGGTTAGAAGTGTCGAGTTTAAGTAGGCGTAAAAACTTTACAGCATCATTCTCATACGACTCGTCAATACCAACAATACGATAGGGGATCGGTTGATCGATTCCTTCAATTTCAACCGACTTCATTAGCTCAACGAGTCTAATGTCAACGACTTCACCTAACTTATAGTCAAAGGCTGAGGGGGCTTTAAACTTGGCACCTGAAGGAGAGAGATCAACAGTCAGCGCATTCACAATTTGGTTGCTAGCCAGTTTGATTTCAACTTGTGACGAGATTTTGAGTCGATTTTCTTTACGCTTAAGATCGTAGCCTAATGTAATCGGCTCTACATCTAAGCCATTGGGGTTTTCGGCAACTTCAGTGCCAATCGGTTTCCCTTGCTTTTGCATGACTCGAAAGTTGTTATGGGTGTTGATCAGGGCTTCCCATACTCCTTCGGTATAGCCGCCAAACTTACGAGTATTTTTGTGATAGGCGTTAAATGCAACGTCGTCCAGCCAGTGTTTTAAGCCATCAAGGTCATAAGAACGACACTCTCCTTTTACTCGCCCACGTAGATCGATTGGTTTGGTGCAAGGTGCCATTACACGATTGAGTTCCATCTTAACTAAAATTTTAGTCGAAGGGGGCTCACCCTCTGTCATTTGGTTAAGAAGGTGCTCGAAATCCTGTGCATGGTATGCTGGTATTAATCGCTCTGCTAATGAGAGTATTTCTGGCTGCTGCATATTTTTTTGTTAGAGTATTCCTTACTCTCGATATCGGCCTTGATATTAAGATCTTTAGTGATATGTTACAGCGAATCAAGTTTCTATGTGAGATAAACGTACCATGGTGCAGTTTGTGTCACAAATACCATTTTTAATACCTGAGGTTACATGGCAAAAGCGAAAAGAGCATACGTATGTAATGACTGCGGTGCTGACTTTCCACGTTGGCAGGGGCAGTGCAATGCTTGTGGTGCGTGGAATACAATTAGCGAGGTTAGACTAGCGGCGTCCCCAGCAGCAGCGAGAAATGAGCGTTTAACGGGGTATGCGGGTAACTCGGGGGAAACTTTGGTTCAGGCTCTGTCTGAGATTGACCTGCAAGAAGTACCACGCTTTACCACCGGCTATAAAGAATTTGACCGTGTATTAGGTGGCGGTGTTGTACCCGGTGCAGCGATTTTAATTGGTGGTAATCCAGGTGCTGGTAAGTCGACATTGCTACTGCAGACGATGTGTTACCTTGCATCTCAAATGCCAACGCTCTACGTAACGGGTGAGGAATCTCTTCAGCAGGTTGCGATGCGCGCATCTCGATTAGGCTTGCCGAAAGAGAACTTGAAAATGCTTTCCGAAACCAACGTTGATCGCATCTGCCAAATTGCAGAAAAAGAGCAGCCGAAGATCATGGTCATTGACTCAATACAGGTTATGCATGTCGCTGACGTACAATCTTCACCGGGCAGTGTGGCGCAAGTTCGTGAATCGGCAACGGCGTTAACCCGTTACGCTAAGCAAAACAATGTCTCAGTGTTTATCGTTGGCCACGTTACCAAAGATGGCACCTTAGCGGGACCAAAGGTACTAGAGCACATTATTGACTGCTCTGTGTTGCTTGACGGTGGTACTGACAACCGATTTAGAACCATGCGTAGCCATAAGAACCGTTTCGGTGCGGTGAATGAGCTAGGTGTGTTTGCGATGACAGGTCAAGGGCTTAAAGAAGTCAGTAATCCATCGGCGATTTTCTTATCTCGCGGTGAAGAGGAAACATCCGGCAGCTCAGTTATGGTGGTATGGGAAGGTACTCGCCCGCTGCTGGTTGAGATTCAGGCGCTTGTCGACTATTCACAACTGGCAAACCCACGTCGTGTTGCTGTTGGCCTTGAGCAAAACCGTCTTTCATTATTACTTGCGGTATTACATAAACATGGTGGTCTACAAATGGCCGACCAAGATGTATTCGTTAACGTGGTTGGTGGCGTGAAAGTTACCGAAACCAGTGCTGACCTTGCTTTGGTTATGGCGCTGCTTTCAAGCTTCCGCGATCGCGCATTACCAAAAGATGTAGTGGTGTTTGGTGAGGTTGGCCTAGCGGGGGAGATTCGTCCAGTCCCTAGCGGCCAAGAGCGCCTTAATGAAGCGTTCAAGCATGGCTTTAAGAAAGCGATTGTACCTGCTGCAAACATGCCTAAAGGCGGCATTCCGGGAATGCAAATTCATGGTGTTAAGAAGCTTTCAGAGGCTATTGAAGCATTTGATGAGCTGTAGGAGTAACGCTTCGCCAGCTCTAGGTTCTGTCATTCCATAGACCGAAGAATGAGGGAGTAGGGAATCTCATAGAGTATTCGACTTACTTCAAGAGCTCCCCAACTCACTCGTACGTCGTTCTCGGGGAAGACAAATAGAATAAGGTCGGCATTTGCCGACCTTTATGCTTTCTAAAGCATATCCACGGCTTTTTCTACCGCAGCAATAAAGCGCTCGACATCTTCCATCGTGTTGTAGATGGCAAATGACGCTCTAACGGTGCCTTTTACGCCGAGTGCATCCATTAGAGGGTGCGCACAGTGATGGCCTGCGCGAACAGCAATTCCTTGCTGATCAAGTAGTGTCGCCATGTCTTGATGGTGAACGCCATCCATCACAAATGAAAGCACACTTGCGCCCGGTTGGTAGCCAAAAACTTCAATATCTTCAAGTGCGCTCAGGCGAGTATAAGCGGTGCTCACTAGCTGGTGGATATGCGCTTCAACTGCCTGTTGGTCAAAGCTCTGATACCAGTTGATAGCAGTCTCTAAGGCAATGGCACCGGCAACATTTGGTGTGCCTGCTTCGAACTTACCAGGCAGTTCACTGTAGGTCGTCCCTTCGAATGAGACCTTTTCGACCATCTTGCCGCCGCCGTGCCATGGAGGCATAGCTTCAAGCAGTTTTAGTTTGCCGTAAAGGACTCCAATACCGGCAGGGGCATACAGCTTATGGCCAGAAAAAACGTAAAAATCAGCATTGAGTGAAGCAAGGTTCACTCGTTCGTGGACGATCCCTTGAGCGCCGTCTACGACAACAATCGCACCCATCTGATGGGACAGTTCTATGACCTGTTCGATAGGTTGGCGAGTACCAGTGACATTAGTGATATGAGCTAATGCGACGATCTTAGTTTGAGCAGAAAGGAGTGATTTAAAGGCCGCAATATCAAACGAACATTCGTCCGTCATCGGCACTTTGACCACTTTCGCCCCTGTTTGCTCAGCAACAATTTGCCACGGAACAATATTGGCGTGGTGTTCCATTTCACTGATTAAGATTTCATCACCAGGCTTAAGCGTATTTCGTGCGTAAGTCTGAGCGATTAAGTTTAAAGCTTCCGTTGCACCACGAGTCCAGACGATTTCTTTGCTCGTTGAAGCGCCTAAAAAGTCAGCTACGGTTTGACGAGCTGATTCAAATTGGCTTGTGGCTTTAGCGGTTAGGCTATGGCTACCACGGTGTACATTGGCATTTTGGTGACTGTAATAGTCGGTAATCGCATCGATCACGCAGCGAGGTTTCTGAGTGGTCGCTGCACTGTCTAAATAGACCAGTCGTTGGTCATTAATTTGCTGAAGTAAGGCCGGAAACTGCGCAGCGACGGCTTGCACGTCAAACATTATTCGTCACCCAGTTTATGGTATTGCAGTGTCGGTATCGTCACCATGGGTTCGGCAATAGTCCAAGCATGTGCTTTACCGGATAGATTGATGATGATCTCCATAGCAAACTCTAGTGCGGTCCCAGGCCCCTGACTGGTCAATAGATTGTGGTTTACATCATAAGTGACACGTTTAACACGCCATTTTTTCGGATTGATGTGACTTTCGAAACTTGGGTGACAGGTCATTAACGCGTCACTATATAGACCGTGATGAGCAAGAACGAGCGCAGGTGCGGCACAAATCGCAGCAACCAACTTACCTTCGTACATTTGCTGGCGGACAATTTCGACCAAAACCGTACTGTCGCGGAACGTTTCTGCCCCTTCAACGCCACCTGGCAAGATAACCGCATCGAACTCATCGTCAGCGATATCGACCAATTTGCAGTCCGCCGTTAGTGTCACGCCGCGAGAGGCTTTCATCGTTAGTTGACCATCGAAGTCGGCACTGGCAACCACGGTTTCGTATCCAGCCCTAACCATCATATCAATGATAGTAATTGCTTCCATTTCTTCGCTGCCAGGAGCGATAGGGACGAGGACTTTTTTTGTCATGGTTAATTCCAACCTTGTTCGATGTTTTTAACGGCGTCATACAGCGAACGGTTTACCGGAGTCGCTATATTGTGGTGCTGGGCTTTTTCAATCAGATAGCCAGTAATAAAGTCTATCTCGCTTTGTCGCTGGTGGACAATATCTTGCTGCATAGAAGATAAGTTTTTCGCTGTTGCTTGAATGACTTGAGCAACGGATTGACTCAACACTTCTGAATCGGTCTTGATCCCTTCAGCCTGCATTACTAAGGCGACTTCATTGATGATCGAGTGTAGGGGCTCTGCATATCGCTCTTGTGCCAATTCACCATTGGTTATTTTATGGATAGCAGTAAGCGGGTTAATGGCACAATTAATCGCAAGCTTATTCCAAAGCGCATCAAGAATTGTCGGGTTCCAGACGACTTGAGGAAGAGCGTGTTGGAACACTTCAGCTAAGAATTCACAACGCTTACCAGCTTTGTTATAGCCGCCAAGTTCAGTTTTCCCCAATCCAGTGTGTCGAACCTGATTAGTGGTTTCTCTTAGAGCGCCATGAGTGGTTGTCGCGAGTATAAGAGGGTTGTTTGGTAGTAAGAGATTTACTTTTTCTGCTGTTCCCATGCCATTGTGCATCAGCACTATCATTGTATCGTTGTGAATCTGTGACTTTAGCTTTGCTAAGCTCATTTCGACATTCGGAGCTTTCAATGTAACAAGAATAAGATCTGCCTGAGCAAGCGCTTCAATAGAATTATTAATAAAGTGCGTAGGCTGGCGTTGATCCAATTGAATTGACAGGGTAGGGGGTGTTTGCCGAGACCATAACGAAACGGTATGCCCAGCACTATGTAAGCGAGATGCCCACAGCGAGCCGATTGCGCCCGGGCCGAGTACAGCAATATTCATACGAAAGAGAGTCAATGTGTTTGCCACAGAGCATAAGACTATCTTAAGAGAAAGCAAATAAAAATGGCACCCAAGGGTGCCATTTAAAAAATCTATTACTTAGAAGTTCAATTAGAACTTGTAAGTTACTGCTAGGTAGTGACCTACGCCTGAAGAGTCAGCAACTGGAGCCCATGGTAGAGCTTCGCCATCTTCAAAACCGTATACGTTGTTGTATAGTTTAAGACCGTAACCTACAGCAAAACGATCTGAGTGCCAGTAGATACCGTTAAACATGGCACCACCGTGGCTAGATTGGTACTGAGCTTTGTCTTCCATACCGAATTGGTAATCAATGTAACCTTGGTAAGAAATGAATGAACCGTTCTCGAAGAAGTAGAATGGCTTAAACCAGTTAGTCGAGATTTGGTAACCGTTCCAATCTTTAGAGTTTGAATCGTATGTACCGTAGAAGTTAAGGCCAACTTTACCAAACCAAGGTAGCATTACGTCAGAACCAAGACCGATTTTCTGAGTGTTTACACCAGAGTTACCACCCCACTCCATAAGAGTCGCTACGTAAAGCTCTTGAACTGGACCGAAAGAAAGATCTTTACCAGTTAAAGCGTCAAGAGACATACGAGGTGCAAACTTCATAAAGATCTTTTCAGCACCATCTTTATCGCTGTCTTGATCACTAGTTAGGTTGAATACATCAACATAACCGTACAGATCAAAGATGCCCGAACGACCGCCGAATTCCATTTCTAGGTAGTCGTGAGAAGATTCTGGACCAGCACCTTTCTCATCGAATGCACCCATTAGGTTAAATTGCATCCATTTGTAGTCGTTCTTGTGGATATCGCCGTCTGAATAATCAGCAGCCATCGCAGGTGCAGACATTGCAGCTACAACACCAAGAGCTAAAAGTGATTTACGCATAATGGAACTCTCTATGTATGTTAATTCAATATTCATTGGATATTTGTTTAGTTGCACAATCTGTGTCGTGCTTTGTTGGGGCGAATAATAGCGATAAATTTCTCAAAAGCCATGTGCAACATATGTAAAAAAACATAAAACAGGTGATCGGGATCTCATTAACAAACTAAAAATTGAAATGTAACGGAACTAGTCATGCGTTGCACAAAAACTGAAACAGGTATCGATTACGCAAGCGTTTGCTCATATTTTTATGTGTGTCATGTATTCAACAGATATGGTGAATGATCTTGTTGGGGGCTGGTAACGTAAATGTTAACAAGAAAATAGAATGAGAGCGTTTATGTCTGAAGTTATGCTTTTCCCTCTGAGTTCAGTTGTGCTGCCGGAAGGAAAAATGCGATTAAGAATTTTTGAACCGAGATACAAGCGGCTAGTTTCCCAAGCAATGCAAGGTGAAGGAACTTTCGGTATTTGCCTTTTTGACAGTGAGAAGAAAGGTGAGGAATTATCGGTTGTTGGTACTTTAGCTAAGATTATTGATTTTGAGCTTCTTGAAGATGGTCTACTTGGTATTTCAATTACAGGATTAAGCAAATTTAAGATTTGCAGCGTTCGGGTAGAGCATGACGGCTTAAGGTTTGCTCGGATAGAAACGCTCCCCAGTTGGAATGCCGAAGAGCTTGATGTAAATGATGTGCCGATAACTAGAGAGCTGGTGAGGGTTTACCAACAGTTTCCAGATCTAGGTGACCTTTACGAACAAAGGTTTTTTGATGATGCGAGTTGGGTCAGTCAGCGTTGGTTGGAGTTATTGCCAGTCAGTAATCGGCAGTTTGATGAGCTTACGTTACAAACTAATTGTCGTGCTGCGTTAAGCTATATTAAAAAGAGCTTAGAAAGATAGTGGCTGAGTGATCGGTTTTCGATTTAATACGTATTTATAGAAAAAAGTGAATCTAAGGCTATCAAAATGGAAAATTTAGATACCCAGGCTTTTTCAAAAGAAGAATGGCATTCATACATGGAGAAAGTGAAGCAAAGAGACAAAGCGTCGTTTGCTGTCATTTTTAGCCACTTTTCTCCTCGACTTAAGCAGTTTGCTTTTCGTCATATGGGTAATGAGCAAGTCGCGATGGAAATTGTCCAAGAGGCACTCTCGATTGTTTGGCAAAAGAGTGTCTTGTTTGATCCAACAAAAAGCTCTCTGTCGACTTGGATTTATACGATCGCGCGTAATTTATGCTTCGACACTTTACGTAAGCAGAAAGGGCGCGACTGCCATCTTCACTCTGAAGACCTTTGGCCTAATGATTACTGCCCACCAGATTTGGTAGAGCACTACTCTCCCGAAACGGATAGGCTTAAACAGCAGGTGATTAAGTACTTAGATATCTTGCCTGCGGCGCAAAGGGAAGTTGTCAAAGCAGTCTATCTCGAAGAACTCCCACATCAACAAGTTGCGGATATGTTCGATATACCCTTGGGGACAGTTAAGTCTCGTTTACGCCTAGCTGTTGAAAAATTACGCGATACGATAGGGGAGGATAAATTATGAGTTACCATCCAGATACATCTATTTTAGAAGCGTATGCTCAAGGTACATTAGACGATGTGACTGCGTTTACCATTGCAACACACATTGAGAGCTGTCCTAAGTGCCGCTCTGAGGTTAGCAAGCTTGAAGATTACTGTGGAGAAGAACTGATGAGTGCTTCGACAGAGGCCGTCGACAGCTTTGATGACATGTTAGCAAATATCCTAGATTTAGAACCTAGTGATGAGCCTTTCAGAGCAATCCGTAAGCCAACCTTTATTGAAGTAAACGGTAAGTCGTTTAGGTTGCCATTGTCACTCACTCGCTTTAGAGAGCAGATCGGCGAGTGGAAAAGTTATGGTGGTAAGGTATACAGTGCGCCTATTGAGATATCTACCCAAGCCAGAGTCAATCTGATGTATATTTCTGATGGCGTGGCAATCCCACAGCACACCCATAAGGGGCTCGAATCGACACTTGTTTTACACGGTAGTTTCAGTGATGAAGATGGTGAGTATCAAGTTGGTGATTACTTACTTAAAGATGCCTCTGTGAAGCACTCTCCCTTTACTAAGCAAGGTGAAGACTGCTTATGTTTGACCGTGCTGACCGAACCGATGCTCTTTACTCAAGGTGTGGCGAGGATATTTAACCTATTTGGTAAGGGCATGTATCCATAATCAGCCCTAAGATATTCAAAAGGCTTGGTGATTAACCAAGCCTTTTTGCTTATTTTGAGGTTGCTTCTTCGTGTTCAGCTTCGGCAGACTCATCTCGTCTTCTTGCCTTATCGAGTAGGTCGGTAAAGTAATGACGTAGTGAATAAAGCATGATTAAACTTGGAATAACCATCAAGGCAGTGATCACAAAGAACAGCGACCAATCATTGAGGTAATCCGCGAGCTCACCACTAAACGAGGCTAGTGTAGTACGGCCAAAGTTACCTAGTGAGGCGAGCAAGGCATACTGAGTTGCCGAGAAGGCTTGGCCTGTGAGTATGGTCAAGAACGACACAAATGCCACCGTTGAGAACGCGGTGGTGAAGTTATCGACAAGGATAGTGGCTAAGAATAGGTGTTCACTCGGACCAACCTTAGCAATCCACGCAAACATCAGGTTACTTGCCGCCATTGCAATGCCGCCAATCATCAGGCCGCGAACAATACCGAACTTAACATTGAACATGCTGCCGACTAAGGTAAAGAAGATCGTTGCTCCCCAACCGATGAGCTTGGAGTAGTAGCCGATCTGCTCATTACTAAAGCCAACTTCTTTATAGAAGGTAATCGACATACGGCCGAGGAAGGCCTCACCAATCTTAAATAGGAACACAAACAGTAATAGTGTAATGGCAACTTGCACACCATTACGCTTGAAGAAGTCTAAGAAAGGCTCGATTACGGTTACACTGAACCAGGCAACCACTTTTGAATGGACAACTTTGTTGTGGCGGGCTTCCGCTTGGTGTTGCAGAGCTTCGCGGTTGGTTTTTGGCTCGCCGACTAATAAAGTAAAGATCATCAAAATGCCGACAATAAACGCCATGCCATAGTAGACCCCATTCCAGCCGATGGTATCTGCGTTGATGAAAGCTACATAGCCAGGAAGTGAATAGCCTGTCCACCAACCAATCACGGCCATAGCAGAAGCTTGAGGCAGCTTAGATGATTGTGATTTTGGGAAAGTATCGATACGGTATGCATCAATGGCGATGTCTTGAGTTGCAGACGCGATTGCAATCCCAAGCGCTAACATTGAGGTGAACATTAGATTCTTGGATGGATCAACACCGGCAATAAACAGCGTGCTGACCAACACTAAAGATTGGCATAGGAAAATCCAACTACGGCGTTGGCCTAATAAGCTATGCAGCACTGGCAGTTTGACACGGTCAACCAGTGGCGCCCACAAAAAGTTAATCGCGTAAACCGCGAAGACACTACCAAAGTAACCAATTGCAGCACGTGTTAGTCCTGCGTCTTTAAGCCACCCGGACATGTTTGAACCGATCAGTACCCACGGGAAACCGCTCGAACAACCCAGCATAAAGACCCACATAAGGCGTTTATCCATATAACTACGGATAGTCTCTAGCCAAGACATGGAAGGAGAGTCAGAAGACATACACAAATCCTTGTTTGATTTTTTGGTCAGCAAGAAAAATGAGGCTCTAACCAGTGAGTTAGAGCCTAAGAGAATTATTTAAGAAGAGTTGCTTTAGTAATAATGATTGGCTCTACTGGAACGTCACGATAGCGACCAACTGAGTGCGTTGGTTTTTTGCCCATTCCTTGGATGACATCGAATCCTTGAGTCACCTTACCAAATACTGCATAGCCCGGTGGGCGTTGGTCGTAATCTAAAAAACCATTATCAACGAAGTTAATAAAGAACTGTCTTGTTGCTGAGTGAGGATTATTCGTTCTCGCCATCGCAATGGTTGCAGTGTTATTTTTTAGCCCATTAGACGCTTCGTTTCTTACTGGTGAGTAAGTCGGCAACGATTTCATGTTCTTATCGAAACCACCACCTTGTGCCATGAAGTTAGGGATCACACGGTGAAATTGACTGCCGACATAACTGCCATCTTTTACATACTTGAGAAAGTTTGCCACTGTGAGTGGCGCTTTATCTTGGTTTAATTCGACAGTAAATGAACCAAGGGTGGTTTCAAATTCAACTTTGGGTCCTGCCATCGCTAGACTGCTGAGTAGCGCTAGCGAAGCGATTGCTACCTTTAACATTAGAATCGCTCCTGCATGTACTGTTGAAGCTCTCGGTCATTTGAGATTTCTTGAAGGACTAAGTTAATCACATCATTCAGTACAACTTCGATGTCTTCATTTGAAGCACTTAGAGCACCTGTACGCTTAGCGGTACCTGTGTAGGTTTTTACCAGTTTACCTTGTGGTGTCTCAGCAGTGATTTCCAACACTACTTTACCATCCATCTGGTTTTCCATCACGGTATGCTTAACAGAAACCAGCGCTTCTTGAACTTCAATCTTGATAGTGTTTTCACTACTGACCGTGCTGCGGAAACCTTGCGACTTAAACTGTTCAAGTAGGGCATTCTCAATTGAAATGCGGACGTTTTGCTTGGAGTGAATTGGTTCAATGTTAGAACGACCGCTATCAACAAGCGCAACATATTGTGCAGAGCGAACGTCCTTACTGGTTAATGTGAACGCGGCGTCTTTTACAAGGTCACTATTGCTCATAACCGCTTTAGGCATAAAGTTGATTTGTTCTTGCTGCGGTGCTGCACACGCAGTAAGTAGTGCCATTGACGCGGCTAAAACCAGTTTTCTCATTGTAATTTCCTTTATTGTTAACTCTTTGAGCTTACTAAACGTTTAGAGAGATAATAGTGGACTATTTAGTTGCTTGTAAAATAACAAATTTCTTATTGGCTGCCACGACTTTAACGTTTGACTTGCCAAACAGTCTAGCGAGTTTACCATCGTAGCCGAGGTGACGGTTGCCGATAACTAATAATTGCCCACCAACTCTAAGAATTTGCTTTGCATCACAGAACATCTGCCAAGCAATATGATCGGTAATCGCTTGTTGCTGGTGGAATGGAGGGTTACACATAATCATATCGACGTCATTTTGCTCTAGATTTTCGAGACAGTTATTGGCAATACACTCTATTTCTCTGTCATCGCCGAGGTTTTGAATCAGGTTTTGCCTCGCCGATTCAACCGCCATAAAACTCTCATCAACACAGGTCAGTTTTATTGCAGGATTAAGTTGGCCCATTTTGACTGATAACACGCCATTACCACAGCCTAAATCCAGAACATGCTTTAGATTAGGGTTGGTCGGCAGGTGTTGAATCATGAAGCGCGCCCCCAAGTCTAAGCTCTCTCCCGAATAAACATTTGGCAGATTATTGAGCTCTATATTCTCGCCGTCGACGTTCCAACGAGTATTCGCTGACACGAGAGGAGGGTTGATGACATTAGCCTGACTGAAAACTAATCGATGCTTTTTCCAAGCCAAAGACGTTTTAGTCTCGCCAAGGAACTTTTCAAATAGTTTGAGTGTTGATGAGTGAATCTCTTTGGCTTTGTTCACAGCGATAACGGGCACTGATTCAGCTAAAGCTGAGCGCAATTGGCTAAGTTGCCAAGTGAGGTGGCGGTTGCTTTTAGGCAGTTGCATTAATACCAAATCAACGTCATTAGCTATTGGCTCGATAGTTGTGGCAAATGACACTTGATTGCATTGATTTAGCGTTAAGTTTTGACGTGTTCCCGCCTGTGAAATAAACGAGTCACTCATCATAGTGATTCGATGGTTTGCACTGAACCAGCAACTTAAAGCGCCAAAGTTATCGTTAAGGATAAGAATGTGTTGATTGGGCTCTAACCCCATCTCTTCGATATGATTGATGAGATATTCATCGCCAGCATCCCAAGCTTGAAGGGTTTCATTGCTTCTTTTTGGGTAGCGGAATAAGGAAAGGGTACGCTCGTGCAGTGCAAGCTCAGTTTTCATAGTTGAAACGTTAGGTAATGTGCAATGAGCAAATTGTCGCAAAACCTAGCGGCTGTGAAAACTAAAACCTTTAGCTTTATCCATGGAGATATTATGATTTAATGTAAATAGTCATTCATATTTGATGGTAAAGCACGATGTTGCAAGAAGTAATAGAAACCAAATTGCGTGAAGCATTCTCACCTATAGAGCTTAAAGTGATCAATGAGAGCTTTATGCACAATGTGCCTGCTGGCTCAGAAAGCCACTTTAAAGTTGTGATAGTGAGTGAACAATTTGAAGGGCAAAGACTCATAGGTCGCCATCGCCAAGTTAATCAAGTATTGGCTGATGAACTCGCCAATCATATTCATGCGCTCTCTATGCACACCTATACCGCGAGTGAATGGAAAGAACAGAATCAGCTCGCTCCTGATAGCCCTATGTGCTTGGGTGGCTCAAAATAGTCAAATGAAAGGGTAGCGGCGGCTACCCTTTTTAGTTAGTGCTAAAGGGGTATTGTTAACAACGTAGAAACAAATAAATGCAATAGTTAGTTTTAATTAAGATTGTTTCACGATGTGAATGCATTGAGTTATACAAAACGATATACAGAAAAGGGTTTGTGCGGTGGCTCAAACTTATGACTATTCCTTAGCCTTTTAAACTCAATTCCTTCGAAATATCTCAGTTAATCATCGGATTCATCATGGCATCAACTTCTAAAAAGATGATAGACTACCGCACCTGATAAATCTCGATGATTTCTTGTTGCGAGATTTTTAAGAGGATGTTGCGATTTTGGTGTTTTAAACAGCGCCAAAACCGGACACTAGTGTCGTGTCTAAAAGTTACGCAATCTAAGAATCTTTTTCCCGATAAAAGTAGTGCAAGTGCGTATGATTACAATAAAGAAGGGTTTGGACCTGCCTGTAGCAGGAACTCCATCCCAGGTGATTAATGATGGTAAGACCATCAAAAAAGTCGCCTTGCTTGGCGAAGAGTACGTCGGCATGCGTCCTACTATGCATGTCCGCGTAGGCGATGAAGTAAAGAAAGCTCAAGTTCTTTTTGAAGATAAGAAGAACCCGGGTGTGAAATTTACTTCACCAGCAGCTGGTAAAGTGATCGAGGTTAACCGTGGCGCTAAGCGTGTGCTTCAATCTGTAGTGATTGAAGTGGCAGGCGAAGAGCAGGTTACTTTCGATAAGTTTGAAGCTGGCCAACTAGCAAGTCTTGACCGTGAAGCGGTTAAAACTCAGCTTGTTGATTCAGGTCTTTGGACAGCTTTACGTACTCGTCCGTTCAGCAAGGTTCCAGCAATTGAGTCTTCTACACAGGCTATCTTCGTAACTGCAATGGATACTAATCCGTTAGCAGCTCAGCCTGAGTTGATCATCAATGAACAACAAGAAGCGTTCGTTGCCGGTTTAGACCTGCTTTCAACCCTGACAGATGGCAAGGTTTACGTATGTAAATCTGGTACAAGTCTGCCTCGTTCTTCTCAGTCTAATGTTGAAGAGCATGTATTTGATGGCCCTCACCCAGCAGGTCTTGCTGGCACCCACATGCATTTCCTATACCCAGTGAATGCAGAAAATGTGGCGTGGAGCATCAACTACCAAGACGTTATTGCGTTTGGTAAGTTGTTCCTTACTGGTGAGCTTTACACTGACCGTGTTATTTCACTGGCTGGCCCAGTGGTAAATAACCCTCGCTTAGTACGTACAACTCTAGGTGCATGCCTTGAGAATGTTACGGACAGTGAGCTGATGCCAGGTGAAGTTCGTGTGATTTCTGGTTCGGTACTTTCTGGTACTCATGCAATTGGACCTCACGCATACCTAGGTCGTTACCACGTTCAGGTTTCTGTATTACGTGAAGGCCGTGAAAAAGAACTGTTTGGCTGGGCGACGCCTGGTAAGAACAAGTTCTCAGTAACTCGCTCATTCCTTGGTCATATCTTCAAAGGTCAGTTGTTCAACATGACAACAACGACTAACGGTAGTGATCGCTCAATGGTTCCAATTGGTAACTACGAACGCGTAATGCCACTAGATATGGAACCGACTCTGCTACTTCGTGATCTATGTGCAGGTGATACTGATAGTGCAATAGCACTAGGTGCACTTGAACTAGATGAAGATGATTTAGCATTGTGTACCTTTGTGTGTCCTGGTAAATACGAATACGGTGAACTCCTTCGTGAATGCCTAGATACCATTGAGAAGGAAGGGTAATTATTCATGGGCCTTAAAAAGTTTATTGAAGACATCGAGCATCATTTTGAGCCAGGTGGTAAACATGAGAAGTGGTTTGCGCTGTATGAAGCAGCAGCAACACTTTTTTATACACCAGGTTTAGTAACGAAAAAAAGCTCGCACGTTCGTGATAGCGTTGACTTAAAACGTATCATGATCATGGTTTGGTTTGCGGTATTCCCAGCAATGTTCTGGGGTATGTACAACGCAGGTGGCCAAGCTATCGCTGCACTTAACCACATGTATGTTGGTGACCAACTTGCAGCAGTAGTATCAGGTAACTGGCACTACTGGCTAACTGAAATGCTGGGTGGCACCTTAGCCGCCGACGCAGGCGTTGGCAGTAAGATGATCTTGGGTGCAACTTACTTCCTACCTATCTACGCGACGGTATTCCTCGTTGGTGGTTTCTGGGAAGTATTGTTCTGTATGGTGCGTAAGCACGAAGTTAACGAAGGTTTCTTTGTTACTTCTATCCTGTTTGCACTTATCGTTCCACCAACGCTACCTCTATGGCAAGCAGCACTAGGTATTACCTTCGGTGTCGTTGTTGCTAAGGAGATCTTCGGTGGTACTGGTCGTAACTTCCTTAACCCAGCACTTGCTGGTCGTGCATTCCTATTCTTCGCTTACCCAGCTCAAATCTCGGGTGACGTAGTATGGACTGCAGCTGACGGCTTCTCTGGTGCAACGGCTCTTAGCCAATGGGCTCACGGCGGTAGCGGCGCGTTGATCAACAACATCACTGGCGCTCCTATTACTTGGATGGATGCATTCATCGGTAACATCCCAGGTTCAATTGGTGAAGTATCGACTCTTGCTCTCATGATCGGTGCAGCAATGATCGTCTACATGCGTATTGCATCTTGGCGCATCATCGCAGGTGTGATGATTGGTATGATTGCAACAGCAACGCTGTTCAACGTTATCGGTTCTGACACTAACCCAATGTTCAACATGCCATGGCACTGGCACCTAGTTCTTGGTGGCTTTGCATTCGGTATGTTCTTTATGGCAACAGACCCTGTATCAGCGTCATTTACTAACAAAGGTAAATGGTGGTACGGCGCGCTAATCGGCGTGATGTGTGTACTAATCCGTGTTGTGAACCCAGCATACCCAGAAGGTATGATGCTGGCGATTCTATTCGCGAACCTGTTTGCACCTCTGTTCGACCATGTGGTTATCGAAAAGAACATCAAGCGGAGACTAGCACGCTATGGCAAGTAATAACGACAGCATTAAAAAGACGCTGGGTGTTGTTGTCGGGTTGAGCCTTGTTTGTTCAATCATCGTATCAACAGCAGCGGTAGGTCTACGTGACAAGCAAAAAGCTAACGCTGTACTAGATAAGCAAACTAAGATCGTTGAAGTTGCGGGTATTGATGCAGACGGTAAGAAAGTACCGGAGCTATTTGCTGAGTACATCGAACCTCGTCTAGTTGACTTTGGCACTGGTGCATTTGTTGACGGCGATGCTGCAACTTACGATCAGCGTAAAGCAGCAAAAGATCCAGCAGAGTCTATCAAGCTAACAGCTGACCAAGACAAAGCGAAGATTATCCGCCGTGCGAACACTGGTGTTGTATACCTAGTGAAAGATGGCGATGCGGTATCTAAGATCATCCTACCGGTACACGGCAATGGTCTTTGGTCAATGATGTACGCATTCGTTGCAGTTGAAACTGACGGTAACACTGTATCTGCGATCACTTACTACGAGCAGGGTGAAACTCCTGGACTTGGTGGTGAAGTTGAAAACCCTTCATGGCGTGATCAATTTATTGGCAAGAAGCTTTATGATGAAAACTTCAAGCCAGCTATCAAAGTTGTTAAAGGTGGTGCTCCAGCCGGTTCTGAACACGGTGTTGATGGCCTATCAGGTGCGACACTAACAGGTAACGGTGTTCAAGGTACATTTGATTTCTGGTTAGGCGATATGGGCTTTGGTCCATTCCTAGCAAAAGTTCGTGACGGAGGTCTGAACTAATGTCTAGCGCACAAAACGTTAAAAAGAGTCTGTTAGCACCGGTATTGGATAACAACCCAATCGCGCTACAGGTTCTTGGTGTTTGTTCTGCTCTTGCAGTAACAACCAAACTAGAAACGGCTTTTGTAATGACACTAGCGGTTATCTTTGTAACTGCACTGTCTAACTTCTTCGTTTCGGTAATCCGTAACCACATTCCAAACAGCGTGCGTATCATCGTACAGATGGCAATCATCGCATCGCTAGTAATCGTGGTAGACCAAGTGTTGAAAGCATACCTATACGATATCTCTAAGCAGCTATCTGTATTCGTAGGCCTAATCATTACAAACTGTATTGTAATGGGTCGTGCTGAAGCATTCGCTATGAAATCTGAGCCACTTCCATCTCTAATCGATGGTATCGGTAACGGTCTTGGTTACGGTTTCGTTCTTATTACTGTTGGCTTCTTCCGTGAACTATTTGGTTCAGGCAAGCTGTTCGGTATGGAAGTGCTTCCTCTAGTGAGCAACGGTGGTTGGTACCAGCCAAACGGTCTGATGCTTCTAGCGCCATCTGCATTCTTCCTAATCGGCTTCCTAATCTGGGCAATCCGTATTCTGAAACCAGAACAAGTAGAAGCGAAGGAGTAAGGACGTCATGGAACATTACATTAGCTTGCTAGTTAAATCGATTTTCATCGAAAACTTAGCACTATCGTTCTTCTTAGGTATGTGTACATTCCTTGCTGTATCTAAGAAAGTTAAGACCTCTTTCGGTCTTGGTGTGGCGGTTGTATTTGTACTGACAGTTGCAGTACCAGTGAACAACCTGCTTTACACTTTCATTCTTAAAGAGAATGCGTTAGTTGAAGGCGTGGATCTTAGCTTCCTGAACTTCATCACCTTTATCGGTGTAATCGCAGCACTTGTACAGATTCTAGAAATGATCTTAGACCGTTTCTTCCCGCCTCTGTACAACGCGCTAGGCATCTTCCTACCGCTGATCACAGTAAACTGTGCGATCTTCGGTGGTGTGTCTTTCATGGTTACACGTGACTACAACTTTGCTGAATCTGTGGTTTACGGTTTTGGCTCAGGTGTGGGCTGGATGCTAGCTATCGTTGCGTTAGCAGGTATCCGTGAGAAGATGAAGTACTCTGATGTACCTCCAGGTCTACGCGGTCTTGGTATTACGTTCATCACAGTTGGCCTTATGGCGTTAGGCTTTATGTCTTTCTCTGGTGTTCAACTGTAAGTCGGGTAAACGGCAGCAATTAAAGGAATAGTCATGAATACTATTATTTTTGGTGTAGTGATGTTTACCCTGATTATTTTGGCGCTAGTTTTAGTGATTCTTTTCGCTAAATCTAAACTAGTACCATCAGGTGACATTACAATTTCTGTGAACGATGACCCTTCATTGGCGATCGTTACACAACCAGGTAGCAAGCTACTGGGTGCTCTAGCAGGTGCTGGCGTATTCGTATCTTCTGCTTGTGGTGGCGGTGGCTCTTGTGGTCAGTGTCGCGTAAAAGTTAAATCAGGTGGTGGCGACATCCTACCTACCGAGCTTGACCATATTACTAAAGGTGAAGCACGTGAAGGTGAGCGTCTAGCGTGTCAGGTTGCAATGAAAACTGACATGGATATCGAGCTTCCTGAAGAGATCTTCGGTGTTAAGAAGTGGGAATGTTCAGTTATCTCTAACGATAACAAAGCAACATTCATTAAAGAGCTTAAGCTGCAAATTCCAGATGGCGAATCAGTACCTTTCCGTGCTGGTGGTTACATCCAGATTGAAGCGCCAGCTCACCACGTGAAATACGCTGACTTCGATGTACCAGATGAGTACCGTGAAGATTGGGATAAATTCAATCTGTTCCGCTACGAGTCTAAGGTAAACGAAGAGACGATCCGTGCTTACTCAATGGCTAACTACCCTGAAGAAGAAGGTATTATTATGCTGAACGTGCGTATCGCTACGCCGCCACCTAATAATCCTGATGTACCACCTGGTATCATGTCTTCATTTATCTGGTCTCTTAAAGATGGCGATAAGTGTACGATTTCTGGTCCATTTGGTGAATTCTTCGCGAAAGACACTGACAACGAGATGGTTTTCGTTGGTGGTGGTGCAGGTATGGCGCCAATGCGTTCACATATCTTCGACCAACTTAAGCGTCTTAACTCTACGCGTAAGATGTCTTTCTGGTACGGTGCTCGCTCTAAGCGCGAAATGTTCTACGTGGAAGATTTCGATGGCCTACAAGCTGAAAACGAAAACTTCGTATGGCACTGTGCTCTGTCTGATCCTATGCCAGAAGATAACTGGGATGGTTACACAGGCTTCATCCACAACGTATTGTACGAAAACTACCTGAAGGATCACGAAGCTCCTGAAGATTGTGAGTACTACATGTGTGGTCCACCGATGATGAACGCAGCTGTTATCGGCATGCTGAAAGATCTCGGTGTAGAAGATGAAAACATTCTTCTAGATGATTTTGGTGGTTAATCTACCTTAAATCTCTGAACGTTATGGCTGACTCGCTAGAGTCAGCCATTATTTTTTTTAGAATGGTAATAGTCGATACGTTCGTTAAGACGTATGAGCTATTCCCGTTCCCCCCAAAATACAGGAGTCTAACAAGTGAAAAAATGGCTTGTTGCATTTGCTTCTCTGTTAGTACTGGCTGGTTGTGAGAAACCAGTAGAGCAGATTCACTTAAGTGGCCCAACTATGGGTACAACTTACAATATTAAATATATCGCGGCAGAAGGTCAGCCTTCTCCTCAAGAGCTTCAAGTTGAAGTCGATCGATTACTTGAAGAAGTAAACGACCAGATGTCGACTTACCGTAAAGATTCGGAGCTTAGCCGTTTTAATCAAAGTGAGTCGCTAGAGGCATTTGAAGTGTCACCTCAAACGGCGACCGTTGTGAAAGAAGCGATTCGTCTTAACGGTCTTACTTTAGGTGCTCTAGATGTGACTGTCGGCCCACTGGTTAACCTGTGGGGTTTCGGCCCTGAAGCGCGCCCAGAGGTTGTACCGACGGATGTTGAACTGAGTGAACGCAAAGCAATGACGGGTATTGCACACCTGACTGCTGACGGTAATACGCTGAAAAAAGATATCCCGAACCTGTACGTGGATCTTTCAACGATTGCAAAAGGTTGGGGTGTTGATGTTGTTGCTGATTACATTCAGTCTCAAGGTATCCTAAACTACATGGTTGAGGTAGGTGGTGAAATGCGCCTAAAAGGTCTTAACCGTGAAGGTGTGGCGTGGCGTATTGCGATTGAAAAACCGTCCGTAGAAGAGCGCTCTATCCAAGAAATCATTGAACCCGGTGATATGGCTGTTGCGACATCGGGCGATTACCGTAACTATTTTGAGCGCGATGGTGTACGCTACTCACATATTATTAATCCAGCAACAGGTAAACCAATTAACCATAAAGTGGTGTCGGTGACCGTTTTAGATGCTTCTTCAATGACGGCTGATGGCCTAGCAACCGGTTTAATGGTTCTCGGTGAAGAGCAAGGCATGGAGATTGCTGAGCAAAATAATATTCCCGTGTTTATGATTGTAAAAACGCAGGATGGATTCAAAGAGATGGCTTCAACAGCGTATAAGCCATATCTTAACCAATAACCCAATTATAAGAGCATGTCATTATGAGTGAGTTTATTATTACATTTGGTGTGTTTATGGCCGTGATTGCAGCAATGTCTATCGGCTATATTATCCAGAAAAAGGTTGTAAAAGGCAGCTGTGGCGGCCTTGGAGCAGTTGGTATTGATAAAGTATGTAACTGTCCTGAACCGTGTGATGCGCGTAAGAAGCGTGAAGCACGTGAAGCGGCTCGACAAGAAAAGCTTGCGGCATGGGAAAAAGATCGTATCGCTTAATACCCTAGCTTACAGAGAAGTAAAAAAACACCAGCATTTTTGCTGGTGTTTTTGTCTCAAAGATAAGGGAACAGGTTGCTACGAGGTGATGGTTTGATTGCGACCCGCCGCTTTGGCAGCATATAAGTGGTCATCCGCTATCTTGATTTGATCGTTGAGGTCTGTATTAAGATTACACACGCCGATACTAATCGTCACCTGAATCTGCTGACCATCGTGTTTTATTGGTGTCTTTTCAACACGCTGGCGCATGTTTTCAATTCGGCTAATGAACTCATCGAATGGAGCACAAGACTGGATGCAGAACTCCTCCCCACCAAAACGCACTACCACATCGTCAGGGAAATAGACTTTAAGGATATTAGCGACCATCTTTAATGTGGCGTCTCCACCATCGTGCCCATAGGTATCATTGACCTTTTTAAAGTAGTCAATGTCGAGCATGGCAATATTACTATGCTCGCAACCAGAGCAGGCTTGGTTGAATAGAAAACGCCTATTCCATAAGCCTGTCAACGCATCTTGGTTGGCTAACTTATACAGTGCGTCAGTGGCATCTTTCATGTCTAGTAGTTGATGAACGCGGCAATAAAACTCTTCTTGATTGAATGGCTTAGTTAGGAAGTCATTTGCCCCCGCCTTTAGAAACTGAGCGGTGAGAGTTTTTGAACCATTGCCAGATAAGCCCAATATTGCCAAGCTGTTCTTATCGTATACCTGCCTGATTTCACGAGTCATGATGATGCCATCTTTCTCTGGCATATCATGATCGGTGATCACAAAAGTAATGTCCGAATTCTGCTCAAGCTTTTGTAATGCTTCTTGGCCATTCTCTGCTTGAGTGGTACGAATATATTGGTGCTCGAGAAGTTGGGCAACATGGCGGCGCACTGTAGGGGAGTCATCCACGACTAGAGCATGGTGCTGATCGTTATTGAGTAACCTTTTGGCTAAAGGAAGTAAATAAGATACAGATGCCATACTGTCTTTTAGTATGTAATCAACTACCCCTTTGGCGATAAATCGTTCTCGCGCTTCATCATTAAATGTTGCCGTTAATACGATAACCTTTTGGCGAAAAGAAAGTACGAGGTCGATAACTTCGCCATCCGCAGCATCTGGCAGGCAGTAATCGAGTACAGCAAAACGAAAGTCCTTGTGTTGCTTTAATAGCCGCTCAGCTTGAGCAAATGATTCCGCATCGTAAACCTGGCAACCAAGGGCTGTCAGTTGCTGGATCAAGTAATTTCGATACGCACGGCTATCTTCGACAACTAACACTTTATTGTTCAAAGTCGTGCCTCTTATTGTTATTTATAAACCTAATAATAACTATATCTATCTAAGATGCGAGCCTTCGAGTGTCAAATTTAATCAGGTCCTGACTTTGATATGGTGTGGATATCCATTATACTGTTTTTATATACAGTTTAATTTAATGCTTAGTAATCGTGAATGTCTAATGACAAAGTGAGAAAAATCATACATGTAGATATGGATTGCTTTTATGCCGCAGTGGAAATGCGCGACAATCCTTCGTATAGGAATCGTCCGCTCGCTGTCGGTGGTCACGAGAAGCAACGTGGCGTGATCAGTACCTGCAATTATGAGGCGAGAAAGTTTGGCGTGCGCAGCGCCATGGCAACATCGAGAGCGTTGCAATTATGCCCTAGGTTACTCGTCGTGCCCGGTCGTATGGATGTGTATAGGCAAGTCTCTCAGCAAATTAGAGCCATCTTCTCTCGTTACACAGATTTAATAGAACCCCTCTCTCTTGACGAGGCCTATTTAGATGTCACCAATTGTATCCAGCATAAGGGATCTGCCACTTTGATTGCTGAAGCGATTCGGCGTGAAATATGGCAAGAGCTTAATCTTACTGCGTCTGCGGGCATTGCACCGGTCAAGTTCCTTGCTAAGGTAGCTTCTGATATGAATAAGCCTAACGGGCAGTATGTCATTCCTCCTGAGAACGTTCAGCAGGAAATCGACCAATTGCCTTTAGAAAAGATACCCGGCGTCGGTAAAGTCAGTTTGGAGAAGCTCCACCAAGCTGGTTATTTCGTTTGTGCAGACGTTAAGAACAGTGATTATCGTGAATTGTTGCGCCAATTTGGGCGCTTAGGTGCTTCGTTGTGGAACAAGAGCCACGGTGAGGATAATCGTGAAGTAGTGGTTGAGCGGGAGCGTAAGTCTGTTGGGGTGGAGCGAACCTTTAGCCAAAATATCTCAACCTATGATGAATGTTGGCAGGTGATAGAAGAAAAGTTATTTCCTGAATTAGAAAAGCGCTTAGAAAAATCATCACCAGAAAAGGCCATTATCAAACAAGGCATTAAGCTGAAATTTGCCGATTTCCAACTCACGACCATTGAGCATATTCACCCTCAACTCGATCTCGATTATTTTAAGCAGTTGCTAAGAAATATCCTAAAGCGACAAAATGGACGTGAAATTCGCTTATTAGGCTTAAACGTAATGCTTAAGCCTGAAGAGCAAGTCAAGCAACTGAGTTTTTTTAAACCTGATGATTGAGCTCTATCCACTGGCGGACTTGAGCAAATGGTGTTGCTTCAAGTTTGCCAAAACCGGATAGAGAGCGCGCTTTAAGTTTGGTGAATTTTGGCGTGGTGATACCACAGAGAAACTTAGCCTGTAGTGCGACAGAGAGCTGAGCTCCTGCCTTATCACTCAGCTCATTTAGCCACGCTTCAATGGGGTAGTCAGACAATGGAGTACTATCGCCGCGTGGTAAGGTTGCTACTTGCTCGCGACATACACTGCAATGACCACACTGCTTAGGCGCCTGATGATCGCCAAAGTAACGCGCTAATTCCGAGCTTAAGCACTGAGCGGACTCGAAAAAACTCAGCAGGTTATGAATTCGAGCGATGTCGCTAGTTTCTTTATCTGAGAATAGCTGCCATAGCTGTTGATTTAACTCATCGATTGGCTGGCTTGGTGTGTTTACTTGATAGACTTCGGTCATTAATTTACTTTCTAACTCGATCCAGCCTTTTTCGTTAAAGTAGTCGAGTGCAGCCACAGCACGCTGTCTTTCGCCTTGGAAATGAGTCCATAGAGCATCAAAATCGACCTGACACCAAACTTTGGCCTGACTTGAACAGTCAAACAGGGCTTGGACAAAGGTGCGCCTTGCAGGATCGAATTGGTTGATGATGAAGTGTTTATCTTGAATGAACTTGAAACGATAGTCGGCAAAATAGCTGTACTTAGCTTGAATTAACCCGGCCATCTCCACATACACGAGTAACGTTTTGAGTGGTAACTGACGCACATTACTTTCGCTAGCAAGACGAGAGAGCACCACTTCCCATTGCGGAGAGTGGTTTAGCGCTTGTTCAAGTACGGCCTGGATGTCATTCGGTTCAGGTGTATCGCCATAGATGAAGTTCTCTAAAGTACTAATGCCACTTTGATTGGCTAGCAGTATGCACTGAGAGGGTTGACCATCTCTGCCTGCACGACCAATTTCTTGTGCATAGTTCTCAATTGATTTCGGTAGGTCAAAGTGAATGACGCGGCGAATATCTGATTTATCGACTCCCATACCAAAGGCTATGGTCGCGACAATGCAATCGACTTCTCCTGACATAAATTGATTTTGAATTTTTTCTCGGTCGTCACTGGCGAGCCCGGCGTGATAAGCCAACGCATTATTGCCACTTTTGCGCAGGATTGACGCGACAGTTTCTGCGGTATTTTGCAGTGTCACATAGACTACGGTGGGCGCTTTAGGATCTGGACGTAACAGCTCTAATAGCGCTTCACTTTTGTCTTCTTCTTCACATGGGGCAATGGTGATGTCTAAATTCGAGCGATAAAAACCGGTAATGATGATGTCATTTGGCTCAATCGAAAATTTGCGCTGCATATCTTCGATGACCGATTGAGTCGCCGTGGCAGTAAGTAACAATGCTTGTGGGATATTAAGTTCTTGCAGGTATTGCGGCAGCTTTAGATAGTCAGGGCGAAAGTTGTGCCCCCATTCAGATATACAGTGAGCCTCATCCACCACTAGCAAAGAGAGCGGGATCTGACTAATAAACTGGCGAAAACGTTCGTTCTTGAGTCGCTCCACCGAGATCATCAAGATCTTCAGTTCCCCTTGGCGGATCTGATTCATGACGTGTTGGATCTCTTCTCGGCTAAGGCTGGAATCAATTGAGGCGGCGGCAATTCCTTTACTGTGGAGGAAAGCGAGTTGATCCTTCATGAGTGCTAATAGAGGCGAGACCACAATGGTCAAGTGGGGTAAGCATAGGGCCGGTAGTTGGTAACACAAAGATTTACCAGAACCTGTCGGAAAAATGGCGGCGCAAGAACGATTCTCTAACACGGTCTCGATAACATGTTGCTGACCTTCTCTTAGCTGGTCAAAGCCGAAGGTTGACTTCAAGATTGTTTGTACGTTGCTTAAGGATTGCTGAGTGTTCATATCTGCCTTTTTGCTATTCTTGCCATCTCTAGCAAGGTATTCTAAAGATAATCCGAACATTGGAACACGATTTTAGTATGAATAAGTTGGAGCTGCGCCAAACTATTTTGTCGCTTTTACAGCATAAACACGCCGTAGCGATCAGTTCTGCGCAACGAGCTATTGAATCTGCGACCGATGAAGAGACGGTCCCTGAGCATAAATATGACACCTTAGCACTAGAAGCGTCTTATCTAGCGCACGGCCAAGCGATGCGGGTTCAAGAGTGTGAGCAAGAGATAAAGATGATGTCAGATCTAGTCTTGCCTGAGTCTCCAGAGAAGGTAGGGTTGGGTTGCGTAGTTGAGCTCATAGACGTCGATGATCAGAGAAAATGGTTTTTTATCGCTCCTTGTTCTGGGGGGCTAAAAGTGGACATCGAGCAGCAGAGTATAATGTTGGTCACGTTTGATTCGCCACTCGGTAAGGCATTAAAAGCCAAACAAACGGGTGATGAAGTAGAGTATCAAGTGGGTCAATATAGCCATTGCTATGAAATTGAAGCGATCCATTAACGGAATCGTTTCTGATAAGGTGTCATGATTGAATTAAGTGGAATGACAATGAAGAAGATATTACTAACATTACCCATCTTACTATCGAGTCAAGTGTATGCGGCTCAGTGTAAGGTTGATCTGAAGAATGAAATTCACCTTGATGGTCAGCGCATCGAGATTCTTCAAACCAATGGGGATAGTGCGATTGTTGATAGCGATAACAGCCTAATGATCCATGGTGAGCGTATCGAACTAGATCGTGAACAGCAGCAAGCGATCGAAGCTTATAGAGAAAGCCTTAATGATTACCTGCCTCGAGCTAAGAAAATGGCTCAAGACGGTTTAGCATTGGCAAATGACATCATTGATGATGTGGCTGAGAGCTTTGATACTCCGGGTGCGTTTGATGATGTCAAACAGGCGATGGAGCAGTTTTACGCAGATATTGAAGCGCGTTATTACAAAGATGGCGATTTAATTCTGCCTGCGGACAGTTTTGATTCGTTCGGTGAAACTTGGGCTGAAGATTTCGAGAAGGCTAAGGCACTGTTCAATGAAGAGTTTATCTCCAGCGCATTTAACGCCATGTCAGAGAAAATGAAAGCAGAAGGTGGCCTCAATCTTACTGAAATGGCTTCGTCGATGACTGAGCTTAAGGAGCGAATTGCTGAAAGACTACAAGCCCACTCGGTTGAAGTACAAGAGCAAGGTGAAGCTTTTTGTGACTCTCTCGATCAGATGGCGGAGCAAGAGCAAGAGCTACATAAGAAGATTCCTGAATTGAAGGATTATCAAATCTTTACCATTTAAACATCGGCACTACTCTTAATTTGCAGTCTAGACTTAAAGAGCACCAGTAGGGTGCTCTTTTTATAGACAATTACAGTGCAATTGTGTTTAATCCCGGCTCATTTTTAATCGTACCCCAAGGATTGTGTGAAGATATCTAACTTTTCTGTCAAGCAGTTAACAGTTTTAGCTTCTATTTTTATGGCGGCTACCTTTGTCATTTGTTATCTCACATTCCGCTATTTTTTTACTTACGATTTAGCCGTTGAGCGCGCACTTACCCAGCAGCAAGAGGAAGTTCACCGAGTTAAAACACTGCTCAGAATCCAAAAAAACGACCTCGCCAAAAACTTGATGGATTATGCTTCGTGGGACGATGTCGCTGATTATATTGTGGGCCACAATGATGAGCTCCTGCATGACAGCTTAAATGACCACTCATTTTCCTCCTTGGAAGTCAGCGGTGTTTTTATTTTTGATCCTAATGTGTCTCTGGTTTGGGGGAGGCTTTACGACTACGTTGAGGATAAAGAGCTTTCATATCAAGCTATTCGCTATAAGTTTGGCGCACTATTGGCTGACAGCTTGCGCTCGCCGACAGACAAAGTCACCTCATATATAAAGTTTTTGGTCTTGAATGACCAGCCGCATTTAATGGCAACATCAAGAGTGTGTAATAGTGAGGGGATTGCTTGCGATAAGGGGTTTATGATGATGATTAAACCTATCGGACAAGAGTTTAGCCGCACTTTGAGACAAGCGACAGGCTTAACGGTCGAGATCAAAACTAAACATGAACTCGACAGTTTCGAGCACCTTGCTGAGAACGTATCAGTGATTGAAAAACTGGACTATCAGAATGAGTCGACGGTATTTGTCGAGATTCATCACTCGGCTAAGATCCCCGACTTTATTACTTGGCGAGAACTGTCTGCGGTATTGGCTTTCGCTGTATTTATGTTCGCATTTAATTTAGGCCTAGCACACATCATCGTTAAACCAGTTAAGCGTGCCAGAAGTGCCCTAGATAGTTTGATGAGTGGCAACGCCTCTATCTTGACCGAGCAAGATTCATTTATTTCGTATGAAATGCGCGACTTTGTTTACCGTATCAATGAGGTGTTCAATCAGCTAGAAGCTAAGCAGAAAGAGTTGGAGTGGCTTGCTTTACATGACTCCTTGACCAAAGTAGGCAATCGACGCAGCTTACAACAATATTGGGACTCACTCTTAGAGCAGCGTGATCAACGCCATATTAGCTTGCTGCTTATTGATATCGACTACTTTAAGCCCTTTAACGATCATTATGGTCATATTGAAGGGGATAGGGTTCTTCAACAGGTCGCGTCGTGCTTAGTTCAAACGCCAACGCAGTCAGAGAAGTTTGTTGCACGCTTTGGTGGTGAAGAGTTTTGTGTGGTGTTGAGCTCTGAGTCGAAAATTGATAACCAGCAGGAGGCTGAATGGTTAAGAGCTTCTATTGCCGAGCTACAGATTCTGCATGAGTATTCGCCCATCGCTGGCGGTATCACGGTTTCTATTGGTGTGGCAGACTGCGCACTGCAACCGTTTGATGAGCTTCAAGATATCTTCTTAGTGGCAGATGCCGCTCTCTATCAAGCTAAGGATTTGGGGAGAAACAAGTTCGTTATTCACTCCTTATGATGATAAATGCTGATTTTTTAATCTTTATTTAATTATACCTCTGTATTTTTTGTATTAGTTATAGTGTTGCTGCTAAATAAATTGCTGAACATGGTGTTTTGTATTATTGTACTAGTCAACTAGTTCATTGGTGCAAGTTAAGAAGTATGGCACAGGCAGATTCCTCTCAATCTCGTGAGCACTTTGGCTCTCGTCTTGGTTTTATTCTCGCGGCAGCAGGTGCTGCGGTTGGTCTTGGTAACATTTGGGGCTTTCCTACCCAAGCAGCAAGTAATGGCGGTGGTGCTTTCTTGCTAGTCTATCTAGTGATGATCCTTGTGGTTGCGTTCCCGATGCTGGTGGTTGAAATGGCCATTGGTCGCCATGGTCAAGCTAACCCAGTTGATAGTATGCGCTCACTTACTAGTAACCCTATCGGAAAACGCATTGGTGCTGCCGTTGGTTGGATCGGCCTAAGTGTGCCGAGTGCAGTATTGGCTTTCTACAGCATCGTGGGTGGCTGGTTGATCTGTTTCTTGCTCGGCGCAGTTACTGATGTTTTAGGTATGGAGGCGGCAACCGCTTGGTTTAAAGGCTTCAGTGTTGAACGTAACCTTTTTGGTACGATTACTTTTTATGTTCTGACTATTTTAATTGTTCAAGGTGGCGTGAAAGAAGGAATTGAGAAGTGGTCGACACGCTTGATGCCAGCTCTGTTCATTTTATTTGGTCTGCTGTTTATCTACATCATGACGCAAAATGGGGCGATGGAAGGTTTAAAGCATTACCTGATCCCAGATTTTGCGAAGGTGATGGACCGTAAGTTGATTCTCGCGGCAATGGGGCAAGGATTCTTCTCGCTCACTATTGGTGGCTGTTCAATGCTCATCTATGGTTCTTATCTAAGCAAAAAAGAAAACCTGCCAAAGATGGCGATGAATGTGACGCTAGTGGATACCGCAGTCGCGTTTATTGCCGGACTAGTCGTGATGCCTGCGATGTTTGTCGCGATGCAAAAAGGCGTGCAGATCTATGCTGAAGATGGTTCGTTGCTGAGCTCTGATACCTTGGTATTTACGGTCCTGCCACTGATGTTTGATAGCTTAGGTCTATTGGGCCAGCTATTTGCCATTGTGTTCTTCTTGCTACTTACTATTGCAGCATTGACCTCATCCATTTCCATGTTGGAGTGTCCGGTTGCTCTGGTAAGCGAACGTTTCAACACCAAACGTACACCAACGAGTTGGGTACTTGGTAGTTTGATTGCTCTGTTTAGTGTGGTGATCGTATATAACTTTGGCGAGCTGTTTGGCCTGGTGGCGATGGTGGCAACTCAGTACCTACAGCCAGCAGCAGCACTGTTGTTCTGCTTATTTGGTGGTTGGGTATGGAGTCGTCATTCAAAGATTAAAGAGCTAGAGCAGGGCTGCCCTGAGTTCACTCAAGGCTGGTTTGGTAAACTATGGCCTGCTTATGTGAAATTTGTCTGCCCTGTTTTAGTGGCGACGGTTATCTGGGCCTCATTTGGTTAGTAGTCAATTTGGCTAACAGGAAAGCGACAGACAAATAAAAAGCCCGCATAGTGATATGCGGGCTTTTTGTTTTTAACAGCTTCAGTTTACTGAGCAGGCGTGTTGATTTGACCAGTCGTTAATGGATCAACGTCAAGGTCAGTGACCTCTTCAATGAACTCCTCAACCACTTGTTCAACTTCTTCATCATCTTGCTCAAAGTAAGCTAAGTGGAAGATTGCGTCGCCTTCGTTTACCAAAGGTAGTGTCTGTTGACCGATAACAATACCGCCTTTGCGAGCAGTAAGTTCAATCTCACTGTGACCGAGTGGGGCGCTGATATACGCCAGAACTTGGCCTTTTTCAACTTTCTCACCCAGTGTTACAACAGTACGTAAGATGCCATCACTTTCAGCACGTAGCCAGCTAGTGGATTTTGCAATCACAGGTGTTGGCAACTTTTTACGGCTTGAACGCAGCATGCCAATCGCCTGCATTACACGTTGTACACCAATGAAACCAGCACTGATACAAATAGGCTCAAAGCGCAATGCTTCGCCTGCTTCGTATGTCAGAACCGGAATGCCCAGGCGTTCAGCTTCGCTACGCAGAGAACCATCACGTAGTGGAGCATCGACTATCACTGGCGTAGCAAACGCCTGAGCAATACGAAGTGTTTCTGGGTTACTTAAATCTGCTCGAATTTGCGGCAGGTTAGTGCGGTGAATCGCACCCGTGTGTAAGTCCAGAATGTAATCACAGCGCTTAGCAACCTGAGAGAAGAAAGTATTCGCCATGCGTGAAGCCAGCGAGCCTTTCTCACTTCCTGGGAAGCAGCGGTTTAGATCGCGTCGATCCGGTAGGTAACGCGATTTATGAATAAAGCCAAATACGTTGACGATTGGCACAGCGATCACAGTACCTTTGAGCTTGTTAGCGTCAATGGTGTTGATCAACTGTCGTACAATTTCAACGCCGTTGAGTTCATCACCATGGATAGCAGCGTTGACCATTAAGACAGGTCCTGCTTGTTTACCATTGATGATCTCAACCGGGATCGATAAAGGTGAATGGGTATAGAGCTTGGCAGCTTCTAACTCAACAACCTTACGTTCTCCCGGCGAGATAGACTCGCCGAGAAATTCAAATGCGCTATTGTTCTTAGCCTTTGCCACGAGTTTTAGTCCTTTTGCTTGCCGCATTCTTCTCAATAAATTCGACAATCATTCCAGCAATGTCTTTACCAGTTGCGGCCTCAATACCTTCAAGACCTGGAGATGAGTTTACTTCCATGACTAATGGACCGCGGTCTGATCTTAGGAGATCCACCCCAGCCACATTTAGACCCATTATCTTCGCAGCCGCTACCGCAGTACGGCGCTCTTCTGGAGTGATCTTAATTAAAGATGCACTACCACCACGGTGTAGGTTTGAGCGGAACTCACCTTCAGCACCTTGACGCTTCATGGCTGCAATCACTTTGTCACCAAGTACGAAGCAGCGAATATCAGCACCGCCAGCTTCCTTGATGTACTCTTGCACCATGATGTTTGCTTTTAGGCCCATGAAAGCTTCTACAACGCTTTCTGCTGCTTTACGAGTTTCAGCCAGAACCACACCGATGCCTTGAGTACCTTCAAGTAGTTTGATCACTACTGGCGCGCCACCTACCATTTCAAGTAGATCTTTTACGTCATCAGGCTTGCTAGCAAAGCCAGTGATTGGCATACCGATACCTTTACGCGATAGCAACTGCATTGAGCGCAGTTTGTCACGAGAACGAGTGATCGCTACTGATTCGTTAACTGGGTACACACCCATCATTTCGAACTGACGTAATACCGCAGTGCCGTAGAATGTTACTGACGCACCGATTCGAGGAACAATCGCATCAAAGCCAGACAGCTCTTCACCTTTGAAGTGGATCTCTGGTTTTTCTGAGTTGATATTCATGTAACAACGTAGCGCATCAATCACCTTTACTTCGTGACCACGGCTTTCTGCCGCTTCAATTAGACGCTTGGTTGAGTACAGGTTCGCGTTGCGAGACAGAATACCAATTTTCATTATTTGCTTTCCTCGAAAGGGACTAAAAACGATTCAACAGGGTCGACAATGATGCGATCGTGCATTGCAGTGCGACCTAATAACATGCGAAAAGCCATGTTTTCGCGATTAGTTAAAGTAATTTCAATTGGCCAACTTTTTCCGCCAATGCTCAGTTCAGATTCGATCACATAACGTGACTCTTCATGACCACCTGAGTCGCGCACAGTGCGCTCATCAATTACTTTAGCTTCACAAACTTTTTCGAAATCCGTGTCGTGTTGTTTTGGGTGAATCCAGAAGCGGACCCATAGAGCTTCGTCCTTCTTAAAGCTCTCTACTTTGAACGCGTGTAAACAAGACGTCCTGGCTCCGGTATCAATTTTTGCATTAATTTCACTAATACCTAAACCTGGCAGGCTAAGAGTTTCTCGCCAACCGACTAATAGTTTTTCTTTCATCGCAGTACAAATTTTATTAGAGAGAATTACAGACTCAGTTAGGGATAAACTCAGTCCACCGATACAACTTAAAATGTTTATTTAAATTTGAGTTATCGCTTGAAGAGGGCGTTTGTGATGAGCCCAAGAAGCTTCAAGGAGGCGGACTGTATCAGTCACGTTGGCTACTGACTAACGAAATAAAATGTCCATGACGACAAATTTAATTTATCGATAATGGTGAGAAAGTAAGCGTCTAAAATTTGGGACTGTAAGCCCAATTCTTAGGATTAATCATAGGTTATTGACGTCTATAACATATGCAACTTAACAAGTGCGCTAAAGTTGTTGATGAACATTATCGTCAATAGTTAGAGGGATTTATGAAAACAACAATAGCAAAAGTAGTGGCGTTGTCGGCGGTTGCAATTAGCTTATCTGGTTGTGTAGGTAGTAATGCTGTCACGGGAATGCTGATGAAGTTTAACGTTGAAGCTGTCGATAACCGTTATGCTAGGGGCGGCCTAAACATGTTACTTGCACCTGTGTACGGTATTACTGTCGCGGCGGATTATTTAATTTTTAACTCGCTCGAGTTTTGGACAGGTAAAAACCCACTAAATGGTAAGCCACACATTTTCGATACCAAGACGGAAACCATGATTGATATTAATGATGATCTGGATGATTCGTTGAAAGAAGCACCAATCGCCCCAATCAGCCAATATCGCACTATTGAGCGTGGTCACATGCTCTCTTTGGATGCAAACACGATCCAAATGGATATCACCTATGACAATGGTGAGCGCGCTACCCTTATTGGGGTCAAAGAGGGCGAGGAGGTTTCTTACTTTATTGACGGGGAATTAGTCGCTGAAACTAGCCTGCAAGAGCTTGAAGATTATTTAGCGACTCAAGCATAAAGCGCATGTAAGTGATAAAAAAGCCGAGCTAGTGATAGCTCGGCTTTTTTTATATTGACTTAGGCTTTGTCAGGAATCGCTTCTAATAGCGCAACCATTTGATCCCAGAATAGGGCGACAGTATCAATCTTCACTTTCTCATCAGGAGAGTGAGGGAACTTGATGGTCGGGCCGAAAGAAACCATATCCATGTTCGGGTAAGGTTCTTTAAATAAACCACACTCAAGACCGGCGTGAATCACCATGATGTTTGGTTTGTGGCCGTAGATGCCTTCATACATGTCACGGAAGATAGCCATGATTTCAGAATCCGCGTCTGGCTTCCAACCTGGGTAAGCACCAGAGAATTCAATCTGTGCACCCGCTAGCTCAGCAACAGAAGCTAACATGCCTTCTACTTGCTGGCGACCAGAGTCAATCAGTGAGCGTACTAGGCATAGCACTTGAATCTGATTCTCTTCAGTTGTGATAACACCAACGTTAAGAGAAGTCTCAACCACACCTTCGATTTCATCGCTCATGCGAATCACGCCATTTGGACATGCGTTTAGCGCAGCAATAAAGCGTTGTTGGTCAGCAACGACTAAAACTTGTGTGTCGGTTTTGATAGCTTCATTGAAAGAAACAATGTCAGTTTCCACTTTACCTAGCTCTGTTTTAAGCAGGTTAGTGTAGAACTCAAACAGCTCTGCAAGTTTAGCTTCGTTTTCAGCAGGGACAGCGACCGTGATAAACGCTTCGCGAGGAATCGCATTACGTAGGCTACCACCGCGGAATTCAACTAGGCGAAGATCGAGCTCTTGTGCGTGACCCGCTAGGAAACGTGCAACTAGCTTGTTGGCGTTACCACGACCAGTGTGAATATCACAGCCAGAGTGACCGCCTTTTAGGCCTTTAAGGATCAGCTGGCGAGTCACATAACCTGCAGGGATTGCTTCACGTTTGATGTCAAAAGTCATTTCGCCATCAATGCCGCCAGCACAGCCCATGTAGACTTCGCCTTCTTGCTCTGAGTCAGTATTAAGAAGGATATCGCCTTCTAACCAACCTGCTTCAAGACCAAATGCACCGGTCATGCCTGCTTCTTCATCGATAGTGAGTAGTACTTCGATTGGACCATGCTTGATCTCAGTTGATGCCAGAACAGCTAGACAAGAAGCCATACCCATGCCGTTGTCTGCACCTAGGGTTGTGCCTTTAGCGGTAACCCATTCACCATCAATGTATGGTTGGATAGGATCTTTAGTGAAGTCATGATCCGTGTCTTCATTCTTTTGTGGCACCATATCGATGTGCGCTTGTAGAACGACACCCTTTTTGTTTTCCATACCCGGCGTTGCCGGCTTTTTAATGAAAACGTTGCCTGTTGGATCACGGCGAACTGGTAGGCCTTGCTCTGTTGCCCATTTCACAATGTACTGTGCTAGCGCTTCTTCATGTTTAGAAGGGTGAGGGATAGAACAAATCTTATCGAAAAACTGCCATAGTGGAGCAGGTGATAAGTTGCTGATTTCAGAATGGAATTCAGACACGGATGACTCCTTAAAAAGAATAATGCCAGATTTTGTTGTGCAGCGCGGTTGTACGGGCAGAACAAAAAGCTAAATCTGACCTATTAAATAGAGGCCACAGCATAGCACTACAGACCTTTAGGTAGTAGTAAAAGAGAAATCGAAAGCAAAAGGGCAATCACATATTGGGTATTTTTCGCGAAAACGTTTACGCACCTAAGTTCGTAACTTTTGTAGAAAACACCGTCACCAGGCTGATGATTCTGTAATTTAATTACACTTTAAATTTGATTGAAGTCAATTTATGAAGTTTATGTGATATTTGTCACGCAAAAGGTTGTAATTAATTTTCTTTGGGGTATATTAGTAACCAACTTCGAAAGCGAAGAGAAAATGCTCAAAGGATGAGTCCGATTTGTCGCCTCCAAGGAACCGAGAAATCAATATTTGTAATCTGTTTTAATTGATTTAGAAGGTGATAGTTATGAAAGGTTTACCAAGTGCAGCGTTCTGGCTAAACAGCTCTGTTTACACAGGTACGTTTACTTATCCAACAAGCTTTGGTTACTAATCCGAGGTTTGTGACTCTCGAACAGAGTATGTTCACCCCTATTATTGGAATTTTTTTTCAGCAGCTTAATTCTTGCTGACATGATTCAACCGCCACTCAAATTGAGTGGCGTTTTTTTATCTGAAAAATAGCATATCTGTATATCTTAACTTTGTGCTTTCCTTAGCTAGCTCTTCTTACTGTAATTTTATTCGCATAAACTCATATTGCACGCCGAACATTTGCCATTTGGTCACTTGTAAGTTTGCAACACTGCACAAAAAAACACCTTTTTCTCTCAAAAGTTAATTTTAATCTTAGTTGCTGATAAGTAGGCCTTTTTACTGGTTTTTTGGGCAATGTAATCGATTGAATTTCCCTTTTACAATTAGAAATATTAGTTAGAGTCTTAATTCTATCTGGAATTTACTATTTGATGACATTATAATTCCCGCCAATCGATTACGCAACCGTTTACTTTTTACCTTTTTAGGATTCGATTATGTTCGAAAAACTATTCAAGCTCAGTGAAAATGGCACGACAGTCAAAACTGAGATCATCGCAGGTATCACTACCTTCTTAACGATGGCTTACATCATCTTTGTTAACCCAGCGATGCTTGCTGATGCAGGTATGGACAAAGGTGCAGTGTTTGTTGCTACCTGTCTTGCTGCAGCAATTGGCTGTTTCATCATGGGTTTTGTCGCTAACTACCCAATCGCTTTAGCACCGGGTATGGGTCTGAACGCATTCTTCACTTACGGTGTTGTTCTTGGCATGGGGCACTCATGGCAAGTAGCGCTCGGAGCGGTTTTCGTATCGGGTGTCATCTTTATGGCACTGAGTGTATTTAAGGTACGTGAATGGATCATTAACTCGATCCCAATGTCTTTAAGAACGGGTATTTCGGCGGGTATTGGTCTTTTCCTGGCGTTTATCGGTCTGCAAAACTCTGGCATTGTTGTTGATAACCCAGCGACCTTGGTAAGCCTTGGTGACATTACTGGTCTACAACAAGCACTTGCTGCGCTCGGTTTCTTCTTAACGATTGCATTGGTATACCGTGGTGTACGTGGCGCTGTAATGATTGCAATCCTAGTGATCACTGCGATTGGCCTACTGATGGGTGACGTTCAGTGGGGCGGCGTAATGTCTACACCACCAAGCATTGCTCCAACGCTAATGCAGATGAACATCGCTGACGTATTTGAAGTTGGCATGATCTCGGTTGTATTTGCTTTCCTATTTGTTGACCTATTTGATACAGCAGGCACGCTGGTTGGTGTTGCAACGAAAGCTGACCTAATCAAAGAAGATGGTAAGCTTCCTCGCTTAAGTAAAGCGCTGCTTGCTGATTCAACTGCGACATCAGTGGGTGCGATGCTAGGTACTTCAAGCACAACCTCTTACGTTGAATCCACAGCAGGTGTTGCGGCTGGTGGTCGTACAGGTCTAACAGCAGTCGTCGTTGGTGTGTTATTCCTTCTGGCGTTATTTTTCTCGCCGCTAGCGGGGATGATTCCAGCGTACGCGACAGCAGGTGCACTTTTCTACGTAGCAATTCTAATGATGTCTGGTCTTGTTAGCGTAGACTGGCGTGATTTGACAGAAGCGGCACCGGTTGTCGTGACATGTCTGCTTATGCCTCTGACATACTCTATCGCGGAAGGTATTGCACTTGGCTTTATCTCTTATGCAGCGATTAAACTGCTAAGTGGCCGTGGTCGTGAAGTTTCAGTGAGTGTTTGGGTCTTAGCTGCGGTATTTATTATCAAATACTTAGTGGCTTAACTTAACAACTCCGCTGCTTTTCTTTGTTGGAAAAGAGTTTATTTATTGTCGCTATAGCAGTCATGGCTGCTATAGCGATTATTTTTGTCTAGAGAATCAAATCTAGCCCATAGCCAGCGTTGAACTGTTCATTCGTGCTGAACATTTTATTTATGGCATTGGTATTATGCTGCACTTTCGGTAAAATAAACGTTTGCGTAGCTTTTCCCCCAAACTGGCCGATTGCGATCATTTCATTACAGATGCTTTGCGGGGATGCAGATTTTTCAAATTATTAGGTTATTACAATGGCTAAGAAATTCATTATCACTTGGGACCAAATGCACACACTTTGTCGTGAATTGGCAGAAAAACAGATGCCAGCAGAGCAGTGGAAAGGTATTTGGGCTGTGAGCCGTGGCGGTCTTGTTCCTGGCGCAATCCTAGCGCGTGAACTAGGTATTCGTCACGTTGATACAATTTGTATCTCTAGCTACGACCATGATCACCAGCGTGATATGACGGTAGTGAAAGCACCAGAAGGTGACGGTGAAGGTTTCCTAATCGTTGAAGACCTAGTGGACAGTGGTGACACTGCGCGTAAACTTCGCGACATGTACCCGAAAGCGAAATTGATCGCTGTATGTGCAAAACCTGCAGGTGTTGAACTACTAGATGACTACGTAGTTGATATCGCACAAGACACTTGGATTGAGCAACCATGGGATATGTCAATTCAGTACGTTGAGCCAATCAATCGTAAACAAAAGTAATCTCTTTGCTTAATTCCCACCTATTTCTTGATAAATGACCCTTTCTTGGGTCATTTTTTTTATTACTATTTAGTAATCATAATTTATTTAGGTCGAACTCATGTCAGAGGAAGTCAGCAAGAACCTCTCCGAAACCTTATTTGCGAATCATAAGCAAGCAAAAGAAACGTCTGGGCTTACCCGCTATATGCCGAGTAGCCAAACATTTCTTGATGGTAAGCTAGAGGAGGATGGCTATAAGTGGTATCGCAATCTTCGTCGTATGCAGTGGTCATGGCAGGGACTTGACCCCATAGAGATCGAAGCGGTGTTGGCCAAAATTGCGGCCTCTAAGCATTCGCGTACCAACGATCAGTGGCTAGATACCGTGATGGGCTACCACAGTGGTAACTGGACTTATGAGTGGACGAAACTGGGGATGCTGCATCAAAAGCGCGCAGCAGAACTTAAGGGAGAGGATGCGGCAGATGAGATGTTTAACGCATCGCTATGTTTTAGTATTGCCGGGTATCCACACCTAAAAAATGACAACTTAGCCGCACAAGCGCAAGTGCTTGCCAGTAATGCTTACACTGAAGCGAGCAATAAAACCAAATACATTGTCAAACGTATTGAGATCCCATACCAAAAGAAAACTATCGTCGCTCATTTGCACTTAACCAGTACCGAAAAACCGCAACCTGTCGTTATGGTCAGTGCTGGGTTAGACAGCTTACAAACGGATCTATGGGCGCTGTTTCGTGACCATTTGGCGAAAAAGAACATCGCCATGTTAACGGTCGATATGCCTTCTATTGGTTACAATACCCACTGGAACTTGACTGAAGACACGTCGCGCTTGCATCAGGCAGTGCTGAATGAGCTATATCACATCCCTTATGTCGATCACCATAAAGTTGGCTTGATTGGTTTCCGCTTTGGCGGTAATGCGATGGTACGACTCTCGTTCCTTGAGCAAGATAAAATTAAAGCCTGTGTCTCACTTGGGGCGCCGATTCATGATGTGCTCTCTTCGCCGGAAAAACTCAAGCAGATGCCTAAGATGTATTTGGATGTATTGGCATCTCGATTAGGTAAGACAGCGGTCGACATTCATAGTCTCGCAGGGCAACTGATGGCTTGGTCATTAAAGGTTCAAGGCATCTTAGCGGGACGCAAGACCCGAGTGCCGATTTTGGCGATGAGTTTAGAAAATGACCCAGTCTCGCCCTACAGCGATAACCAGTTAGTTGCGGTTTACAGCGACTACGGAAAAGCGAAGAAAATTAGTGCTAAGACAATTACACAAGGTTATGAGCAATCCCTCGATTTAGCGATAAAGTGGTTAGAAGATGAGCTAATTAGATGACAATTAAACTAATTTAGACAACACTTATGTATACGAGCTACCCAGACTGTTTAGTCCTGAAGTATGCGCGAATAACAATAAGTAAATGAATATGGAGATTCATTATGTCTGAACAGACAAAAAGTCCGACACATTATCGCTTGTTAACCACACTGAGGGCTATTGGGCCTTACCTGCGCGAATCACAAAGTTCTGAAGGCTCTTACTTGTTTGATTGCCTATCGGTTTGCGTCAATGATAAAAAATCACCAGAGCAGCGCGAGTTTTGGGGCTGGTGGCTTGAACTTGAGAAAAATGGTGAGGCATTTGAAGCCCGTTACCGCTCAGGTTTATACGACGTGACAGGGGAGTGGCAAGACAAAGCGCTACCTAAAAAGGCCATTCAAGATGTCACTCGAACCCAAGAAGTGTTTCACCAAAAGCTGCTTGAAACTCTCGAAAAAGAGTTTGAAATCCCACTGGCGATTCACAAGGAATCTGTCGAATTCGTCTAAAATACTCAGGCTTTTGCCTCTATAGACCAAAAAGGCGCTTTTTAGCGCCTTTTCTGCTTGTGAAATTTCGATTTGATTGCTAAAACATCAGGTCTAATCAATCTTTGTGACTTATCAATTAAGAACAAGGTTGAGAGGGTTTTTATATTTTTCATAGTAGAAAGGCAATGAATCAAGAAAGCGGAAATACCGTACAGTCTCAGACTGTCGTGGTTAAACTAGGTACAAGTGTTTTAACGGGTGGTACGTTGGCATTGGATCGAGCTCATATGGTTGAGCTGGTACGTCAGTGTGCTGAACTTAAAAAGCAAGGCCACTCTGTGGTTATGGTTTCGTCGGGCGCGATTGCGGCTGGCCGTGAACACCTAGGATACCCCGCACTGCCCAATTCTATGGCAAGTAAGCAGCTTTTAGCGGCGGTGGGTCAAAGTCAGTTAATTCAAACCTGGGAATCTCTGTTTGCAATTTATGGCCTTAAGATAGGTCAAATGTTGCTGACACGTGCTGATTTAGAAGATCGTGAACGCTTCCTTAATGCGCGCGACACCATCAACGCTCTCGTCGAAAACGACATTATTCCTGTCGTAAATGAAAACGATGCGGTAGCGACGAGCGAAATCAAAGTGGGTGACAACGATAACTTGTCTGCTTTAGTCGGTATTTTGTGTGGCGCAGATAAGCTGCTGCTACTGACTGACCAAAAAGGTTTATTTACTGCTGACCCTCGCAAAGACCCAAATGCCGAGCTGATTAAGGAAGTTAAGACCATTGACGATACGCTGCGCAAAATTGCCGGTGGTAGTGGTACCACGCTAGGTACTGGCGGCATGGCAACTAAGTTGCAAGCGGCAGATATTGCACGTCGCGCAGGTATCGAGGTCATCATTGCTGCGGGTAGCGCGCCAAATGTGGTGTTTGATTCACTTGGTGATAACCCACAAGGCACACGTTTCTTACCGTGTGAAGAAGCATTAGAAAACCGTAAGCGTTGGATTCTTGCAGGACCAGCCGCGTCAGGTGATATTGTGATTGATGATGGTGCCGTTAACGCTGTGGTCGGTAAGGGCAGTAGCCTGCTTGCTAAAGGTTTAACTAAAGTGAGCGGCGAGTTCGCTCGCGGCGACGTTGTACGCGTGACTGACACACAAGGTAAATTGATTGCACGCGGTATCGCCAGTTACTCAAGCCAAGACATGGCCAAAATTGTCGGCAAGCACAGTAAAGATATTATTGGAATTTTAGGTTATGACTACGGCAATGAAGTATTGCACCGTGACGATATGGTCGTAATCCAAGAATAAGGAAAGAAAAGTGGAACTGATTTCTATGGGTAAAGCTGCAAAAGAAGCGGCTTTCCAACTGGCAACAGCATCAACAGCACAAAAAAACCAAGCATTGGCGATTATTGCCGATGAGCTTGAAGCAAACGCTGAAGATATCTTAGCGGCGAATGCGAAAGATATCGAACAAGGCCGCGAAGCAGGTCTAACCGAGGCACTGCTTGATCGACTATTGCTAAACCCAGAGCGTCTTACTGGGATTGCTAACGATGTACGTAACGTGATTAGCCTAAACGATCCTGTAGGTAGCGAACTAGACAGTAAAGTACTAGAAAATGGTATGTCGCTATCACGTCGTCGTGTACCGCTTGGTGTGGTTGGTGTGATTTATGAAGCTCGCCCTAACGTAACGATCGACATCGCTGCTCTGTGTCTAAAGACAGGTAACGCAAGCATCCTACGTGGTGGTAAAGAGACCTTCTTCTCTAACATGGAACTGGTTAAAGTGATTCAGTCTGCGCTGGCAAAAGCGGGTCTGCCTGCGGCATCAGTCCAGTACATCGAAAAGCCTGATCGTGAGCTTGTTTCGCAACTGCTTAAGCTTGATGACTATGTTGATATGATCATTCCACGCGGTGGTGCTGGTTTGCACAAAATGTGTAAAGAAAACAGCACTATCCCTGTGATTATTGGTGGGTTTGGTATTAGCCATATCTTCGTTGATGAAAGTGCTAATCTAGCAAAATCATTGGATGTGGTTGAAAACTCAAAAGTACAACGCCCATCGGCATGTAACTCATTAGATACTTTATTGGTTCACGAAAAAGTAGCCGCAGAGTTCTTACCTATGCTAGCAGAGCGTGTAGCGGATAAGGTTGCGCTGGTTGCTGAGCCAAAAGCGAAAGCACTGCTTAGCACAGCTAAAGAGCTACGTGATGCTGGCGAAGGTGACTTTGATACCGAATGGCTAAGCTACACGCTAGGCGTTAAAGTGGTTGCTGACGTTCATGAAGCGGTTGATCATATGCGCGTTCATAATGCGAGCCACTCAGATGCTATCATGACCAACAGCCTAGAAAACTCAGAAGTGTTTATTAACTCTGTTGGCTCGGCGGCAGTTTATGTGAATGCTTCAACGCGTTTCACTGATGGTGCACAGTTTGGTCTTGGCGCTGAAGTGGCGGTCTCTACGCAGAAGCTGCATGCTCGCGGTCCTATGGGCTTGGAAGAGTTGACCAGCTACAAATGGGTCGGTAAGGCAAACTACTTGCCGCGCAGTTAACAAATCTTGTTAAACATTGATTGAAAAAGGGGCTATCTAGCCCCTTTTGTTTTCTTGTCTGAAGCAAATCCGCTACACTAGCTTTCACTTATATGGAGGTGATATGCATTGTCCTTTTTGTTCTGAGAACGATACTAAAGTAATTGATTCTCGTCTGGTTGCTGATGGCCATCAAGTGCGACGTCGTCGTCAATGTCTTGCGTGTAGCGAGCGTTTTACTACTTTTGAAACGGCTGAGCTCGTTATGCCAAGAGTGATTAAATCTAACGGCAACCGCGAACCATTCAATGAAGACAAAATGGTCGGTGGTCTTCAGCGCGCATTAGAAAAGCGTCCGGTGAGTGCCGATGCAGTGGATGTGTCGATCAGCATGATTAAGTCTCAGCTCCGAGCAACTGGTGAGCGAGAAGTACCAAGTGAAATGATTGGTAACTTGGTGATGGATCAACTTAAAGAACTTGATAAGGTTGCCTATATTCGATTTGCCTCTGTCTATCGTAGCTTTGAAGATATTCGCGAGTTTGGCGAAGAGATCGCTCGTTTAGAAGACTAACGGTTGTTATCAATGCCACTATTTACCCCCCAAGATTTTACTATGATGTCGCGTGCTATTGAGTTGGCAAAAGGCGGCATCTATACCACGGCCCCTAATCCTAATGTCGGTTGTGTGATCGTTCAAGGTGATGAAATTGTCGGTGAAGGCTTTCATTATCGCGCTGGCGAACCGCACGCTGAAGTTCACGCATTGCGTATGGCTGGTGACAGAGCGGTCGGCGCCACTGCTTACGTCACATTAGAGCCTTGCTCCCACTATGGACGCACACCTCCTTGTGCAGAGGGCTTAATTAAAGCCAAAGTGGCGAAAGTCATTTGTGCAATGGAAGACCCTAATCCCAAAGTCGCTGGGCGTGGCATTCAAATGTTACGTGATGCGGGCATCACGGTTGAAGTAGGCTTACTTGAGCAACAAGCAGAGTCGCTCAATCCCGCTTTCATTAAACAGATGAAAACTGGGATGCCTTTTGTTCAGCTCAAAATGGCAGCGAGCATCGATGGCCAAACAGCGTTAGCTAATGGTCAAAGCCAGTGGATTACCTCACCACAAGCAAGGCAAGACGTGCAAAAGTATCGCGCTAAGAGTGGGGCGATCTTATCAACCAGCAAAACAGTGATTGAAGATAATGCTTCGTTGAACGTGCGCTGGGATGATCTTCCTCTATCGTTACAAGAAGCATACTCACAGCAAGAACTTCGCCAACCAGTTAGAGTGATTTTAGATAGAAACCATCAGTTGACCTCAGATCTCAAGTTAATGAGTACTGAGGGCGAGCGAATTATTGTCGCAGAAGGTCAAGATCTCGAACCTATACTCAATGATGAGCAATTGATCGATCTCGCAGCGACATTTTCTGCCTTAGCAAAACAGCACCATATTAATCACCTATGGGTGGAGGCTGGCGCGACGCTCGCGAGTAGCCTTATCAAAGCTAACCTCGTTGATGAGCTTATTCTCTATTTGGCCCCTAAGATCATGGGTAGCGATGGTAGAGGGTTACTCGGTGCGTTAGGTTTAGAGTCAATGGCAGAGACAATCGATCTCAATGTCAAAGATGTAAGACAGGTTGGTCAGGATATTCGTATTACTGCCACCTTAAAGAATAAAGAGTCGTAATCATGTTTACAGGTATTGTTGAAGCAGTGGGTACCCTAACTGCAATCACGCAAAAAGGCGAAGATATTAGTGTCACAGTGGAAGTCGGCAAACTGGATATGTCCGACGTTAAACTGGGTGACAGCATTGCGACCAACGGAGTTTGCTTAACGGTAGTGGACTTCAGTTCAACCAGCTATACAGCGGATTTATCTATCGAAACGCTGCAAAAAACCGGCTTTACTGATTACCAAGCGGGTGACAAGGTTAACCTAGAGAAAGCAATGTTACCGACTACACGTTTTGGTGGGCATATTGTTTCTGGTCACGTCGACGGTGTTGGTGAAATCGTAGAGCGCAACATGGTTGGCCGTGCTATCGAGTTTTGGGTTTCAATGCCTGAAGAGATTGCCAAATATGTTGCCGAAAAAGGCTCGATTACAGTTGATGGTATTAGCCTAACAGTCAACGATCTGCGTAAGAACGCGTTTAAGCTGACCATCGTTCCTCATACCGGTGAAGAGACCACTATTGCTGACTTTCACGTTGGCCGTAAAGTCAATTTAGAAGTCGATGTACTGGCGCGTTATATGGAGCGCTTATTGACTTCTCAACGCGAGCAGCAGTCTGAATCGCGCATTACGATGGACTTTTTGCAGCAGAACGGTTTTGCATAAACCAAGAATTATACAAACATTAGCGGCGACGCCATACTCGCTCGATGCCTTAAGATAGGAATACCAAAATGCCAATTAGTACGCCTCAAGAAATTATTGAAGATATTCGCCTAGGTAAAATGGTCATCCTGATGGATGATGAAGATCGTGAAAATGAAGGCGATCTAATTATGTCGGCTGAGATGATCACGCCAGAAGCGATCAACTTTATGGCGACTCATGGTCGTGGCTTAATCTGTCTGACAATGACCAAAGAGCGTTGTGAACGTCTAGGTTTACCGCCAATGGTTCAAGACAACAATGCCCAGTACACGACTAACTTTACCGTTTCTATCGAAGCTGCTGAAGGTGTGACTACGGGTATTTCAGCGGCTGACCGTGCGCGTACAGTGCAAGCGGCAGTAGCGAAAGAGGCAAAAGCAGCAGATCTAGTTCAGCCTGGTCATATCTTCCCTCTTGCAGCGCAAGAAGGTGGCGTTCTAACTCGTGCAGGCCATACGGAAGCGGGCTGTGATTTAGCACGTTTAGCTGGTCATGAACCTTCAGGTGTAATTGTTGAGATTCTAAATGACGATGGCACCATGGCACGTCGTCCAGATCTAGAGATCTTTGCTGAAAAACATGGCTTGAAGTTAGGTACGATCGCTGACCTTATCGAATACCGCAATAACACGGAAACAACCATTGAACGTGTTGCGGAGTGTAAGCTGCCAACTGAATTTGGTGATTTCGATTTGGTCACGTACCGCGATGTTATCGACAATCAAATCCACTATGCATTATGTAAAGGCGATCTAACGGCTGAAGCGCCACTAGTACGTGTTCACTTACAAGATACCTTTACCGATCTTCTGCACAGTGACCGTAATGCTGAGCGTAGCTGGACACTGGATGCGGCGATGAAGCGCATTGGTAGTGAGGGTGGTGTTCTAGTTATCTTAGGTAATGAAGAATCAACCGATTTGCTGATCCACCGCGTGAAAATGTTTGAAGCGCAAGATAAGGGCCAAGCCCCAACACTTGCTAAAAAACAAGGCACGTCACGTCGAGTCGGTGTAGGTTCACAAATTTTAGCCGATCTGGGTGTGCACGATATGCGTCTGCTCTCGTCGGCAAGCAAGAAATACCATGCTTTAGGTGGCTTTGGATTGAACGTCGTTGAGTATGTGTGTGAATAAGCACTAACTCTTGGTTACCACGCCTTGGTTAACATCAAGGCGCGGTCAAAAGCTGGATAGAGGGTTTACCTCTGTAGTGTCACTTCTGTTAAATTTCTATTAGATATTGCTCACAGATTTGTGCTAGAATCCGGCGATTCTCACTTGATGAACATAGTTAAAGGAAGGCTTATGAAAGTGATCGAGGGTGGCTTCCCAGCGCCAAACGCAAAAATTGCTATCGTTATTTCTCGTTTCAACAGTTTTATTAACGAAAGTCTATTGTCTGGTGCAATCGATACTTTAAAGCGTCACGGCCAAGTTAGCGAAGACAACATTACTGTAGTTCGTTGCCCTGGTGCAGTTGAACTTCCGCTTGTTGCTCAACGCGTTGCTAAAACAGGCAAGTTTGATGCAATCGTATCACTAGGTACGGTAATCCGTGGTGGTACACCACACTTTGACTATGTTTGTAGTGAATGTAACAAAGGTCTTGCGCAAGTATCTCTGGAATACTCTCTTCCAGTTGCATTTGGCGTACTTACCGTTGATACAATTGACCAAGCAATTGAGCGCGCAGGAACCAAGGCTGGTAATAAAGGTGCAGAGGCTGCACTAAGCGCACTTGAGATGATTAACGTTCTTTCAGAAATCGATTCCTAATGGGGGCCAGTGTGAAACCAGCCGCACGTCGTAATGCACGTCGATTCGCTCTACAAGCGATCTACTCTTGGCAAATTACTAAAGAAAATGTTGCTACCATCGAGGAGCAATTTCTGTCAGGTGGTAAGTATGATGAAGAAGAACATCATGCTTCTGAACCGGCACTTTCTGCTCCAGACACAGACGTTGCATACTTCCGTGACCTACTAACAGGTGTTGTGCTAAGTCACACAGAGCTAGATAGTAAGATTCGTCCATACACAGCACGTCCAATGCAAGATTTGGATATGATGGAGCTAGCATTGCTTCGTCTTGCTATGTATGAAATGACGCGTCGTGAAGATGTCCCTTACAAAGTGGTAATCAATGAAGCGATTGAACTTGCAAAAGTTTTCGCAGCAGAAGAAAGCCATAAGTTCGTCAATGGTGTGCTTGATAAAGCCGCGCCACACGTACGTAAGAAATAATCGACTAAGATTACCAAAAGGTCAGCAAACGCTGACCTTTTTTATGCTTGTTACTTTGAATCATTCGTAGATTTCGTATGTCCGGTGAATTTAACTTAATCGAAAAATATTTTATGGGCCGCCAAAAGCAGCGTAAAGATGTACTTCTTGCTGCGGGTGATGATTGCGCGTTGGTAAAAGCTCCAGAGGGCTTGTCGATCGCGATTAGCACCGACACCTTAGTGGCTGGAACACACTTCCTTGCTAACGCTAACCCTACTTGGGTGGCACATAAGGCTCTTGCGTCTAACATCAGTGATCTTGCAGCGATGGGAGCGACTCCTGCATGGGTCTCTTTTGCCTTGACGATGCCAAGCCCTGATGAAGAATGGTTAGCGCCATTTTGTGATGCCTTCTTCGAGTTAGCTGATTACTTCGATATCCAGTTAATTGGTGGGGATACGACCAAGGGACCATTAAGTCTCACTTTAACGGTACAAGGCTTGGTTGACCCAGATAAAGCGCTACGTCGAGATGGCGCAAAGGTCGGAGACTGGGTCTATGTGACGGGCAATTTAGGTGACAGTAAAGCCGGATTAGACGTTATTCTTAACCCAGAGCTACGCAATAAACCGTATGCTGAAGAGCTGGAGAGAAGACATTACCTCTCAACCCCAAGAGTATTAGCAGGGCAAGCTCTGCTGAACTTAGCCAGTTCAGCGATTGATATCTCAGATGGCGTCATTTCAGATCTCAAACACATCTTGAAACGCTCAAATGTGGGTGTGAGCATTGACGTCGCCAGCCTTCCTGTTTCTAATGAACTACTTCAATTTGTAGAGACTCCGGCTATGGCCCAGCAATATGCGCTCTCTAGCGGTGAAGAGTATGAGCTCTGTTTTACTGTTCCGGAGCAAAACAAAGGCTCAATTGAAAGTGCCTTGGCGCATTGCGGTGCCAAAGTTACCTGTATTGGTCAAATTCGACCGCAAGGTACCTTTGAGCTGCATAGTGATGGTCAAGCCATTGATTGGTCTCTTAGCGGCTATGATCACTTTAAATAGAATACGACAGTTATGACAAACCCTCTTGCACTTATCTCTTTGAAAAATCCTTGGCATTTATTAGCGACTGGCTTTGGCAGTGGTTTATCACCTATCGTACCCGGTACGATGGGCACACTCGCAGCGGTCCCTTTTTATTTGTTGCTGGTTCAATTGCCACTCCCGCTCTATATCGTGGCGGTGTTAGTTTCTTGTGTCATTGGGATTAAGATTTGTCAGGTGACATCTGACGATATGGGCGTGCACGATCATGGCTCTATTGTGTGGGATGAATTTGCAGGTTTTTGGATTACCATGCTGGTGGTGCCGCTGTTTAACTTGTCAGCAACGGACTGGAAATGGCTAGTCACGGGCTTTGTTCTGTTTCGCTTCTTCGACATGGTTAAGCCGTGGCCAATTGGCTGGCTAGATAAGCGTGTCCATGGCGGTTTAGGTATCATGGTTGATGATATTGTGGCTGGTGCCATGGCGGGTGTTGCGTTGTATTTTGTTGGTAAATATGCAGGTTGGTTGGTTTAAAGTCTATCTGGAAGCGGCGTAAAGGCCACGTCATTCCATAGACAGACGAAGGAAGGAGTCGGGAATCTCTCATCGTTTTCGACTAGGTTTAAGAGATCCCCAACTCACTCGTCCCTCATTCTTGAGACTGAAAGGTTCGCCAATAAAAATAAAAAGGGCTGGCAGTAATGCCAACCCTTAACTCTTCTTGCTTTGAAAGCGTTACTACTTCAGCTTGTCTAGATCCGCTTCGATCTCCGCGATCTTGCTTGAAACCACTTTTTCCAAGTGTCTTAGATCAGAAAGAATCTTCTCTTTCACATCCAACTCGGCCGGTTTTTCTGGCTTAGTTAGCTTATTAAGTTCGTCAATCACCAAGGTTAAATTACGGTTGATTTCAGTCACTTCACGGTACTTGTGACTGCCACTATCAACCAAAACATTTTTAACCTGACGTGGGTATTTGAACTTAACGCTTTTCGCAAACAACTCACCTTTTTGCTTACGAAAATAGATTTTTAACACATCCTTGTGCGCTTCTTGGCGAAGTGAATAGCGCTCAATTTGTTTAGGATCGTGGATTCCTAAACCAGTGAGGTGTGGATACATAGGCTACCTCTATTGTGTTGGGGTAATGTTTCCCACTTTATGCAGGAAATGAATAATTCAATTATTAATGTAGCAGCCTATGATCGTGGTAGACAGTGCTTTTTTAATCAAGTTAACAACTTGTGGTTGAGATCGCTTAAGGCGCTAATTCTGCGATGTTTTGTCTAAGTTTTTCGCGTAATTCAGCTTGTTCCTCTTCAGTCAGTTTACCGCCACTTGGACTGGTGATAATGAAAAGGTCTTCCGCTCGTTCGCCAATGGTAGTGATCTTTGCGGCATGAAGGTGAACACCTTGATCGGCGAACGTGGCACCGACGGTTGCCAATAGCCCAGGAGTATCCAGCGCGACAAATTCCAATAACGTGCGCTTTTTACTTTTAGTCGGTAAGAAGTCCACCGTCGTTTTAACTTTAAAGTGCTGCAAGTTTCGTGGGGTTCGGCGTCGTTTGATCTTGGTTGGACGACCATCTGCCAAGACATGAGCCAGATGTTTGGTGACTGCTTTATGACGTGATTCATCAATCGCGTCACCATTTTGATCGAGCACCATAAAGGTATCGAGTACATAACCATCTTTGCTGGTCATAACTTGGGCGTCATGGACGTTAAAGTTGCGTCTATCAAGCTCTGCAACCACAGAAGCAAATAGGGCGTGTTGGTCTTTGCAGTAGACAAACACTTCAGTACCGCCTCGGGTCGCTTTCTTCGATATGAGGATCAGCGGTTGAGAGTGATCTTCATGACGAAGTAAGTTCATGCAGTGCCAAGCAATCTGCTTATGGCTATGGCGTAGGAAGTAATCTGCTTTAAAGCGTTGCCACAGTACCTCTATTTCACGCGCACTGAAGCCTTCTTTGCGCAGCAGAGCTGATGCGAGTTGTTGATTGTGGCGAATACGCTCTCGGACATCGACAGGGTTCTCTAAGCCGCGACGCAGTGCTCGCTGAGTCGAATAAAATAGCTCAGCGAGTAGGGTGCGTTTCCAACTGTTCCAAAGCTCTGGGTTAGTCGCACAGATATCTGCGACCGTTAGGCATACTAAGTATTCGAGGTACTCTTCATCTCGTACCTGCTTGGCGAACTCTGTAATGACTTCAGGATCGTATATATCACGTCGCTGAGCGGTCACCGACATCAATAGGTGGTTGCGTACTAGCCATGACACTAACTTAGCTTCTGGTTTGGATAAGCCATGCTCAATACAGAAAGCATACGCTTCTCCTTCACCGATTACCGAGTGGTCTCCGCCGCGACCTTTACCGATATCATGGAAAATTGCTGCGATGAGCAGCAGCTCTTTTTTCTGAATCCTTGGGTAAACTTCGCAACAAATAGGGTGCTTATCATGGTTTTTAGCGTAGCTGAATGTGTTGATATGTTTGAGCAGTCGTACGCTGTGTTCATCGACCGTATAGACGTGAAACAGGTCAAACTGCATTTGGCCTACAATCTGACTCCACTGGGGCAGGTAGGCAGCGAGCACACCGAGTTTATGCATCAGGCTAAAGGCTTTATGCAGTGCGTTAGGGTGGCGACATAAATCCATGAACTTTTCACGAGCTTCAGGAATGGTGTGCAGGAATTTATTCAACCTTCTGCGCGCTGTTCTAAGCTGGCGTAGTGTTGGCGGAGCCACGCCTTCGATGGTTGAGTCGTTGGCGATGTGCAAGAACATATCGAGAATTGTCTCAGGCCTTGCTTGGAACAATGCTGGCTTACGAGCCTCAATTAAGTGACCTCGACGTTGGAAATCATCACTCAATATCTGTGGTTGTTCCTCAATGCCATTATTGAGGATTGCTTGATCAAACAGTTTCAGCAGCATTTTATTGAGTTCCGCTACTCGACGCAGTGTGCGATAGAACTCTTTCATCATCATTTCAACGCCGCGATTGCCTTCACCTGAATAACCTAAGCTTTCGGCAACTTGTGCTTGGTGGGCAAAGGTAAGTCGGTTGTCATAACGCTTGAGCTCGATATGCAGGGCAAAACGAACACGCCAGAGGAAATCTTGACACTCGACCAACTCACGGTACTCAGCGTCAGTTAGGAACCCGTAGCGGCTCATTTCTAACAGTGAAGTGGCGCCAAAGTGACGACGCGCGACCCAACTTAGAGTGTGGATATCGCGCAGTCCACCGGGTGTTGATTTGATATCCGGTTCTAAGTTATAGGTCGTGTCGTGATATCGGGCGTGGCGATCACGTTGCTCTTGGACTTTGGCCTTGTAGAAGACCTCGCTTGGCCAGAATGATTCGGAGTGAATGACCATTCTTAACTGATGGAAAGTATCCTCACAGCCACATAGTAATCTCGCCTCTTGCAGATTGGTGGCTACCGTCAAATCATCTCGACCAATTTCAGCACACTCTTCCACAGAGCGAACCGCGTGACCGACTTCTAGGCGTAAATCCCATAGTAGGGTTATAAACTCACTGACTTTACCTGCCAGCGACTCTGGTAACGCTTTTCTTGAAACGATAAGGATATCAATGTCTGATAAGGGGTGAAGTTCGCCACGGCCATATCCCCCTACTGCAACGAGGCTGATGTTGGGTAAAGCCGCAAATCCAAAGTGAATCCACAAACGATTGAGCATCAGGTCGATATATTCGGCTCGCCCGAGAACTAAGGCGCTAACCGGGTGGTGATTGAGAAACTCTTGCTTCTGATAGTGAGCGAATTTTTCTAACTGACTTTTAAGTTCAGAGACAGAAAGTTGGTCATTGTCAAACGTTAGTGGAGATTGAAAGGGCATACAGCAAATCCGTGCAGAAGGTCCATTAGGTAACAATCTATCAAAATGGCGCAAATAAAAAAATATCCCCGACTGAGCGGGGATATTTTTAAAACGTTGTGATTAAGCGTTATTCATTAAGCGTGGGATAGTGTCATCACTGCGCAGCGTTAGCACTTCACAGCCAGTTTTGGTCACCAGAATCGTGTGCTCATACTGTGCTGATTTCTTCGCATCGCCTGTGTAAACTGTCCAGTCATCTTCTGCATCAACAGTAACACCGAACTTACCTTCATTAATCATAGGCTCGATAGTGAAACACATGCCTTCTTTGAGAACACGGCGGTCATTGTTTTTGTAATGAACGATTTGCGGCTCTTCATGGAATTCGTTACCAATGCCGTGACCACAGAAGTCTTTAACAATAGAGAACTTGTTACGTGGGTTGTTCTTGTTGTTCGTCTTAATGTATTTCTCAATTGCGGTACCGATATCACCAACCGTTGCGCCTGGCTTCACTTGGCGCATTCCGACGTAAAGTGCTTCTTGCGTCACCATACATAGGCGCTTGTCAGCAGGGGATACATCGCCAACAAAGAACATCTTAGAGGTATCACCGTGGTAACCATCTGGGCGAACACTTAAATCCACACCGTCTTCATTTGGAATGATCACGGTGATATCGACGTTGATGATGTCGCCATTCTTAAGTACCGCTGGTTTTAGTTGACCATTGCTGCCCACTTCATCTTGAGAAGCAGGAATACCGTGACAAACGATATGGTTGATAGAGGTACAGATTGATTTTGGGAAACCATGGTAATCAAGAGGTGCAGAGTAGGCGCCTTTTTCAATCCCGTAATCATGACAGATTTGGTTAAGCTCATCTGTTGTCACACCTTCTTTGATGTGTGGTTCGATCATCTCTAGGATTTCAGCGGCCAACGCGCCCGCTAGTCGCATACGTTCGATTTCTTCAACTGTTTTAATCTTGATTGACATCGGCTTTCTCTACTTTATTCGGTTGCACACACAGGTGCGAATGGGCGCATTCTAGCAGGAACACTACATAATGAGAATTATTCTTCATGAGCGAAGGGAAGATCTCATCGATTAACTGTACGTCAAAAAGGCGACTGAATGTTTTTTTACTAGCCAAAGAGGGCGAAAATATGGTATAAAGCGCGCCGGAAATGTGGTCTGTTCTCTCTAGTTAAGTCTCTTAGCTGGCGAAGCCGATTACTTCCAACTAACTTATATCTTTAAATCACACACATTCCGTCACATATTCCGGGGTGCTGGGCAGAAGCCTAGTCGGAGTTATGGGGGATGTGGAGGCCTAACCCCATAGAGGATTTTAAAATGGCAACTGTATCAATGCGCGATATGCTAAAAGCTGGTGTTCACTTCGGTCACCAGACTCGTTACTGGAACCCAAAAATGAAGCCATTCATCTTTGGTGCTCGTAACAAGGTTCATATCATCAACCTAGAAAAAACTGTACCAATGTTCAACGACGCTCTAGCTGAACTAGCTAAAGTTGGCGAGAAGAAAGGTAAAGTTCTATTTGTTGGTACTAAGCGCGCTGCATCTGAAGCTGTTAAAGAAGCTGCAATCGCAAGCAACCAGTTTTACGTAAACAACCGCTGGTTAGGCGGTATGCTTACAAACTACAAAACTGTTCGTCAGTCAATCAAGCGTCTAAAAGAACTTGAAGCTCAAGCTCAAGACGGTACTTTTGATAAACTAACTAAGAAAGAAGCTCTAATGCGTACTCGCGAAATGGAGAAGCTAGAGAAATCTCTTGGTGGTATCAAAGACATGGGCGGCCTACCAGACGCTCTATTCGTAATCGACGCTGATCACGAACACATTGCGATTAAAGAAGCTAACAACCTAGGTATTCCAGTATACGCTGTAGTAGATACTAACTCTAACCCAGACGGCGTTGACTACATCATCCCAGGTAACGACGATGCGATCCGTGCGGTACAGCTATACCTAAACGCTGTTGCAACTTCAGTAACTGAAGGCCGTAACAAAGACGTAGCTGTAGCTGCTGAAAAAGACGGTTTCGTAGAAGCTGAATAATAGCGGCTCCTAGTCACACTTAGTCTATGTGCAACCAAGTTGTAGCATGAACTGAGTTATAGTTATCAGCAGGGGCCGAAAATGTAGGCCCCTGTTTTTTACCAAATCCAGAATCAACTGAGGAATTTAGAATGGCTGTTACTGCTGCTCTAGTTAAAGAACTGCGCGAACGCACTGGCGCAGGTATGATGGAATGTAAGAAAGCGCTTGTTGAAGCAAACGCTGACATCGAACTAGCAATCGAAAACATGCGTAAATCAGGCGCTGCGAAAGCTGCTAAAAAAGCAGGTAACGTTGCTGCTGAAGGCGCAATCATCATTAAAGAAGAAAACGGCGTTGCTGTTCTTCTTGAAGTTAACTGCCAAACTGACTTTGTTGCTAAAGATGGTAACTTCACAGCATTCGCTGAAGAAGTTGCAGCTGACGCTCTAGCTTCTAAAGCTTCTGTTGAAGAACTACAAGCTAAGTTCGAAGAAACTCGCGTTGCTCTAGTAGCTAAAATCGGCGAAAACATCAACATCCGTCGCGTTCAGTACGTTGAAGGTGTTGCACTAGCTTCTTACCGTCACGGCGAGAAGATCGGTGTAGTTGTTGCTGGTGAAGGCGACGCTGAAACTCTTAAGCACGTTGCAATGCACGTTGCTGCTTCTAAGCCAGAGTACGTTAACCCAGAAGACGTACCAGCTGACGTAGTTGCTAAAGAGAAAGAAGTTCAAGTTGAAATCGCTATGAACGAAGGCAAGCCTGCTGAGATCGCAGAGAAAATGGTTGTTGGCCGTATGAAGAAATTCACGGGCGAAATCTCTCTAACTGGTCAAGCGTTCATCATGGAGCCTAAGAAATCTGTAGGCGAAATGCTGAAAGAAAAAGGCGCTTCAGTTGTTTCATTCGTTCGCCTAGAAGTAGGTGAAGGTATTGAGAAAGCTGAAGAAATGAGCTTCGCTGAAGAAGTAGCTGCAGCTCAAAAAGGTTAATCCTTAGAGACTCGCATATTATTTAGACCGTAGCCAAGGCTGCGGTCTTTTTACGACTAACGATTAATCGTTTAACTGTGATGAATGCAGACTATATAAGTCTTCATCCATGACTGTTAATCAACAACTCTCTTTTGGAAGGTAAACTCCATGACTACGAACCCTAAACCAGCGTATCAACGTATTCTGTTAAAACTGAGTGGTGAAGCTCTTCAAGGCGAAGATGGTTTCGGCATTGATCCAGCGGTTCTTGATCGCATGGCACAAGAAGTAAAAGAGTTGGTTGAACTTGGTGTTCAAGTTGGTGTGGTTATCGGTGGTGGTAACCTATTCCGCGGTGCAGGCCTAGCCGAAGCGGGTATGAACCGTGTTGTTGGTGACCACATGGGTATGCTAGCAACAGTAATGAATGGCCTAGCCATGCGTGATGCTCTTCACCGTGCATACGTGAACGCTCGCGTAATGTCAGCAATTCCTCTTAAAGGTGTGTGTGACGATTACAACTGGGCTGACGCTATCCGCGAACTTCGCCAAGGCCGTGTAGTGATTTTCTCTGCAGGTACTGGTAACCCGTTCTTTACTACAGATTCTGCTGCATGTTTGCGCGGTATTGAAATTGAAGCTGACGTAGTTCTAAAAGCGACAAAAGTAGATGGCGTATTTAGCGCTGACCCTGTAGCAAACCCTGACGCAGAGCTGTATGATAAGCTTTCATTCAATGCAGTTCTTGAAAAAGAGCTAAAAGTGATGGATTTGGCTGCATTTACACTGGCTCGTGACCACAAAATGCCAATCCGCGTATTCAATATGAATAAGCCAGGTGCACTTCGTCGCGTGGTAATGGGTGAAGCAGAAGGCACGCTAATCAGCGGCGCAGAGTAACTCCAATCACCGTAGCGTAAATTGATTTATGCTACGGTATTGCCTTTTGAAGACTCCCGCATAGGCTTTCTTCGAGAAAGAATTACACATTAAGGTGATATTGTGATTAACGAAATCAAACAAGACGCTCAAGAGCGCATGGAAAAAAGCGTAGAAGCGCTAAAGAACAACCTTTCTAAAGTTCGTACAGGTCGTGCGCACCCAAGTCTACTATCTGGTATCTCTGTAGAGTACTACGGCGCTCCAACGCCTCTTAACCAAGTAGCAAACGTTGTAGCTGAAGATGCACGTACACTAGCAATCACAGTATTCGACAAAGAGCTTACGCAAAAAGTTGAAAAAGCAATCATGATGTCTGACCTTGGTCTAAACCCAATGTCTGCTGGTACTATCATTCGCGTTCCACTTCCTCCACTAACTGAAGAACGTCGTAAAGACCTAGTTAAGATCGTACGTGGTGAAGCTGAAGGTGGCCGTGTTGCTATCCGTAACATCCGTCGTGATGCTAACGGTGAACTGAAAGCACTACTAAAAGACAAAGAAATCTCTGAAGATGAAGATCGTAAAGGTCAAGATGAGATTCAAAAGCTAACAGATGCTGCAGTTAAGCAGGTAGATGAAGTGTTAGCTGCGAAAGAAAAAGAGTTGATGGAAGTCTAATTCTCTATAATCTTTCTATATAAATGGCGCTGTGCTCGCAGCACAGCGTTTTTTTATGCTAATCTCTCTCTCCTGCTGATTATCTATCAATGTTTTATGCATAACTCACAACTCTCTCCTGATTTACTCCCAAAACATATCGCAATCATTATGGATGGCAATGGCCGCTGGGCGAAGGCACAAGGTAAACCTCGTGTATTTGGTCATAAAAATGGTGTTGCTGCGGTACGTAAAGCGATTTCAACTTCAGCGAAACTAGGCATAAAGGCAATTACTCTATTTGCGTTTAGTAGTGAAAACTGGCGTCGCCCTGAAGAAGAAGTTGGTGTGCTGATGGAGCTGTTTATTTCAGTTCTTTCAACAGAAGTGAAAAAACTTCATAAGAATAACTTACGCCTACGCGTTATCGGCGATAAGTCCCGTTTTAACGATCGCTTGCAAAAGAAGATCGCTCAAGCTGAGGCTTTAACTGAATCAAATACAGGCATGGTTATCAATATTGCGGCTAACTACGGTGGCAAGTGGGATATTATGCAGGCGACGAAAGCAATTTCAGCTAAGGTTGCCAATGGCGAATTGAAGGCGGAAGATGTCAGCGAAGAGCTGATAACTGAACACCTTACCATGGCAGATTTACCTGAAGTTGATTTGATGATTCGAACCAGTGGTGAATGCCGCATCAGCAACTTCATGTTGTGGCAGATGGCTTACGCGGAGCTGTACTTTACTCCAGTGTACTGGCCTGAGTTCGATGAAAACAGCTTGATTGAAGCTGTGACTTGGTTTGTGAACCGTGAACGCCGATTTGGTTGTACTGGTGAGCAAATCAAAGCGCTAATGGACAGCGAATAAAGGATCCAAGTTTGAAACAAAGAATTATTACCGCGCTTATCCTTGCTCCTCTGGTGATTTTAGGGATATTTGAGCTTTCATTACCACTGTTTATGGCAGCCATTGCTGTTGTTACATTGATTGGTTACTGGGAGTGGACGCAATTCGTTGATGCTAAGTCGCGTACTATGGCATTAATTCCGACGGTGGCCGTCAGCGCTGCAAGTCTGATTTTTATTCCATTCGACAGCCTAAGTCTGAATCTAATTTCTGACGGTCATTACGCTATTTTGGCAGTAGGCTTTATTTGGTGGTTAGTGGCTAGCGCTTTAGCCATCACTTACCCGAAATCTTCGTCATTCTGGCAGAACTCTAACTTTTTACGCCATAGCTTTGGCATACTCACGTTGTTGCCATTCTTTTGGAGTGTTTTGCTGCTTCGCGCCGAAGGAGTCGATGTTGACCCTTATCATGGTGCTAAGTTAGTCCTTTACGTCTGCTTTATTGTTTGGGCAGCGGACAGCGGCGCTTACTTTGCTGGTAAGAGCTTCGGCAAACATAAAATGGCCCCTCATGTTAGCCCGAATAAGACGATTGAAGGCCTTGTTGGCGGTATTATTACTGCAATTTTAGTCGGCTGGGGAACGGCGCAATGGTTTAATCTCCAGTTCGATAGCACCTTTACTATGGTGGCGATTACGCTAGTGACTGTGGTGATTTCAGTGCTAGGCGATTTAGTTGAAAGCATGTTTAAACGAGTCTCTGGTATTAAGGACAGCAGCAACATCATTCCTGGACATGGCGGTGTATTAGACCGCATTGATAGCCTAACAGCGGCATTTCCTGTTTTTGCTTTCCTATACTTCATATTTTAAGGCAAGCTTCGGCTTGCCCTTACCATACTTTGGTTTCTCGCTATGCGTAAGTTAACGATTCTAGGTGCGACAGGCTCGATTGGAGCAAGCACGTTTAAGGTTCTCGAACAAAATCCTGAGAAGTTTTCAGTGGTTGCGTTAGCCGCAGGGCAAAACGTAGCGAAAATGCGAGAACTGTGTCAGAAATGGCAGCCTAAGTTTGCTGTTATGGCTGATGACAACGCCGCTAAACAACTCAAGCTTCAACTCTCTGAACTTAAAATAGCCACTCAGGTGCTGTCAGGTGTTGATGCGATGTGTGAAGTCTCATCAATGGATGAGGTCGATACCGTTATGGCTGCAATTGTGGGGGCAGCAGGTTTGCTACCGACAATGGCGGCAGTCAAAGCGGGTAAGCGCGTGCTCTTAGCAAATAAAGAGGCGTTGGTGATGTCTGGCCAGTTGTTTATCGATGCGGTGAACAAGCATAGTGCAGAATTGCTGCCTGTTGATAGCGAGCATAATGCTATTTTCCAATGTTTACCTAGCGATATTCAAACGAACTTAGGCCACTGCCAGCTTGATAACCACGGTATTTCACATATCTTGCTAACCGGCTCAGGTGGTCCGTTCCGTTATAGCGATATCAGTTCACTTGATGATGTGACGCCAGAGCAAGCTATTGCGCACCCTAATTGGTCTATGGGGCCAAAAATCTCGGTAGACTCTGCGACTATGATGAATAAAGGTCTTGAGTATATTGAGGCGAAATGGCTGTTCAATACTCAACGTGAGCAGCTCAAGGTTGTGATTCATCCGCAGTCTGTTATTCATTCTATGGTTCAATACAAAGATGGCTCAGTATTAGCACAGATGGGCGAGCCTGACATGGCCACGCCTATTGCTCTGACGCTTTCGTATCCAGAACGAATTGAAGCTGGTGTACCTGCACTTGACTTTACCAAGGTAGGAGAGCTGACGTTCCTTGAGCCAGACTTTAACCGTTACCCATGCTTAAAGCTGGCAATTGAGGCGTGTTATGCCGGTCAACATGCGACCACAGCACTTAACGCTGCCAATGAAATTGCCGTTGATGCGTTTTTAAACAAACAGCTTCGCTTTACTGATATCGCCAAGGTAAATGAGCAAGTAGCGAGCAATATCATAGGTTCTTACAGCTCGTCGCAATGCAGTGACTTGGAAAGCATTTTAGAGCTCGATAGAATAGCAAGAGAATTAGCGGTAACGATCGTAAGTGGGCTTAAGCGATGACAGGTATTTTGTGGAACTTTGCTTCCTTCATAATCGCACTAGGAATTCTGGTAGCGGTTCACGAGTTTGGCCACTTTTGGGTAGCGCGACGCTGCGGTGTCAAAGTTGAAAAGTTTTCAATTGGTTTCGGTAAATCCATTTGGAGCAAAGTGGGTAAGGATGGCACTGAGTATAGTGTTTCAGTTATTCCATTAGGCGGTTACGTCAAAATGCTCGATGGGCGTGTTGATGACCTTGCTGAAGGTGAGTATGAGTTTGCTTTTGATCGCAAGCCTCTATGGAAACGAACGGCCATTGTTGCAGCGGGACCGGCTTTTAACTTCTTATTTGCTATCTTTGCTTATTGGTTGGTTTTCTTAATCGGCGTTCCTGCTGTTAAGCCGGTGGTAGGTGAAGTGACCCCTTACTCGATTGCTGCTGATGCAGGTTTAGAATCTGGAATGGAACTAAAATCGGTTTCCGGCGTCAAAACTGCGGATTGGGAATCGGTTAATATGGGCCTTATTGCTCATATCGGTGACCGCCAGTTAACCATGACCGTTGCTCCTGCTGACGGTATTGGTGTAGAGCAAGTTAAGCATTTTGATTTAACTGAGTGGAACTTTGATCCAGAGAAAGAGTCTGCAATGTCAGCGCTCGGTTTTGTTCCATTCACCCCTGCGATTACACCGCGCCTGACTGCAGTGTCAGAAGATGGCGCGGGTGCAAAAGCAGGACTTGAGGTTGGTGATTTACTTGTTTCCCTTGATGGTCAAGAAATTAGTGAATGGGCTCAAGTTGTTGAAGCGATTCAACAACACCCAAATACACCGGTTGAGCTTCAAATTGAGCGAAATGGAGAGAGCGTTAGTTTAACGATGATTCCTGATAGCCGTGAACTTGCTGACAAGCGAGTGATTGGTTTTGCTGGAATCGCTCCTGAAGTCGCAGAATGGCCAGAAAATTATCGCTTCGACTTACAATTTGGTGTAATTGATTCAGTCGGTAAGGCGGTTGAGAAAACAGGTCAGGTAATCAGTCTGACAATCAGTATGCTCAAAAAGCTGATTGTTGGTGATGTTGGATTGAATAACTTAAGTGGACCTATTTCGATCGCAAAAGGGGCCGGTATGACTGCCGATTATGGCTTAGTCTACTTTTTAGGTTTCCTTGCATTAATCAGTGTTAACTTAGGGATTATTAACCTTGTACCGTTACCTATGTTAGATGGCGGACATTTATTGTTTTTTGCTATTGAGGCTGTAATAAGACGCCCTGTCCCTGAGAAAATTCAGGAAATGGGTTACCGCGTAGGCGGTGCAATTATCTTCTCTCTTATGGCAGTGGCAATTTTCAATGATTTTGCTCGTTTGTAATTGAGCAAAGGTTGAATTAAGGAATAACAAAAACAAATATGGCGATGAAAAATATTCTGTTTGCAACTTTGTTGGCGACTAGTGTCAGTGCAAACGGTGCCGAGAACTTCGTAGTTCAAGATATTAGAATTGAAGGCCTTCAGCGAGTTGCACTGGGTGCAGCATTGCTGAAGATGCCAGTACGAGTTGGCGATACAGTCGATAATCAAGATGTGTCTGAGACAATACGCGCGCTATATGCCACCGGTAACTTTGAAGATATCAAAGTGCTGCGTGATAACGATGTATTGGTTGTTCAAGTTAAAGAACGTCCAACGATAGCGAGCATCTCATTCTCAGGTAACAAAGCGATCAAAGAAGAACAACTTCAGCAGAACTTGGATGCGTCAGGCATCCGTGTTGGTGAAGCGCTTGACCGCACAACGCTTTCAACCATTGAAAAAGGCTTAGAAGACTTCTACTACAGCGTGGGTAAGTACAATGCTGGCGTAAAAGCGGTCGTGACACCTTTACCTCGTAACCGTTCTGACCTGAAGTTTGTCTTTACTGAAGGCGTGTCTGCCAAGATTAAGCAGATCAACTTTATTGGTAATACCCAATACACAGATGAAGAGCTACTGAGTCGCTTTGATCTTAATGTCGATGTTGCTTGGTGGAACTTCCTTGCGGATGATAAGTATCAGAAGCAGGTTCTGGCGGGTGATATCGAGGCACTTAAGTCATACTACCTTGATCGTGGTTACCTTAAATTCCAAATTGATTCTACTCAAGTAGCGATTTCACCAGACAAAAAAGGGGTTTATATCACCCTTGGCCTAAATGAAGGCCAGCCATACAGTGTGAGTGATGTGAAGTTCCGTGGTGAGCTACTGGGCAAAGAAGCTGAATTCGAGAAGCTAGTACCATTTGAAAGTGGTGAAACCTATAACGGTTCTGCGGTTACGGGTCTAGAAGAGAATGTTAAGCGTCTACTTGGTGAAGCAGGCTATGCCTACCCTCAAGTGCGCACCATTCCAGAGTTTGATGATGAGAACCAGACCGTATCTCTGGTTGTTAACGTCGAAGCGGGACAACGCATTTACGTGCGTGATATTCGCTTCGTGGGTAACAACTCGACGAAAGATGAAGTTCTGCGTCGTGAAATGCGTCAAATGGAAGGCAGCTGGCTGAACTCAAAATCGATTGAGACAGGAAAAAGCCGCCTAAACCGCTTGGGCTACTTTGAAACAGTTGATGTACAGACTGTGCGCGTACCGGGCAGTACTGACCAAGTTGACTTGGTCTACAACGTGAAAGAGGCTAACTCAGGCAGCGTTAACTTCGGTATTGGCTACGGTACTGAATCAGGTGTTAGCTTCCAAGTTGGTTTGCAGCAAGATAACTTCGTAGGTAGTGGTAACCGCGTTGGTATTAACGCGATGATGAACGACTACCAAAAGAACATCAGCTTAGATTATCGCGACCCATACTGGAACCTTGATGGTGTCAGTCTTGGCGGTAAGATTTTCTACAACGAGTTTGAAGCATCGGAAGCGGGTATTGTTGACTATACCAACGAAAGTTACGGTGCGAGCTTAACTTGGGGTTTCCCATTCGATGAACTTAACCGTTTTGAGTTTGGTGTAGGCTATACCCACAACAAGATCGGTAACGTACCAACTTATGACCAAGCTCAGTTATTTGCCCAGAGTATTGGCCAAGAGAATGGCGATATTCTGACAAACGACTTTGATGTTAACGTATCATGGACACGTAACAACCTGAACCGTGGTTATTTCCCTACCGCAGGTAACTATCAACGTGCTTTCGCTAAGGCGACTGTGCCAAGTTCTGATGCTCAGTACTTTAAAGTTCAGTATGACGTTCGACAGTACGTACCAATTACCAAAAAGCATGAATTTACGCTCTTGATGCGTGGTCGCTTAGGTTACGGTAACGGTTATGGTCAAACAGATGGTAACGATAACTTGTTCCCATTCTACGAAAACTACTATGCGGGTGGCTTTACAACCTTACGTGGTTTTGGTTCGAACAGTGCGGGTCCAAAAGCGGTTTATACCACTAACGGAAATCCGGCGACGTGTAACAGCGCAAGCTGTGTATCAGCGACCGACGATTCGGTAGGTGGTAACGCAGTCGCATTAGCGAGTTTGGAACTGATTGTCCCAACGCCGTTTGCTTCTGAAGAAGTAAGAAATCAAATTCGTACTAGTGTGTTTGTGGACGCGGCAAGTGTTTGGGATACCGAGTTTTCCTATGACCCGAGCTACGCTGGCGAACGTTACTACGATGATTACTCAGACCCAATGAACATCCGTGCATCTTATGGTGCAGCATTGCAATGGATGTCACCAATGGGACCTCTAGTCTTCTCTATTGCTAAACCTATTGAAAGTTATGAAGGTGATGACGAAGAATTCTTCACTTTCACCATCGGCAGAACCTTCTAAAACAGAGGAAAATAAAGTGAATAAAACAATTAAAGCGGCTGGTCTAAGCCTTCTTGTAATGACGTCTTCTTTCTTTGCTAATGCAGCTGAAGCGGCGCAAAAGATCGGCTATGTCAACACGGCTCAAGTATTCCAAGCGCTTCCTCAACGTGAAGTTGTACTGCAAAAGATGCAGAAAGAGTTCAAAGATAAAGCGGATGAGCTAAAAGCAATCCAAGCGCAAGCTAAGACAAAAATCGAAAAGCTAAAGCGTGATGGTGAGCTGCTAGGTCAAGACGAAGTTGAGAAACTGCGTATTGAAATTGGTCAGCTAGATAGCAAGTACAAGATCAAGGCTCAAGCACTAGAGCAAGCATCGGCTCGCCGTGAAGCTCAAGAGAAGCAAAAGCTGTTTAAAGTGATTCAAGATGCAGTAGCGAAAGTTGCTAAGAAAGAAGGCTACGACATCGTTATTGATATTCAAACGATGCAGTACGGTAAGCCTGAATACAACATTTCAGAAAAAGTTATCAAAGCACTTAAATAATTAAAACTATGACAGCAATTTCTTTAGCCGAATTGGCAACCATTACCGGGGGCGAACTACATGGTGACGCAGCAGCAACTGTCACCATGGTTGCGCCAATGGATAAAGCGCAAGAAGGGCATGTAACCTTCTTGTCTAATCCTAAATATGCTAAGCACTTAGCTCAATGTCAGGCCACTGTCGTGATGGTCAAAGAGGCTCAGCGTGAACAGTGCAGTGGAAATGTACTGGTTGTTGCTGACCCTTACGTGGCATTTGCGAAAGTAACTCAAGCGTTAGATAGTACTCCAGCACCTGCGATCAGCATTGCTCCTTCAGCGGTTGTAGCCGAAGATGCGAAGCTTGGCAAAGATGTTTCGATTGGTGCAAATGCTGTGATTGAGTCTGGTGTTGAACTGGGTGATAACACGGTTATTGGCGCTGGCTGTTTCGTTGGTAAAAATGCCAAGATCGGTGCGAACTCAAAGCTTTGGTCAAATGTCAGTGTTTATCATGAAGTACAGATTGGCTCTGACTGTCTAGTTCAGGCGAATTCAGTGATCGGTTCAGATGGTTTTGGTTATGCGAACGAGAAAGGTGAGTGGGTGAAAATCCCTCAGCTAGGCAGTGTTCGTATCGGCAACCGTGTTGAAATTGGTGCATGTACGACGATTGACCGTGGTGCATTGGATGATACGGTGATTGAAGATAACGTCATCTTAGATAACCAGTTGCAGATCGCGCATAACGTACACATCGGATATGGTACAGCTATGGCTGGTGGTACGATTGTCGCAGGCAGCACTACTATCGGTAAATACTGTATTATCGGTGGTGGCACCGTAATTAATGGTCATATCGAAATCGCTGATGGCGTGACCATCACGGGTATGGGTATGGTCATGCGTGGTATTTCAGAGAAAGGTATGTACTCCTCTGGTATTCCACTTCAGCCAAACAAAGAGTGGCGTAAAACAGCTACCCGCGTTCATCGCATTGATGAGATGAATAAGCGTCTGAAGGCTGTTGAAAAGCAATTAGAGCAGAAAGAAGAATCTTAATTCCATTTCTGATTAAAAGGCTCGCACTTCGCGAGTCTTTTTGTCTATATAGCCAACCAATTTTCGGGTGGGATTACACCTTAGGCTCACTTGAGTATATAATGCCTGCCAGCAACCAAATTTAGCATTCAAAATAGGAATATGACTTTGACTACTGAACAGAAAACGATGAACATCACTGAAATCCAGGAATTGTTACCACATCGCTACCCATTCTTGCTCATCGATCGCGTAATTGATTTCCAAGAAGAGAAATACCTAACGGCGATCAAAAACGTTTCAGTGAATGAACCTCAGTTTACAGGTCATTTCCCTCAGCTACCTGTATTTCCAGGTGTACTTATCCTAGAAGCGATGGCTCAGGCGACTGGTCTATTGGCATTCAAATCGTTTGGTGCTCCTTCAGAAAATGAACTGTACTACTTTGCGAGTGTTGATGGCGCGAAATTCCGTAAACCAGTTGTTCCTGGTGACCAACTGATTATCGAAGTTGAATTCCTGAAAGAGCGTCGCGGTATTGCTGCGTTCAAAGGCGTTGCGAAAGTCGATGGTGAAGTTGTGTGTTCTGCGGAACTAAAATGTGCTCGTCGAGAGTTTTAATATGATTCATGAAACAGCCCAAATTCACCCTTCAGCTGTTATTGAAGGTGAAGTTAAGATTGCAGCAAATGTGACCGTTGGTCCATTCACTTATATCTCAGGTAAGATTGAGATTGGTGAAGGCACTGAAGTGATGTCTCATGTTGTCATCAAAGGTCATACAACGATTGGTAAAGAGAACCGTATCTTTCCACATGCCGTAATTGGTGAAGAGAACCAAGATAAGAAATATGGCGGTGAAGAAACTACGGTTGTTATCGGCGATCGTAATGTTATCCGTGAAGCGGTTCAAATCCATCGTGGTACAACACAAGACAAAGCGACAACGGTAATCGGCAACGATAACCTACTTTGTGTTAATGCACACATTGCTCATGATGTGATTGTTGGTAACCATACTCATGTAGGTAACAATGCCATCCTTGGTGGTCACGTTACGGTTGGTGATTACGCTGGTGTTATGGCACTTTCAGCGATTCACCCATTCTGTAATATCGGTGCTTACTCATACATTGGCGGTTGCTCTGCTGTTGTTCAAGACGTACTTCCTTACGTACTTGCACAAGGTAACCATGCGACACCGTTTGGCTTAAACCTTGTTGGCCTTAAGCGTAATGGTTTCGAGAAGCCTGAAATCCGTGCTTTGCAGAAAGCGTACAAAGAAATTTACCGTTCAGGTAAAACACTTGAAGACGCAAAAGCTAGTCTAGTAGAAATGGCAAAAGAGTTTGACTCGATCCAACCGATGCTAGACATGTTAGAGATTTCTGAGCGCGGTATTATTCGCTAATAACACTTGTGAAGCTGCATAAAAGATCGCAATCTTACGGTTGCGGTCTTTTTTACTTTTTAAAGCAACAAATTAGGTAGGTCATTCAGCCATGGAAAAGCCACTACGAATTGGTATCGTCGTCGGTGAACTGTCCGGAGACACTCTCGGTGAAGGTTTCATCAAAGCGATAAAGCAGAAGTATCCTAACGCTGAGTTCGTCGGTATCGGTGGACCAAAAATGATAGCGCAAGGCTGCGAATCTCTGTTTGATATGGAAGAGCTTGCCGTAATGGGGCTGGTCGAAGTCTTGGGAAGATTGCCAAGATTGTTGAAAGTGAAAGCTGAACTGGTTAAGTACTTCACGCAAAACCCGCCGGATGTATTTGTTGGTATTGATGCGCCAGACTTTAACTTGAGGCTAGAACTCGACCTGAAAAAAGCCGGTATTAAAACCGTCCATTATGTCAGTCCATCTGTGTGGGCTTGGCGACCAAAGCGTATCTTTAAAATAGATGCAGCAACAGACCTTGTCCTTGCGTTTCTGCCTTTTGAAAAAGCGTTTTATGACAAGTATCAGGTGGCATGTGAGTTTGTTGGTCACACCTTGGCGGATGCGATCCCACTGGTGCCAGATCAGCAACAAGCAAGAGAGCTACTCAACCTAGAGCAAGATAAGCAATGGCTCGCGGTCCTGCCGGGCAGCCGTGGTGGCGAAGTGGGTTTAATTGCTCAACCCTTTATTGAAACTTGTCGTCAAATCAAACAGAAGTTTCCTGATATCGGCTTTGTCGTTGCCGCCGTCAATGATAAGCGTAAACAGCAGTTTGAAGAAATCTGGCAACAAACAGCACCAGAGTTAGATTTTGTTATTGTTCAGGATACTGCGCGTAACGTAATTACCGCTTCTGACGCTGTATTGCTCGCTTCCGGTACCGTGGCACTTGAATGTATGTTGTTAAAAAGACCCATGGTGGTTGGTTATAAGGTCAACCGATTTACGGGTTGGTTAGTACAGAAGTTAGCGATTACCGAATTTGTCTCCTTGCCGAATATTCTGGCTGGAGAGGAATTAGTCAAAGAATATATTTTGGATGAGTGTCATCCACAATTTCTTGTGCCTGCAGTTGAGGATATGCTGAGCCGTGATAATGATGAGCTTATTGCTCGATTTACCGACATGCACCACTTGATCCGCAAAGACGCGGATGTTCAGGCTGCCAAAGCCGTTCTCAATCTAATTGGTAAAGAATAATGGCAAAAGAGAAACAAGAACTCCCACCGTTTGAGTATCCACAAGGCTATCAATTAATTGCTGGCGTGGATGAAGTGGGTCGTGGTCCCTTGGTTGGCGACGTTGTTACCGCAGCGGTTATTCTTGATCCTAATAACCCGATTGAGGGCTTGAATGACTCGAAGAAGCTATCAGAGAAAAAACGTTTAGCGCTGTTGCCAGAAATTAAGCAGAAAGCGCTGGCATGGTCGGTAGGACGTTGTTCTCCTGAAGAAATTGATCAGCTAAATATTCTGCAAGCGACGATGGTGGCAATGCAGCGTGCTATCGATGGCTTGAACGTTAAGCCAGATCTTACACTTATCGACGGCAACCGATGCCCGGAGTTGTCTATGGACTCTCAAGCTGTGGTCAAAGGTGACTTGCGTGTTGCTGAGATCAGTGCTGCATCAATCATTGCTAAAGTCGTGCGTGATCAAGAGATGGAAGAGCTAGATAAGCAGCACCCTGAGTTTGGTTTTGCTAAACACAAAGGCTACCCAACTAAAGCTCATTTCGAGGCAATAGAACAGCATGGTGTGATTGAACAGCACCGTAAGAGCTTTAAGCCAGTTAAACGCGCACTAGGTATTGAATAGAAAGCGTGTAGTTGGGGTATATAAGTCGATACTTTTCACTTAAAATACCCCAAATATCTTCTCAAATTGTAACCTTCCCGGACCTTATTCATGTCAGATCCAAAGTTTATCCACCTTCGAGTTCATAGTGACTTCTCCATGGTTGACGGCCTATCCAAAGTGCCGCCCTTGGTTAAGAAAGTGGCTGAAATGGGTATGCCAGCGGTGGCGCTGACCGACTTCACCAACTTGTGCGGTCTAGTTAAATTTTATGGCACTGCACATAGCTGCGGTATCAAGCCAATTATTGGTGCTGATTTTCTGATGCAGTCAGCGGAGTTTGGTGATGAACTGACGAGACTGACGGTACTCGCAGCGGATAACACAGGTTATAAAAACCTCACTTTACTGATCTCCAAAGCGTATTTACGTGGTCACGTTCAGCATCAGCCTGTTATTGATAAAGAGTGGTTAACTGAACTATCCGAAGGGGTGATTATACTCTCGGGTGGTAAGAGTGGTGAAATCGGTAAGGCACTCTTAAAAGGTAATCAGAAGGCTGCCGAAGAGTGTTTAGCGTTTTATCAGACTCATTTTCCAGATAGGTTTTATCTCGAGTTGACCCGTACAGGGCGTGCTGATGAAGAAACCTATTTACACTTCGCCCTAGAGTTGGCCGAACAAAGTGACATCCCAGTCGTTGCTACCAATGAAGTGGTGATCTTAGAGGAGTCTCTGTTTGATGCTCATGAAATTCGTGTTGCCATTCATGATGGTTATACGCTTGAAGACCCGCGCAGGCCAAAAAATTACAGCCCTCAGCAATATCTGCGTAGCGAAGAAGAGATGTGCGAGCTCTTTTCCGATATCCCAGAAGCGCTCGAAAACAGCGTCGAAATTGCTAAGCGTTGTAATGTAACGGTTCGCCTTGGTGAATACTTCCTACCCGCGTTCCCTACTGAGGGGATGGAAGAAACCGAGTTCTTGGTTAAGAAATCGGAAGAGGGGCTCGAAGATCGTCTTGAGTTCCTGTTTCCAGACCCTGCTGTCCGCGCTGAGCGACGCCCTGAATACGATGACCGCCTTAAGATAGAACTTGAAGTAATCAACAACATGGGATTCCCAGGTTACTTCTTGATCGTAATGGAGTTCATTCAGTGGTCAAAAGATAACGCGATTCCGGTTGGCCCTGGCCGTGGTTCAGGTGCGGGTTCGTTAGTGGCGTACGCACTTAAGATCACCGACTTGGATCCATTGGAATATGACCTGCTTTTCGAGCGTTTCTTAAACCCAGAACGTGTCTCGATGCCCGATTTCGACGTCGATTTCTGTATGGATAAGCGTGACCAAGTCATTGATCACGTAGCAGAAATGTATGGTCGAGATGCGGTATCTCAGATCATTACCTTTGGTACCATGGCGGCGAAAGCGGTAATTCGCGACGTTGGCCGAGTGCTTGGCCACGGCTTCGGTTTTGTTGACCGTATTTCTAAGCTTGTACCGCCAGACCCAGGTATGACGCTAGAAAAAGCGTTTAAAGCTGAGCCGGCACTCCCTGAGCTTTATGCTAACGACGAAGAGATCAAAGAGTTGATCGATATGTGTCGCATCCTTGAAGGGTGTACACGTAACGCCGGTAAGCACGCAGGTGGTGTGGTAATTTCTCCGACCACCATCACTGACTTTGCGCCTATCTACGCAGATGCGGAAGGCCATTTCCCAGTTACGCAGTTTGATAAGAACGACGTAGAAACCGCTGGTTTGGTTAAGTTCGACTTCTTAGGTCTGAGAACATTAACCATCATCGACTGGGCGCTAGGCTTGATTAACCCTCGTCTAGAGAAAGAAGGCAAACCACCGGTCGCGATCGAGTCAATCCCACTGGTAGACCAAGCGTCATTCAATCTGTTGCAAAACTCAGAGACCACGGCGGTATTCCAGCTCGAATCGCGTGGTATGAAAGAGCTCATCAAGCGTCTTCAACCTGACTGTTTTGAAGATATTATCGCACTGGTAGCTCTGTTCCGCCCAGGTCCACTCCAGTCGGGCATGGTAGATAACTTTATCGACCGTAAGCATGGTCGAGAAGCCGTTTCTTATCCAGATGAACAGTGGCAGCACGAGTCGTTAAAAGAGATTCTTGAACCGACCTACGGCATTATCCTCTATCAGGAGCAGGTAATGCAGATCGCTCAGGTTCTTTCTGGCTATACGCTAGGTGGCGCAGACATGCTCCGCCGTGCGATGGGTAAGAAAAAGCCAGAAGAGATGGCTAAGCAGCGTGCAACCTTCGAAGAAGGTGCAATTGCCAACGGCGTTGACGGCGAACTGGCGATGAAAATCTTCGACTTGGTAGAGAAGTTCGCAGGTTACGGCTTTAACAAATCGCACTCAGCGGCATACGCACTGGTTTCGTACCAAACCTTGTGGCTAAAAACGCACTTCCCTGCAGAGTTTATGGCCGCGGTAATGACAGCCGACATGGACAACACGGAAAAAGTGGTTGGCCTGGTCGATGAATGTTTCCGCATGAAGCTTAAAGTGCTTCCACCTGACATTAATGCTGGCTTATACCGCTTCAATGTTGATGAAGAGGGGGCGATTGTTTACGGCATCGGCGCGATTAAAGGGGTTGGTGAAGGCCCAATTGATGCGATTCTAGAAGCGCGTAATAAAGATGGCCACTTTAAAGACTTATTTGATTTCTGTGCTCGCATTGACCTTAAAAAAGTCAACAAGCGTGTGATTGAAAAACTGATTTATGCCGGTGCTCTTGATCGACTTGGTCCACACCGCGCAGCCCTGATGGCGTCATTGAATGATGCCGTAAAAGCCGCGAGCCAACATCACCAAGCGGAAGCGTTTGGTCAAAGTGATTTATTCGGGGTATTAACGGAAGCTCCAGAAGAGGTCGAGCATAAGTACACCAAGGTAGAACCATGGCCCGAGAAGGTATGGCTTGAAGGTGAGCGTGATACACTCGGCTTATATTTGACCGGCCACCCAATTAATGCCTATATAAGGGAACTTGGTAAGTACACCAGTTGTCGACTAAAAGACGCGACCCCAACTCGTCGTGATCAAAGTGTCACGGTTGCCGGCTTGGTGATTGCGTCGCGAGTCATGACAACCAAGCGCGGTACACGTATCGGTATTATGACCTTAGACGACAGAAGCGGCCGAATGGAAGTGATGTTGTTCTCTGATGCGCTGGATCGATACGCAGAATTGTTAGAAAACGATAAAATTTTGGTGGTTTCTGGACAGGTCAGCTTTGATGATTTCAATGGTGGTCTTAAAATGTCCGCGCGCGAAGTTATGGATTTGGGAACAGCTCGTGAAAAATATGCACGAGGATTATCTGTTTCGATTGACGAATCGCAAATCAATGACCGATTTTTTGAGCGCTTTAGTCAAATACTAGAGCCTCATCGGGCGGGAAGTGTGCCCGTCCATGTATACTACCAACGCTCCGATGCTCAGGCGCGTTTAACGCTAGGTACAGAATGGCGAGTAACGCCGAGTGACGCATTATTAGATGATTTAAAACAACTACTTGGGAAAGGCCAGGTAGAACTCGAATTTAACTAAGTTCGGTCAACGGCGACCGAATAATAAAGGATCTATAGATGAGCCTGAACTTTTTAGAATTTGAAAAGCCAATCGCAGAGCTAGAAGCAAAAATTGAAGCACTTCGTGACGTATCTCGTCATGGTGGTGAAGCTGGAGTTGATCTTGAGAAAGAGATTGAACAGCTAGAAAAGAAAAGCCTAGAACTTAAAAAGAAAACGTTCAGTGACCTTGGAGCATGGGAAACAGCTCAGCTAGCTCGTCACCCACAACGCCCATACACGCTAGATTACATCGAGCACGTATTTACTGAGTTTGATGAAATGGCGGGTGATCGTCACTACGCTGACGACAAAGCCATTGTTGGTGGTATGGCTCGTCTAAATGGCCGTCCAGTGATGATCATTGGTCATCAGAAAGGTCGTGAGACAAAAGAAAAAGTAAAACGTAACTTTGGTATGCCAAAGCCTGAAGGTTACCGTAAAGCGCTACGTCTAATGCAAACGGCAGAGCGTTTTAACATGCCAGTGATCACTTTCATCGATACGGCAGGTGCTTACCCAGGTGTTGGTGCTGAAGAGCGTGGTCAGTCAGAAGCAATCGCAACTAACCTTAAAGTGATGGCTGGCCTAAAAGTGCCAGTAATCTGTAACGTTGTAGGTGAGGGCGGTTCTGGTGGTGCTCTAGCGATCGGTGTGGGTGACTACGTCAATATGCTTCAGTACTCAACTTATTCGGTAATCTCTCCAGAAGGTTGTGCTTCAATCTTATGGCGTGATTCAGATAAAGCGCCACAAGCAGCAGAAGCGATGGGCCTAATTGCTCCACGCCTAAAAGAGCTTGAGCTTGTCGATGAAATTATCGAAGAACCACTAGGTGGCGCTCACCGTGATCACCTGACAATGGCTCAAAACATGAAGGCAACGCTATCTCGTCAACTTGAAGAGTTAGAGCAGTTTGATAACGATACGCTACTAGAGCGTCGTTACCAGCGCCTAATGAGCTACGGTTACTGTTAATCGCTACTCTTGTCATAGAAAGGCTGAACTTAGGTTCAGCCTTTTTTATTGCTAGTGATAAAATAGCCCTATAACTCTCAAGATAAAGATAGTGATGAAGCTTAAATCTACGTTTTATGCAGCGATTGACCAATATTACCAACCAAACACACGTATTGTGCTTGGCTTGAGTGGTGGGTTGGACTCACGAGTGATGCTCGAACTGCTGGCTCAATACGCTCAGCAATATCGCGTGGATTGTTTAGCGGTACATGTTCACCATGGGCTGAGTGACAATGCTGACCAATGGGCCGAGCAGTGTCAGCATTGGTGCCAATCATTAAATGTGCAGCTAGTAGTTGAAAAAGTGAGCTTAGATATTGAGGGGCGGAGTATCGAAGAGAGTGCTCGAGAAGCTCGTTATAACGCATTGCGCAAGTACCTCAGCTCGGGTGATTTACTATTGACTGGTCAACATGCAGATGATCAGTTAGAGACGTTTTTACTGGCTCTTAAACGAGGCAGTGGTCCAAAAGGTTTATCTTCAATGGCTGCGGTAATGCCTTTTGCAAGTGCGCAAATCGTAAGGCCATTGTTATCGGTTACTCGCCAAGAAATAGAAGAGTTTGCTCAAAGTTTAGATCTTGAGTGGGTTGAAGATGAGAGCAATCAAGATCAGCGCTTTGAGCGTAACTTCATTCGCCATAATCTCACGCCTAACATGAGAGAGCGTTGGCCTCACATCCATCAATCGGTGCGACGTAGTGCTGAGCTTTGTGCAGAGCAAGAACAACTGCTTGATGAGCTGATGGCTGAGAAACTGTCTGCGGCGCTGCATTCAGACAGCAGCTTAGAGATTGCAACGTTAGCGGAGATGAGTGAACTGGCAAGAACGCGTCTGCTGAGAATGTGGCTTGGGTCCCTTGGTCTACGTATGCCTAGTCGAATCCAGCTTGATAAATTATGGCAGGAAGTCGCTCAGGCTCAGCAAGATGCCAACCCTCAATTGACGCTAGCAGATGGGCAAATTCGACGCTTTGCCCATAAGTTATACGTCGTACAAGCGTGGCAAAGTCTTGAGCAATGGCAGTGCTCATTACAGCTCGAACAAGTTTGTGAGCTGCCAGATGAGTTAGGCCAATTGGCATTGGTTTCATCACCTAATGGGAAGTTATCACTAAAAGCCTTAGCCCAAGCGCCACTGCAGGTGATATTTAACCCTGAAGGACTTTCGGCACATCCTGCAGAACGTGGCCACAGCCGAAAACTGAAAAAATTATTTCAGGAGTATGGTGTCCCGAGCTGGCTTAGACGTAGAACCCCTATAGTAATGTGTGGTGAGCGGGTTGTTGCGGTTGGCGATTTATTTATTGATCGTCACTTTATAGGCCAGGACTGTGAACTCATCTGGGACAAGCTTTAGTTGTTTCTGTAAAATTGTATACATAAAAACGTACAACTATCATGGAATTATAAGGACGAGCAATGAAAAAAATCACTATTGGATTGGCTATCGGATTAGGTCTACTAAGTGGTCAAGCGTTTGCTGCGGGTGATGCGGCGGCAGGGCAAGCGAAAGCGGCAGTATGTGCTGCGTGTCATGGCGCTGATGGTATTGCAATGATCCCAGGTTACCCAAACCTTAAAGGTCAAAACGAACAATACATCGTATCTTCTATCAACGCTTATAAAAACAAAGAGCGTACAGGTGGTCTGGCTGCAGTGATGCAGGCGCAAGCATCTATGCTAAGTGACGCAGATATTGCTAACCTAGCGGCTTACTACGCAAGCTTGAAGTAATAGCGAATTACTTGAGATGAATGATCAGGCCCGAGCAGTGAATGCTCGGGCTTTTTATTACCCTGTTATCATGGGATAATGGCGAAAGTTACAATAGTTTAAGGGATGAACATGAAAAAGATCGAAGCCATTATTAAGCCGTTCAAGCTTGATGATGTACGTGAAGCGCTAGCTGAAGTTGGTATTACGGGCATGACAGTGTCTGAAGTAAAAGGTTTTGGCCGTCAAAAAGGTCATACCGAGCTGTATCGTGGTGCCGAATACATGGTGGACTTCCTACCTAAAGTGAAGCTAGAAATTGTCGTGACTGATGAAGTGGCCGATCAATGTGTTGATACCATCATTGAGACTGCGCAGACAGGCAAGATTGGTGACGGAAAAATCTTTATTACCGATGTTGAGCGTATCGTGCGAATTCGTACAGGCGAAGAAGACGAAGACGCAATCTAATTTATTAAAAAGAGCCGTAAGGCTCTTTTTTGTTTTTGGCGAACAATATGAAAAAAGCTTCCTTAATTCTGCTCCCTTTAGTCCTCGCGAGCGCGACATTTATTGGTTACAAGTCGATATTCCAGTTATCGGACAGCGCGCAACTGACATCGTTAGACGGCGAGCAAGTGGAGCTATCACTACAATGCTATCAAAATCCGAATGCGGCAGTCGTTGACCAATCAGGTGAAATAAATCTGTTAGTTTGGAATATCTATAAGCAAAATCGTGACAATTGGCAGCAAAGTTTGCAGCAGTTTGCCACTAACAAACAATTAGTGCTGCTACAGGAAGCGAGCATGACTGAAGAGCTACGCGAATGGATATTGGCGGCTAAGTGGTTTGGTAGCCAGGTCGATGCGTTTAAAGCGTTTGATACCACGGCGGGGGTACTGAACCTTTCATTGAGTGCACCAGCTAAGGCGTGTGCTTATACAGAGCTTGAACCATGGCTTCGATTACCTAAATCAGCCTTGTACGCACTTTATCCGCTGTCTAATGGTGAGCAGCTAGCGGTAGTGAATATTCATGCGGTCAACTTTACTTATGGCACGGTTGAGTATCAGCGTCAGCTAGACGTACTGGTGAATGAGCTGAAGAAACACCAAGGGCCAGTCATTGTTGCGGGCGACTTTAATAGTTGGAGTGAAGAGCGTTTGAAGGTGATGCACCAAGCTCTGAAATCAGTCGGGCTGCAAGAGGCAACGTATTTACCTGATCATCGCACCCAATTTATTACAGGGTTACCACTGGATCATGTGTTTTTCCGTGGGCTTGGACTAGAAGCAGCAGAGGCGCCCGAATCGGACGCCTCTGATCATAATCCTATTTTGGTTCGCTTCCGATTAGAAAATCAGGATGTATAGCGCCCAAATCAAGTAGTAACCCACCCAAGGTAGCGCGGCAATAGCAAGGGCTTGTCCGCGCTCAAACTCAGTCCAAGTACCAACTGCCGCATAGCCAAGCGCAATGTACCAAGGCAGTAATAGAGGGAATGAGCTAGCAAACTGAGACCACTCATTCGTCAGTGGTAGTTTGAGTAGGCCATTCAAGCTATTGAGGTCAGCGGCATAAACCATTACCTGACCATGCTTAAGTAATACGCTGACATAACTCGCTAAATCACCAATGATTGCCGGGAAGGTAATGACTGCACCAGCCGCGAACCATTTCCAAAAACCATGCTGATGTTGGCTTGGTTTAGTCGCTAGGTTAAACCAAAATGCCAGCATAAGGATGGTCAGTGTACGACCGGCAATATCACTGATGATTTCACTCGCCATCAGGGTATTAGCATCCAATAGCTCTAGCTGTTTTGGGTTTGTCTCAGCCAGTTGTGCTGCCAAACCTTCTCTTAGCCATTCAAAGTTGACCAAGTCAAAGTAAGAACCCCAGAATAAAAATGGTGATAAAATTAAGAAAACATAAGGCTGCCAACCCCAAGCACCACGTTGGTATAGGGCTAAGAAGCAGGCGCTTGGAGATCGAAAAATATCGATCAGCATAACAAGTGGGTTGCTTGACGGGTTCATACGCTCACCTTAGTTACATCCACGTAGAGCTTAAGCTTCTGTCCCGGTTTGAGGTACTTCTGCTTATTTAAGCCATTCCATTTAACGATATCGTTCGACTTCACTTTGAACTTGCTAGCAATGCCACTGATGGTGTCACCACTGCGTACGTTGTAGAACACGGTACGAATGATGGCGCCATCTGAGCTGTTTTTCCAAATCACCAGTTTTTGACCGACGCGAAGTGTATCGCGTGGACCCATGCCGTTCCACTTAGCCAGAGATTGGTGTGAAACCTTATTCTCTTTGGCAATCGACCATAGGCTATCACCTGAGCTTACCGTGTGAGTCAGTTTGTACTGGCCGCGGTTCTTTGATTGCGTTTTTGCAAGGCGGTTAGAGGCACTCAGTGCGTAAGCTTTATCATCTTTAGTCGACGTTGGAATCAGTAAGTGCTGACCAACTCGAATATTGTTATTGGCCATGTTGTTCGCGGTACGAATCACGCTTGAAGTTGTGTTGTACTTCTGCGCCAATACACTAACGCTATCGCCAGATTTGACTTTGTAGCGCACTACTTTCATGCCCTTGCCACGATTATCACTTACCGCTTTATTGAATTTAGCAACGTTACCCGTTGGCAAAAGCAGTTGGTGTGGTCCTTCTGGCGCGGTTGCCCACTGATTATATGCAGGGTTGAGGCTTTGTAGCTCTTTCACTGAGATACCTGCATATTGAGCTGCAATCGCGAGATCGAGTTGCTCTTTAGGATCGACCAGTTTAACCACCGGTTTGTTAGCAATCGGCGGAATGGTTAGTCCGTATTTCTCTTGGTTAGCCACAATATCGGCCAGCGCAAGTAGTTTTGGTACGTATCCGCTAGTCTCTTTTGGCAGATCTAACGAGAAGAAATCGGTAGGCTTACCTAAATTGTTGTTCTTACGAATGGCACGCGAAACACGACCGCCACCACTGTTGTAGGCTGCAATAGCGTGTGACCACTCACCATCAAAACGTTTATTGAGGTAAGTTAGGTAGTCAAGTGCAGCATCGGTTGAGGCAGGCACGTCGCGGCGGCCGTCATACCAAAAGTTTTGCTCTAGACCTTGCTGCTTACCTGTCCCTGGGACAAATTGCCATAACCCTGCAGCGCTACCGTGTGAGTAGGCAAAGGCGTCAAATGAGCTTTCCACAACCGGAAGTAGAGCTAACTCAAGCGGGAGGCCCCGCTGTTCGATCTTCTCAGTAATCAGGTACAAGAACGGTTCTGCACGCTTAGATACTGTTTTCAAATGATTGGGATGCTTTAGGTACCAAGTACGGTAGTAGTCGACCAATTTCTGATCTGGAATAGGCATCTCTAGTTGCATCGCAATACGTTGCCATACATCTTCTTGAGATTGAGGAGTCACCACTGGTTGTGGTTTTGCTACCGGCTTTGCGGGTTGAGTGGTTAACTCAGTTTGCTTGCTTGGTGTTGGATTATTGGTTCCCGGAGAGACGGCTTCACCGGAATCTGTTGGCTGGGTAAGTTGACAGCCAGATAATACTAGCGCGAATACCCAGCTGTGTTTAACTCGCATTTCACAGCCCTTTTTATCTTTGGCTGCTGATAATACTTGTCACAATTAGTCAGTGACAAGCTGCAAATCGTTAAAATTCGTTCTTCCACTCACGTAATGCAGTAAAAATTGACAAAGAGTCTGTCTCAGAGGTGCGATTTGCGACCGAACGCATGACGGTTGGCTGATCGGTGCGAAGGAACGGGTTGATCCATTTTTCACGACGAATGCTACTCGGTAAGGTCGGTTTGTTTTGCGCACGTAGGCGATTGACTTCATCACGATACTGTTGCAGTTGTTCGTTGTCAGGCTCGACAGCAAGTGCAAACGCTAAATTACTTGCGGTGTATTCATGGGCGCAGAACACTTGAGTCTCTTCTGGTAGGGCGGCTAATTTGCTTAGCGAGGTGTGCATTTGTTCCATTGTTCCTTCAAACACACGGCCACAGCCGGCAGAAAACAGTACATCACCACAAAACAGCTTACTGTCTCCGACGTAGCCAATATGTCCAAGAGTGTGGCCTTCTAAGCCTAGAACAAAGAAGACTTCATCAAACAGTTCAATTTGATCGCCCGTTTCGACCGCGTGAGTCAACGTGGGAACAGGTTCATTCGCCGGGCCGACGACATCGATGTTAGGGAATTGTCTTACCAGTTCAGCAATACCACCAATGTGGTCATTATGGTGGTGGGTGATAAGAATTGCTTCTAAACTCAGATCGTGTTCAGCAAGGTAATCAAGCACAGGCTTTGCATCACCTGGATCGACAACTGCACAACGGCGATCGCTATTTTCAATCAGCCAGATGTAATTATCATTAAATGCAGGTATGCTTTTGATATTCAACATAATTGTGTCTCCCAAGAGTGAAGCAGGTTAGATATGAAACCAGCACGTAGCGCCAAAAAGCTTGAAAAACCTCATTCATGGTCTCAGCTAAAAAATGGTCAATGGGTCAATGACTCCATCCAAACCCGAATTGATGAATGGTGCCCTAGATTATTTGGGTATCACTTACTCAAGTTGGGTGGTTTGAGCTGCGAGTTAACCAGCTTCAACTGTAACATTCAACATCAAGTTCAGTTAGATATCCAGAACCCTTTGCATAATGTGATTGCAGATGGTTACGATTTGCCCTTTTTGGAGAAAAGTTTTGATGCTGTGTTAATGGCGCATCAGCTCGATTACTGCAATGACCCTCACCGGATGCTGCGTGAAGTTGACCGGGTAATGATAGATGATGGCTATTTGATCATTACCGGATTTAACCCAATAAGTTTAACTGGCTTGGGAAGCTTAATGCCATGGCGACGTAATAATTTGCCTTGGAGCGGTCGAATGTTTACCCCAAACCGCATTAAAGATTGGCTAGGACTGCTGAATTATCAAGTGGTCGAGTGTGATAGCTATGCTCTTTTTCCAATGCAAAAGTACCGGACGATGTGGACTTGGCTTGAGAACAGCTTAGGTGACTGGGCGTCTCCGATGGGCAGTTTGTACTTTGTTGTCGCACGCAAGCGGACTTATCCTTTAAAACCAATTAAGCCGCACTGGAAGCTAAAACGAAAATTGACGCCAGTTAGCGTCAATTATAAGGTTTCGAACAAGCAGCAGCATTAATTTGGAATGTAACCCGTATCTTCTTCGGTTGGATTTTCTGCTGCGCCGCGGGCAAGTTCGTCACACATTTCGTTTTCTCTATGTCCGGCATGGCCTTTGACCCAACGCCAATCAACGGTGTGGCGCTCGGTTTCTTGGTCAAGTGCTTTCCAAAGGTCGGCATTTTTAACTGGTTTTTTGTCGGCGGTTTTCCAACCACGTTTTTTCCAGTTATGGATCCATTGCGTAATGCCTTGACGAACATATTGGCTATCCGTGGTGAGAATGACGTCACACGATTCTTTCAATGCTTGCAGTGCAACGATGGTTGCGAGCATCTCCATGCGGTTGTTGGTGGTCATAGTGTAGCCTTTAGCAAGGGTCTTTTCTGTCTGTTTGTAACGCAGGACGACGCCATATCCGCCAGGACCTGGATTACCTAAACAAGAACCATCAGTGAAAATTTCCACTTGTTTCGTCATGATTTGATACTATTGGGTTAAGCATATTATTGGCATAGTCTGACACATATTTTGTTATGAATACCAGCAACAATTCTGAACAACATCGTATCGTCGTTCTCGATACGGAAACCACCGGTATGAACCAAGAAGGTGGACCTCATTACCAAGGCCATAGAATCATCGAAATTGGCGCGGTAGAGATCATCAATCGTAAACTGACCGGTCGTCACTTTCACGTTTACATTAAACCTGATCGAGATATTCAATCTGAAGCGGTTGAAGTCCACGGTATTACGGATGAGTTCTTGGTCGATAAACCTGAGTACCAAGATGTCCATGCGGAGTTTTTAGACTTCATTAAAGGTGCGGAGCTGGTGGCTCATAACGCCCCCTTCGATACCGGCTTTATGGATTATGAGTTTGGTATGCTCGATCCAACCATTGGTAAAACCGACGATTATTGTAAGGTGACCGATACGCTGGCGATGGCGAAGAAGATCTTCCCGGGCAAGCGAAATAACCTCGATGTACTTTGTGATCGTTACGGTATTGATAACTCCCACCGTACTCTTCACGGCGCTTTGCTCGATGCGGAGATTCTAGCTGACGTCTACCTGTTAATGACCGGTGGTCAAACATCGCTGCAATTTAATGCCGGTAGTTCAAATGATGACGGTGGGGAAGCGATAAAACGTGCAGCCAGTGGACGAAAAGCGCTAAAGGTTCTACGTGCAACGGCCGATGAAATAGATGCCCATAATAAAAGATTAGATATCGTCGAGAAAAACGGAAGTTGTCTCTGGCGTTAGTAGGAGAAAGGATGTTGAGGATTTGGATTGCCATTGTAGGTATTGTATTTAGCGCGTTAAGCTACTCTGCTGAAGAATCCTCAATGAGCTTGTTAGATAACCGTTTTCGAGTTGATCCGTCGATTAAGCAGATCACTTTTGTTATCTATCGAGCAAAAAGCTCACAACCTGTGGTTTTAGTTCGCCCTGATGGTAAAAAATACTACGCGTGGCGCTCTCCGGATAATGTCCGTTGGTATCAAGAGTCATCGATGGACATTATTTCTATTGATAACCCGATGCCGGGCCCTTGGCAAGCCATCGGTAAAGTAACACCCAAGAACAAAATCAAGCTGATTTCTCACCTAGAGCTCTCTACTGATAAGATGCCCAACCGCCTCTACTTAGGTGAATCGATTAAGTTTAACGCGCGCCTGACCTCTAACGGGCAGCCACTTGTACTGCGTGATTTCTTAGATCGTGTCAAACTTAAGGTGACCTTCACCAAGTTTATTGAAAATGAAGAGACCTTAGTCAAAGAAGCTCGTCCAATTCCTGAAGTGATTGGTGAATTTGCTGATGATGGACGTGGCTTAGATGAAGTAGCAGGCGATGGCATTTTTACCGTGTTATTGCCAGTCTCTAGTGAGCCGGGCAAGTATCGTGTCCGAATCACCTCTGGAAACGGTGTCTTTTTGCGTGCTCAAGAGCAAGAAGTGCTGGTTTATCCTCAGCCATTGCTATCGACCTTCATCCAATCTCGGGTTGTGGGTACTCCACACAAAGTCGTGATTAGCGGCGAGCAGGGTATGATTCTTCCGGGGTCGATTTCTGCGCATATTGAGCATAACGGCCCTGATGGTGACAAAGTGACGGTACAAGGCAGTGCGCAAGCAGAAAGTAACAAACTGGAATTAGAAATCCCCAACAGCGAGAATAACGGAAATTACTCTTGGTCTGGCAAAGCGTTTGCCACCGAAATGGGCTCAGAAAGACCACTTATATTTGAAATTACCGAGCATACTTATAGTGTGGTTGAAGAGGTCGACTTAGCGGAAACGCGACGTTTACAAGAGCTTGAACGAATCCAACAGCAGAAAATGCTCGAAGAGATGCAGCTACTGCAAATGCGTGAAGAGAAGAAGACCCGCACCATGATCTTTATCGGTGTAGGTAATATTGTGGTACTGATTCTTGGTCTTGTCGTTTGGTTTGTGATGGGCAAGTTGAGAGCGAAGAAACAAGCGATACCAGAGATGCAGTTGGAGATGCCGAAGAAATAAAGTATTTCACTGACTTTGTAACAATTAAAAAGAGCTGCCATTGGCAGCTCTTTGTTTATGGACAGATTTGGGGTTAAGCGACTTCATCCATTGCAGGTGTCAGTGCTGGTTGAGGCTTTGCCGCTAAGTCCTTTGGGTCAAAATCGTCAACATTGATAACGTACAGACGATGCTGCTCAGCTTCGCGTAACAAGTTGGCTTCGTTGCTATCAATAATACCTTGCTCTAGGCCGATATCGGCAACGAGATCTAAGCGTAGGAATGGGCGACGTTGATTGGTCGCTTTACATATCTTATCAAACACAGGCTCAGCCTCTAGAATGATATGCAGTGCCTTCTCAATCTTACCGACTGGGTTAAACTCGCTCGCTTCAAAGTATTGATTACGGCCAATTCGAGAGCGTGTCGCACTTGGCGTTTGAAGAATTTGAGCCACTTTGCTATCAAGCTTGTCACTTGGCGCTTTGCGTATACGGCCAAATGGTAAGATGATCACTCGAAGTGCTTTTCCTAGCCACTTGTTCGGGAAATTAGCTAAGAACTCATCAATCGCATGTTCCGTTTGCTTCAAGCTGTCTTGCAGGCCCCAATGAACTAGCGGTAGATCATCGGCAATACGGCCTTCGCTTTCATAACGTTTCAGTGTTGCTGAACTTAAGTACAGTTGACTCAAAATATCGCCAAGACGCGCAGATAGACGCTCTTTGCGCTTCAAAGACCCCCCTAATACGGCCATTGAGATATCTGATAAGAAGGCAATATTGGCACTGTAGCGGTTAAGTTGTTGGTAATAGCGGGTTGTTTGATCTTTCACTGGTGCATTAGACAAGCGGCCATCGGTAAGGCCTAACCACAAGCTACGGACAAAATTACTCATAGTAAAGCTGACGTGTCCCGCTAGAGCGCTGTCAAATTTATCCAGAGCATCTGATGAATCTGAATACGCGGCATTCATCTCTTCTAGAACATAAGGATGGCAGCGGATTGCGCCTTGACCATAGATGATCATCGAGCGAGTCAGTATGTTTGCGCCTTCCACGGTGACTGCGATCGGTGCACCTTGGTAGCCACGAGCCAAGAAGTTCGATGGCCCCATACAGATGCCTTTACCACCGACAATATCCATCGCATCAATCACGCTATGTTGCATACGGTGAGTACAGTGGTACTTAACGATAGCTGAAATGACCGATGGTTTTTCACCTAAATCGATACCCGCGACGGTCAATGAGCTTGCAGCATCCATCACATAGGCATTACCGCCTAGGCGTGCCAACGGCTCTTCGACTCCTTCCATATGACCGATAGGTTGTTTGAATTGACGGCGAATACGAGCGTAAGCACCTGTTGCAAGTGCTGCGGTTTTGATACCACCGGTTGAGTTTGAAGGTAGAGTAATACCACGACCAACCGATAGACACTCAACCAGCATACGCCAGCCTTGGCCTGCCATTTTTGGTCCACCAATGATGAAATCGAGCGGCACAAACAGATCGTCACCGCGAGTAGGACCGTTTTGGAATGGTACGTTTAGTGGGAAATGGCGGTTACCAATTTCAACACCTTTTAGATGAGTAGGGATCAGGGCACAAGTGATGCCGAGTTCTTGTTGCTCACCAAGCAGGCCATCTGGGTCACGCAGTTTAAATGCTAAACCTAGTACCGTCGCAACAGGGGCGAGGGTGATGTAACGCTTGTTCCAAGTTAGGCGCATACCCAACACTTCTTTACCTTCCCATTTGCCTTTACATACCACACCAAAATCTGGAATAGAGCCAGCATCTGAGCCAGCTTCTGGGCTAGTCAGGGCAAAACAAGGGATCTCTTTACCTTCGGCTAGGCGAGGTAAATAGTAATCTTTTTGCTCAGTGGTCCCGTAATGTTGCAGCAATTCACCAGGGCCTAACGAGTTTGGAACGCCTACAGTAGAAGAGAGAACGCTGGATACGCCCGTCAGTTTTTGTAGCACCAAAGATTGCGCATAAGCTGAGAATTCAAGGCCACCGTATTTCTTTTTAATGATCATAGCGAAGAACTTGTGATCTTTAAGGTATTGCCATACTTCTGGTGGTAAATCGGCAAGTTCATGAGTGACTTGGTAGTCGTTAACCATGGCGCAGACTTCGCTCACTGGCCCATCTAGGAACGCTTGTTCTTCAGCGCTTAGCTTAGGATCTTTTATCTCATGTAGCTTGTTCCAGTTAGGCTTACCTTTGAAAAGCTCGGCTTCCCACCAAACAGTACCCGCATCAAGTGCTTCTTTTTCTGTTTGAGACATTGCCGGAAGCACTTTCTTAAATAGAGTCAGTGCTTTTTTGCTGATTAAAGATTGGCGCACCGACGGGATAGCCAAAGTCACCACTGCTGCGATGAAAAGAACCCAACTCAGGGAGCCGGCGCTACCAAAGATAGAGAGCGCTACCATGGTTGCGGTTAGAGCTGTGATAGAGAGTAGCAGCGAACTGCGGTGATATAAGCAGACCGCAAGTACTGCGGTAAAGCCTAAGATAGAGAGCAAGATGTCCATATTATTGTTCCTTTTACGGCGGCCTTATATGTGTTGTACGCCTTTAAAGTAGTAAGAGGTCTAACCAGTTAAGTGTAATCAAAATATTAATAAAATGTAAAATGCCAATTTGCTCAAAAAGTGATCTAAGTAGAGTGAAAGGTCTAAAAATGACGAGTCATGCAGATTTTGTGAGGAGAGATTTGCAATAAAGGTGCAATTGTTAACGGTGGGCTATCGACAGTGAGAATTGTTTGAGTAAACTCTGTAGGTAATGCTTTCTGTAATTGATGCAGAACTATTTATTACAAAAATTAGAGATAAACCTATGTACCAGGACCTAATTAAAAACGAATTGACCGAAGCTGCTGATGTACTCAATAAGTTTTTGAGTGATGACAAGAACATTGCTCAGATTGAAGCGGCAGCGAAGATGATCGCTGACTCATTTAAGCAAGGTGGTAAAGTTCTCTCTTGTGGTAATGGCGGTTCACACTGTGATGCGATGCATTTTGCTGAAGAGCTAACAGGTCGCTACCGTGAAAACCGTCCTGGGCTACCAGGTATCGCGATTTCAGATCCAAGTCACCTATCATGTGTGAGCAACGATTTTGGCTATGATTTTGTTTTCTCTCGTTATGTCGAAGCGGTAGGTAGTAAAGGCGATGTTCTGTTTGGACTATCGACCTCAGGTAATTCAGGTAACATCCTAAAGGCGATTGAAGCCGCTCAAGCGAAAGGGATGAAAACCATCGCGCTGACGGGTAAAGATGGCGGTAAAATGGCTGGCCTAGCGGATATTGAAATTCGTGTGCCGCATTTTGGTTACGCTGACCGTATCCAAGAAATCCACATCAAAATCATCCACATCGTGATTCAATTGATTGAAAAGGAAATGGAAAACGCCTAATTACCGTTTTCTATCTTATAACGATAAGCGCTAGCAATCTTGCTGGCGCTTATGTTATTAAATAAGTATGACACGCAAGGAAGAATGGAGTTTGCTAGACCATGTGTGAATTGCTCGGAATGAGCGCTAACGTTCCAACCGATATCTGTTTTAGTTTTACTGGTTTGATGCAACGAGGCGGCAACACTGGCCCGCATCGTGATGGCTGGGGGATTACTTTCTATGAAGGTAAGGGTTTTCGTACCTTTAAAGATCCCAAACCGAGTTGCGATTCAAAAATAGCGGAGCTAGTGCAAAACTACCCGATAAAGAGTCGTGCTGTGATTAGCCATATCAGGCAAGCCAACCGCGGTGGCGTGAATTTAGAGAACACGCATCCATTTACTCGTGAGTTGTGGGGACGTTATTGGACATTTGCACACAATGGCCAGCTTTCTGAGTATCAAGACCTCCATACTGGTAGACATCGCCCTGTCGGTCAGACAGACAGTGAGTTAGCGTTTTGCTGGCTACTTAAGCAGATGGAAGACCGATACCCTGAACCACCACAAGATATGGTTGGCGTGTTCCGTTTTGTCGCTGAATGCTGTGATCAGCTCCGTGACAGAGGGGTCTTTAATATGCTGCTGTCAGATGGTGAGTACGTCGTCACCTACTGTACCAACCACTTATATTGGATCACGCGACGAGCACCATTCGGCAAAGCTTCTTTGATTGATGAAGACGTTGAGATTAACTTCCAAGAAGAAACGACACCCAATGATATTGTCTCGGTGATTGCCACTCAGCCATTAACCGACAATGAAACCTGGCACCGAATGAAGCCGGGTGAGTTCGGTATTTTCCATTTTGGTGAATTGATTGATGGTAACGCTGATGAGCTTGTTGATGTCGCTTATGCACCGAAGAAAGTCGCAAGCCAAGCGCCAACAGAGCCGTTGGAGTAGGGAACCTGATTTAGTCCTCGAATGACTTTAAGAGATCCCCAACTCGTTCGTGCCTCACTCTCGAGGATGACGTAGCTATTAAGTGTCATTCCATAGAGTGACGAAGGAGCGAGTAAGGAATCTCATAGAGTATTCGACTTGCTTCAAGAGATCCTCAACTCGTTCGTACCTCACTCTCGAGGATGACGTTGTACCGGTGTGTCATTCCATAGAGTGACGAAGGAGCGAGTAGGGAATCTCATAGAGTATTCGACTTGACTTTAAGAGATCCTCAACTCATTCGTAACTCATTCTCGAGGAGGACGTTGTACGGGGGTGTCATTCCATAGAGTGACGAAGGAGCGAGTAGGGAATCTCATCGAGTATTCGACTTGCTTCAAGAGATCTTCAACTCGTTCGTGCCTCACTCTCTAGGATGACGTAGCTATTAAGTGTCATTCCATAGAGTGACGAAGGAAGGAGTAGGGAATCTCATCGGGTATTCGACTTGCTTCAAGAGCTCCCCAACTCTCTCGTCCCTCGTTCTTGAGAATGACAGCAAAAACAAAAAAGGCTGATGTTTTCACATCAGCCTTTTTGGTATCTAAGCGTTAAACACTTAAGCAAGTTGCGCTTTAATGTGCTCAACAATGTCGGCCATCGCTACTGCCGTCTTCTCACCGTTGCGGCGGTTCTTGTACTCGAAGTTGCCTTCTTTCATAGAACGGTCACCGATCACGATAGTGTGAGGAATACCGATAAGCTCCATATCAGAGAACATAACGCCAGGGCGCTCTTTACGGTCATCGAATAGGACTTCGATACCCATAGCAGTCAGTTCAGCGTACAGCTTCTCAGCCGCTTCTTTCACTTCTTCAGACTTGTGCATGTTCATTGGCACGATAGCTACTTGGAAAGGTGCTAGTGCGTCAGGCCAGATGATGCCGTATTTATCGTGGTTCTGCTCGATTGCAGAAGCAACAACACGTGATACACCGATACCGTAACAACCCATCTCTAGGATTACGTTCTTACCGTCAGGACCAAGCACGCCACAGTTCATCGCTTGTGAGTATGTGTTACCTAACTGGAAGATGTGACCAACTTCGATACCGCGCTTCAGCTGAAGTGTACCTTGACCACATGGGCTTGGATCGCCTTCTACTACGTTACGTAGGTCTTCAACTTGGCCTAGCTCAACGTCACGACCCCAGTTGATACCGAAGTAGTGTTTGTCATCAACGTTAGCGCCAGCACCAAAGTCGCTCATTACAGCAACAGTGCGGTCAACGATGAATGGCAGCTCAAGACCAACAGGGCCTAGAGAACCAGGGCCTGCGCCGATTAGTGCGCGAATCTCTTCTTCTGTTGCCATCTCTAACGGAGAAGCAACTTGAGGAAGGTTTTCTGCTTTCACTTCGTTTAGCTCGTGGTCACCACGAACGATAAGCGCGATGATATCAGCATCAACTTCATCAGATGCTTTAACGAATAGAGTCTTAACTGTTTTCTCGATTGGTAGATCGAACTGCTCTACAAGTTCAGCGATAGTTTTCGCGTTTGGCGTATCAACCAGCGTCATCTCTTGAGTTGGCTGCGCACGCTCACCAGCAGGTGCTGCCGCTTCTGCTTTCTCGATGTTCGCTGCGTAGTCAGACTCAGTAGAGAATGCGATCAGGTCTTCGCCGCTTTCAGCCAGTACGTGGAACTCTTGAGAACCGCTACCACCGATAGCACCAGAGTCAGCTAGAACCGGACGGTACTCAAGGCCCATACGATCGAATGCTTTACAGTAAGCATCGTGCATCGCTTGGTAAGATTTCTCTAGGCCAGATTTATCGATGTCAAAGCTGTATGCATCCATCATGCAGAATTCACGTGCACGCATTACGCCAAAACGTGGACGACGCTCGTCACGGAATTTAGTCTGAATTTGGTACAGGTTAAGTGGAAGCTGTTTGTACGAGCTTACTTCGTTACGCACAAGGCTAGTGATCACTTCTTCTGCTGTAGGGCTAAGAACAAACGGACGAGTATGACGGTCAGTAAAGCGAAGTAGCTCAGGACCCATCTTTTCGCTGCGTCCTGTCTCTTCCCATAGTTCAAACGGCTGAACAACGGGCATCAAAGTTTCGACAGCACCTGCATTGTCGATCTCTTGACGAACGATGTTTTCGACTTTACGCAATACACGTAGACCAGTAGGTAGCCAGGTGTAAAGACCTGAAGCTAGCTTACGGATCATACCTGCACGTAGCATAAGCTGGTGGCTTACTACTTCTGCGTCGTTTGGAGTCTCCTTCAGAGTAGAAAGAAGATAATTACTGGTACGCATTAAATTTATCCGTTTATTAAAGTTGATTACTCAAGCCAGAATGGACAGGAGTATGAAATCCCAATACAGGGAAATTTTCTAAGCCGTCTATAATATCAGCCAATTGGCTTTGTCAAAAGCATTCGATCGACGTAACCGTGACGAAATTGCCCTCAACAGTGAATTTTACGTTTAAGTCGAACAAGTTGACCGCATACTCTTTGTTATCGGCTTTGGTTTTCTTATAGGCTGGGCGAGGGTCTTGGGCTAAGACTTGCTCAATCACCTTACTCTCCATCCTCCCTTCCTTACGCGTTGCGAGTAGCGCTTCAGCCTGCTTAGAGAAGGTCACTTGAGCTGTTTCTGGCTCAAGATCGGCATATCCGCCAAGTGCACCTGCTACTGAGTCTGAATAAGGAATATAAGGCTTAATATCCACAATAGGGGTTTGATCGACAAGATCAACGTTACCCAGTTCAAGGTAGATTTGATCGCCTTGTTGTGTGACGCCTTTTAACTCAACCGCCGACATGCCAATACCATTAGGTCTGAATGTTGATCGAGACGCGAACACACCGATGCGTTCATTTCCACCCAAGCGTGGAGGTCTAACGGTTGGTTTCCATCCTGCTTCAAGATTTTGATCAAATAGAAATAGTAACCACACATGACTGAACTGTTCGATTCCACGCACAGCTTCTAGGCAATTGGCTTGACCTGTTAAGCGCACTCGAGAGGTTGCTGAAGGCACGAGCCTCGGCTGCCTCGGTACCGCAAACTTCTCTTTATAAGGTGATTCGATAAAGCCAATAGGTTCGATTGAGTACATGTTTCCGCTCTCAGTGATCTTTGATCTAGAAAATATCACAAAAAACCTTGATTTTCTTTTTGAGAATGATTATTAATTGATATGTTATATCATAACAATTAATGTGGAGAGGATAATGAAACAAGGCATTCACCCAGAGTATCGCCAAGTGGTGTTTCATGATACCAGTATCGATGAGTATTTTGTTATTGGTTCAACGCTACAAACAGACCGAACTATAGAATGGAAAGATGGCAAAACGTACCCGTACTTCACGGTGGAAGTCTCGGCTAAGTCACACCCTTTCTATACTGGCAAGCAGCGTGTGATTCAAAAAGAAGGACGCGTGGCTAACTTTAACCGTCGCTTTGCCCAGTTTTCAAAAGGAGAAGAGTAAATGAAGGTCGTTAAATCATTAAGAAGTGCAAAAAAACGTCATCCCGATTGCCAAATCGTAAAGAGAAGAGGGCGACTGTATGTCATTTGTAAAACTAATCCGAGATTCAAAGCGGTGCAAAAGTAGGCGCCTTTTAGGTGTGAACATTATGTAAAGCTGCTCAAAAAAACTCCCTCCTTAGTAGTTAAAGAATCAATTGAATGTGAAGAGTGATTAAATTCTGCGCTATACGCGATTTCGAGCAAGATTGGTTATTTTGCCGGTAGTTGAATCAGTAAGTTACAGTGCGATTTATAAACAGAATGAATGTATTTATACAAACTATAAATCTAACTTTGGTTGGTAAATTGGTGTTATTTGCTAAGTTTTTGTTCAAATGGCGTTAAATAATATGATTTATTACACACTTTGTAACATTTCGCATTTCTAATTGAGTCTTTTGTCGAGTACTCTGCGCTGGCATTTGGAACATTTTTGTCACAATTGCGCAGGAATAACTACAAGGAGGGAACAGATGAGTTCATCTGCTTCAATTAAACAAAATTCACCTAAGAAGCCACTATTTACCCGTTTCTTAGACGCTGTTGAATATTTAGGGAATCTATTACCCCACCCAATCACTCTATTTGCCATCTTCTGTTTAGCAATTTTAGTTGCATCAGGTATTGCAGGTTACTTTGATGTCTCAGTCATGGACCCTCGTCCAGAGGGAGCAAAAGGCCGTGCTGCAGATGGTATGATCCACGTTGTCAGCTTAATGAATGCTGAAGGCTTACAGTTAATCGTCACTAACCTAGTTAAAAACTTTGTTGGCTTTGCCCCTTTAGGTACAGTATTGGTTGCGATGTTGGGTGTTGCTATTGCTGAACACTCAGGTCTTCTTTCTGCGGCAATGCGCGGTATGGTAATGGGCGCTTCTAAGCGTATGGTTACTGTGACTGTGGTATTTGCTGGTATTATTTCTAATACAGCATCAGAGCTAGGCTACGTTGTACTTATCCCATTAGCGGCAATGCTATTCCACTCACTAGGTCGTCACCCGCTAGCAGGTCTTGCAGCGGCATTCGCAGGTGTATCTGGTGGTTACTCGGCAAACCTTCTTATCGGTACGGTTGACCCACTGCTTTCTGGTATTACAGAAACAGCAGCGCAAATGATTGACCCTACTTACACAGTAGGTCCAGAATCAAACTGGTACTTCATGTTTGTTTCTACGTTCTTCATTGCAATTACAGGTGCGTTTGTAACCGAGAAAATTGTTGAGCCAAAACTTGGTAAATACAACGATGAAGAAGCGTCGGAAGATCTATCAAACGACTCAATGGGTAAACTTACAGACCTAGAGAAGAAAGGTCTTAAGCTAGCTGGTCTGGCGGTTGTTGCAGTTTCTGCACTTCTCGCTTGGACAATCGTTCCAGAAGACGGCGTACTACGTTCAGCGACAGGTACGGTTGCAGGGTCACCATTCCTGAAAAGTATCGTAGCGTTCATCTTTGTATTCTTCGCAATCCCAGGCTTTGTTTACGGTAAAGTAACTGGCTCTATGAAGACTGACCGCGACGTGATTGATGCAATGGCGAAGTCTATGTCTTCTATGGGCATGTACATCGTACTTGTATTCTTCGCTGCTCAGTTTGTTGCGTTCTTCAAGTGGACTAACTTTGGTCAGGTATTCGCTGTAGCGGGCGCAAGCTTCCTACAGGAAATCGGTCTAACTGGCCCAATGCTGTTCTTCGCATTCATCCTAATGTGTGGCTTCATCAACCTGATGATCGGCTCAGCGTCTGCTCAGTGGGCAGTAACTGCACCTATCTTTGTTCCAATGCTAATGTTAGTTGGCTACGCTCCTGAAACGATTCAGGCGGCTTACCGTATCGGTGATTCAACAACTAACATCATCACACCAATGATGAGCTACTTCGGTCTAATCCTAGCAGTAGCGACACGTTACATGAAGAACCTAGGTATCGGTACATTGATTGCGACCATGTTGCCTTACTCAATCTGCTTCCTTGTGGGTTGGAGTCTACTGTTCTACATCTGGGTATTCGTATTTGGTCTACCAGTAGGTCCTGGTGCGGCAACGTATTACACGCCTTAATCTGTGTAGATAACCCAAATTTAAAAGCCAGAGCATTTGCTCTGGCTTTTTTGTTTTTAAGCGTGATTACTCACAGAGTTGACAAGTGATAGCGCTGAACTTTACTTATCTCTATGGATGAATTTCTTGGGGGATGAATCATTGGTAAGAGTATCGTTATGTCTAAACCTATGTTTTTTAACCAGTGCCTTAGCCTAAACACTGAAAAATTATGATTAGGCGTTTTGCTATATCGGTCTTAGGTTGCCTGTTTTCCTTCAATGTATCGAGCATGCCCTCAATACAGTTGGTTACGCTCGACTATCCTCCCTATATTGTCACTCAGGAAGGTGAGTTATCTGGTGTCGCCATCGAGCTAGTGGAGTCGGTATTTGAAGAGCTAGAGGTGCCAATTTCGATAGAAGTTCTGCCTTGGGCGAGAGCATTAAGTAATGTCCAGTTTGGTCGGGCTGACGCCATATTTACGGCGTTTAAAAATCCAACGCGAGAGGAGTTTGCTGATTTCAGCAACCAGGTACTATTCACGCAAAACATCAGCTTAGTTGTCAAAGCTAAGAGTGAAATTCTCAGTGATAATTTCTTAACCAGTGATTTGTCTAGTATTGCCGTATGTGTTGTTAATCGAGTGAGTTACGGTAAACGGATCGATGCCTTGCTAGCTGAGCGAAAATTTAGATTGGTCTTTAAGCGTAACCAAACTAAAGAGTGTGCCCACTTAGTGAGAACAGGGCGAGCTGATGTTTGGGTTAATAACGACTTTGGTGCGCGCAGCATCATGGCCAGTGAGCGAATGGAAGAGATCTTGGAGATATTATCTCCGCCTATTGAGGCAACGCCAAGCTATATCGCTTTTTCGAAACTCAAAGAGCATGCATGGCTAAGGGATAGATTTGATGAAGTGCTACGAGGCATGAAAGAAGATGGCCGTTATGAAGCGATTATTGATAACTATTTCGAACGCTTAAAAGAGCGAGAAGTAAAAGAAAAGGGCTGACGCATTAACGACAGCCCCTGTTGTTTATATAAGCGAGTAAGTGATTACCAACCTTTAACGACGCCACCTTGGAAGATGTCTGATGCCGCTGAGTAAACTTCTTCAGTTTGGTACGCTTTAACGAAGTTAACCACGTTTTCAGCTTGTGCATTGTCTTCACGTGCAACGATTAGGTTTACGTATGGAGACTCTTTATCTTCAACAAAAACGCCATCTTTTTGTGGAGTTAGGTTGATAGAGCTAGCGTAAGTGGTGTTGATTACAGAAAGAGCAACGTCATCTAGAGAACGAGGAAGCTGAGCTGCGTCTAGTTCAACAATAGTGATGTTCTTCGGGTTTTCTACGATGTCACGAACAGTTGCTAGAAGACCAGCGCCTTCACGTAGCTTAAGTAGACCTTGCTGCTCAAGAAGCAGTAGAGAACGACCTAGGTTAGTTGGATCGTTTGGTACTGCGATACGTGCGCCATCTTGAATCTCTTCAACTGATTTTACTTGCTTAGAGTAACCTGCGATTGGGTATACAAACGTATTGCCCGCAATCGTTAGTTTGTAGCCACGGTCAGTCACTTGCTGATCTAGGTATGGTTTGTGCTGGAATGCATTGATGTCGATAGAGCCATCATCCAGTGCCGCGTTAGGCGTTACGTAGTCAGTAAAGGTAACTAGCTCTACCTCTAGACCGAACTTCTCTTTAGCTACTTTAGCGGCTACTTCTGCAACTTGTGCTTCAGCACCTGCCATTACACCTACTTTAACTTTGCTTGTGTCGGCTTCTTTTTCGCCACAACCCGCTAGAACTAGTGCAGACGCTGCTGCTGCGATAGTCAAAAGACCTTTAAGACTGAATTTCATCACTATCTCCTTATGAATAAATCTGTGAATTGGTTATTTTTTTAGCGGTGATCAACGCGACGAACAATCGCATCACCAATAGATTGAATAATTTGTACTAGTACGATCAGCATCACGACCGTCACAGCCATAATCACCACATCATAACGGTGGAAGCCGTAGCGAATTGCGACGTCACCTAGACCGCCACCGCCGACAGTACCAGCCATTGCTGAGTAGCTCACTAGTGTTACTAGGGTAATCGTTACTGAGTTAACAATCGTAGGCATCGCTTCAGGAAGCAGTACCTTAGAAATAATTTGCATTGGTGTTGCGCCCATAGATTGAGCGGCTTCAACTAGGCCAGTTGGAACTTCTAGCAGTGCACCTTCAATCAGGCGAGCAACGAATGGAATTGCGCCAATCGTAAGCGGTACGATTGCCGCTGTTGTGCCGATAAAGGTGCCAACTAATAGCTTAGTCACTGGAATGATTGCCACCATCAGCACTAGGAATGGTACAGAGCGACCTACGTTGACCACTGCACCTAGAATGCCGTTGAGTTTCGTGTTCTCAAGCAGCCCACCTTTCTTAGTCGTATGAAGAATCACGCCGAGTGGAATACCAACGGCAAAACCGACAATACCCGCGACTGCAACCATGTAGAGTGTTTCCCACGTTGCACCCAGCAATAGGTTACTGTTGAGGCTCAGCCACTGTGAAATTTCATTAAAGGACATAACCTAGCACCTCTACTTTTACATTGTGCTCACGCAGGAACTCGATCGCTGCATTGTCATCTTGCTCATTACCAAATAGCTCAGCGACCATCATGCCGAATTTAACGCCGCCAGCGTAATCAAGATCTGAACTTAGGATGCTCACATCGATGTTAAATTTACGTGCAATCTGCGTCATTAGCGGCGCATCCACTGTTGCACCAGTAAATTCAAGGCGAACAAGTGGGTAGCTTCCTTCAACGCGAGTCTCTTGCAGGCGAGCTTGATAATCTTCTGGAATCGATAGATCGAGTGTCGAGCGAATAAATTGGTGTGCCAGCTCCGTTTTAGGATGAGCGAAAATCTCGCCAACCGTGCCTTTCTCAACCAATTCACCGTCACCAATGATTGCCACTTCATGACAGATACTTTTCACCACATCCATCTCATGGGTGATGAGTAGAATCGTGATATTAAGCTTACGGTTGATCTCTTTAAGCAGCTCAAGAATCGATTGAGTTGTTGCTGGATCAAGCGCGCTAGTCGCTTCATCACACAATAGAACCTTAGGGTCTGATGCCAGTGCGCGAGCAATCGCTACACGTTGCTTTTGACCACCACTTAAGTTTGATGGGTAGCTTTCATGTTTATCAGCTAAGCCAACCAGTTTTAGTAACTCAGTCACTTTTTCTGCAATATGGCCTTTATCTTTACCTGCAAGCTCTAAAGGTAGCGCCACGTTGTCAAACACGGTACGCGAAGAGAGCAAGTTAAAGTGCTGGAAAATCATACCGATGTTACGGCGAGCTTCACACAGCTCCGACTTTGATAGCTTAGTGAGATCGACTCCATCAACAATAATAGAACCCGTTGTTGGGGCTTCTAGCATGTTTACACAGCGGATAAGTGTACTTTTTCCTGCTCCGGACGAGCCAATAACACCAAAGATATTTCCCTGTGGGATCTGTAGGTTAATCTCTCTCAAGGCATGAATTTCCTTCGTACCTTGATAGAACACCTTATTTACTTGATTAATTTCAATCATCGAGAAACTCGTTTCAGATTAGGAGCAGTAGATTATTTTGAACTATATCTCATTTACTAGAGGATGCTATGGCTTTGCGGGAAAAGTGTCAATAGATATTTTTACGTCTAGACGTCTAAACGTATTTTTGGCCAAATCAATTCGTCATTAGATAGAGGCTAAGGCAATAAGCGCTAAGTTTGACCGCCAGAATATCATTAGACTTACCAAGCTTTGTCTCGCTATCACTGAGGGGAAAGCACTTTCGATAAGATGGCATATTGCAACGACTTGGGTATAATCTTCTTTATATAAAGCAAATAACGAGAAGCATATTTTGGCAAAACCAGCAGTCTTTTTAGATCGTGACGGCGTGATTAACGTAGATCATGGCTATGTACACGATGAGCACGAATTTGAATTTATCGAAGGCGTGTTTGAAGCGACGAAGAAACTGAAAGAGATGGGCTACTTACTGGTCTTGGTAACCAACCAGTCTGGTATTGCACGTGGTAAGTTCAGTGAAGACCGCTTCCTAGATTTAACTCAATGGATGGATTGGAACTTTGTCGATAATGGCGTTGAGTTCGATGGTTTTTACTACTGTCCGCACCATGCTGAACATGGTCAAGGTAAGTATAAAGAAGATTGTGATTGTCGTAAGCCAAAGCCTGGTATGTTTATCTCTGCCCGTGACTTCTTGAAAATTGATATGGCTAACTCTGTCATGGTTGGTGATAAAGCTGAAGATATGATGGCAGCAGAGGCCGCTGGCGTAGGGACCAAGATCTTAGTCCGTACGGGTAAACCGGTGACAGAAAAGGGTGAGGCGATTGCTTCCGTGGTGCTTGATAGCATAAAAGATGTCCCAGCATATCTGACTAAATAAACTCTAATAGGTCGCCACGTGCGGCCTTTATTATCTCTGGAGGTTTTGATGAAGTATCGTTCATTATTAGTCGCTCTTGCGGGAGTGGGTCTTATCGGTTGTTCATACAACGTAGTAGAACCTAAGAGCGCATACCAAGGTGAGTTTAAGAGTTACGCCTGCCAAGATGATAAAAGCTTTAAGGTGGCCTACATGCCAAATGAGCCTAAAGCTTTATTACGCCTTGCTGAAAATGACTACCGTCTAGCTCGGGTACGTTCAGGGTCGGGTGTAAAGTATATTCTTGATGACGGTACTTCTGAGACGATGAATCCAGTGACGCTTTTCACAAAAGGCAATCAAGCTCGTTTAGAGTTGGGGCGAGTCGTTTACAAAAACTGTGTAACCGAAGAATAATAGCCTATCCTAACCAGGAGGTAGAATATGTGCCTCCTTCACTTCACTTAAGCACCCTAAGCATCTATGAGCAAAAAACTAACCATTCTTGATATTGCAAAACTGTCTGGCGTTGGTAAATCGACTGTATCTCGAGTACTGACTAATGATCCGAAAGTAAAACCAGCGACACGTGAAAAAGTCGAACGCGTGATTCAAGAGTCAGGTTATGTCCCTTCTAAGTCTGCACAGTCTATGCGTGGTGGTAGTCAAAAAGTGGTTGGGGTGATTATCTCTCGCTTGGACTCGCCATCAGAGAACAAAGCTGTCGGCAGCATGCTCAATACACTTTATGCTGCAGGTTATGATGTGGTGATCATGGAAAGCCAATTCGATCGTGATAAAACTAATGATCACCTTGATGTGCTAAAGAAGCGTAATGTCGATGGTGTGATTGTGTTTGGCTTCAGCGACTTTGATCTTGATAAGCTCTCGAGCTGGCAAAATCGTAGCGTTGTCATCGCAATGGATACCGATAAAGTCTCTTCGATTAACTACGATAATGCTCTAGTCATCACCAAAGCTCTAGAGTACCTACAAGAAAAGGATATCGACAATATTGGCTTTATCGGTGTCGACCCTAGTGACAAGACCACCGGTAAGTTACGCCTCGACGCCTACCTAAACTGGTGCCAGCGTCATTCGGTAGAGGCCTGCTATCAAACGGGTCAGCTAAATCACGAAAGTGCTTATTTGTTGGTAGATAACGTATTGACCGAGCAGACTGAAGCTATTGTGTGTGCCAGTGATACTTTAGCTTTAGGTGTCATTAAGCGTTTACAAGAGCTCAATCGAGAAGACGTAGTTGTGACTGGCGTCGGCGGTAATGAGCTACTTTCTTTTCTTTTTCCCAAAGTATTCAGCATTGACCCAGGCTATTCTTTAGCCGGTGATAAAGCAGCTAACTTGTTGATATCTCATATAAATGGTGAAAAAGAACAGGTTCATCTTACTCAAGAGCCTCTTACTCTCTAAGCCATTATTTCTAAAGTGATTTAAAATTATACTGTGATCTCTTTCAATTAATGGGACTGTTCCCATTTTTGTTCAATGTTAGATCTGGCAATATAATAAACACAATTGGGAATGTTCCCATAAATATAAAACTAAGAATATCAAGTCAGTTTGAATTGAACAGAATGAGAATCCAATTAGGGTGGACATGGATATGAGTAAGATAGCGAAACAAGAAGTTGAGCGTCTAATTGAACTAGTCGGTGGGCGTGACAATATCGCGAGTGTCAGTCACTGCCTAACTCGCCTTCGCTTTGTATTGAATGACACAAGCAAAGCCGACGAGAAAGCACTAGAAACACTGCCTCTAGTTAAAGGCTGCTTTACTAACGCAGGTCAGTTCCAAGTTGTGATTGGTACTGAAGTTGATGAAGTGTACAAGGTACTTATCGAGCTAGCAGGGAAGAGCGAAGCGTCAAAAGACGAAGCTAAACAAGCCGCTCGCCAGAACATGAACATCTTGGAACGCGGTATTTCCCATCTTGCTGAAATCTTTGTACCGCTGCTTCCTGCCATTATTACCGGTGGTCTAATTCTTGGTTTCCGCAACGTGATTGGCGACATCAAAATGTTTGATGGTCAGTCGCTGACTGAAATTAGCCAATTTTGGGCAACAGTACATAGCTTTTTATGGTTGATTGGTGAAGCGATCTTCTTCTTCCTCCCTGTCGGTGTATGTTGGTCTACGGTTAAGAAGCTCGGTGGTACGCCAATTCTTGGCATTACCTTAGGTGTCACACTGGTATCGCCACAGTTGATGAACGCATACCTGATTGGTAAGCAAGTTCCAGAAGTGTGGGACTTTGGTTTATTTGTGATTGAAAAAGTCGGTTATCAAGCTCAGGTAATCCCTGCCATGCTTGCTGGTGTCGCGCTGGCGTTTATTGAAACCAACTTAAAGCGCATCGTCCCATCGTACCTCTACTTAGTCGTTGTACCGTTTGTCTCAATCATTGTTTCTGTTGTGTTAGCGCACTCGCTAATTGGTCCTTTTGGCCGCGTATTAGGAGATGGCGTAGCGTTTGCGGCCAAAGCAGCAATGACAGGTGACTTCGCAATGATTGGCTCAATGGTGTTTGGTTTCCTGTATGCGCCATTGGTGATTACCGGTATTCACCACACTACCAACGCGGTTGATCTGCAGCTAATGCAAGAACTTGGTGGTACTCCAATCTGGCCATTGATTGCATTGTCAAACATTGCTCAAGCATCAGCAGTTGTCGGTATCATTCTAATTAGTAAAAAGCATGGCGAGCGCGATATTTCGGTACCAGCGGCTATCTCTGCTTACCTAGGTGTTACAGAGCCAGCAATGTACGGCATCAACTTGAAATACAAGTTCCCAATGCTGAGCGCGATGATTGGTAGTGCGATTGCAGCGGCAATTTGTGGTAGTGCAGGTGTGATGGCGAATGGTATCGGGGTTGGCGGTCTACCTGGCATTCTATCGATTCAACCACAGTTCTGGGGCATCTTCGCTATCGCTATGCTAGTCGCTATTGCAGTCCCAGCAGCACTAACTCTGTTCTTCTACAAGCGTGCGCAAATGAAAGGCGAACTAGAGCCTGCAAGCGCTTAATTACTCTTCCTAATTTGGAGCGGCGGTTTGTCGCTCCGTTTTCAATGATTTCTATTTTTGGTAAGTGAGTTTAGTCATGACAACGAAGGTTAATGATGCAAATTGGTGGAAAACAGCGTCTATCTACCAAATCTACCCAAAGAGTTTTTGTGATAGCGGCAGTAAAGGGAGGGGGGATATTCAAGGCATTATCTCTAAGCTCGACTACCTCAAGCTGTTAGGTGTCGATGCGATTTGGTTAACCCCAGTTTATCAATCTCCGATGATTGACAATGGCTATGACATTGCGGATTACTACGCGATAAACCCTGACTTTGGATGCATGGAAGACTTCGACCAACTGCTGTCGGAAGCACATCAGCGTGGTATTCGTATCATTATGGATATCGTGGTCAACCACACCTCAACCGCGCATCACTGGTTCCAATCGGCGTTGGCTGATAAGAATAGCCCTTATCGTGATTACTACATCTGGAAAGACCCGCTTGAAGGTCAAGCACCGAACAACTGGCAATCAAAATTTGGTGGCAGTGCTTGGGAACTTGATGAGACAAGTGGTCAATACTTCCTGCACTTATTTGCTAAAGAGCAAGCGGATTTAAATTGGGAAAACCCAGCAGTTCGCGCTGAAGTAAAAGAAGTGATCAGCTTCTGGGCTGAGAAGGGTGTTGATGGTTTCCGCTTGGATGTGATTAACCTAATTTCAAAACAGCAAGACTTCCCAAGTGATGATATTGGTGATGGCCGCCGCTTCTATACTGATGGCCCACGAGTACATGAGTATTTACAAGAGATCAGCGAAGCGGTATTCCAGAAATATGGCAGCGTGACGGTAGGAGAGATGTCTTCGACGACGCTAGAGCATTGCCAGCAATATTCCTCCTTAGACAATAAAGAATTGTCGATGGTGTTTAACTTCCATCATCTTAAAGCCGATTATCCAAATGGTGAAAAGTGGACCAAAGCACCCTTTGATTTCCTACAGCTAAAACAGATCTTCAATCATTGGCAAACAGGCTTAAATGGTAAAGGTTGGGGCGCGCTATTTTGGTGTAACCATGATCAGCCGCGTGTCGTGAGTCGTTTAGGTAACGATCAACAGTATCGAGTTGAATCAGCAAAAATGCTCGGTGCGTCAGTCCATATGATGCAAGGTACGCCGTATATCTATCAAGGTGAAGAGATCGGCATGACCAACCCAGGTTACACCTCGATTGAGCAATATCGTGATGTTGAAAGCACCAATATGTACGACATTATGGTCAAGCAGCAAGGTGTTAGTCATGACGAGATGATCGCGATCCTAGCTCAGAAATCACGTGATAATTCTCGTACCCCAATGCAGTGGAACAGCGAAGCACATGCTGGATTTTCCCAAGGGCAACCATGGCTTGAGGTTGCGAGTAACTACCCAGACATCAATGCCGAAAAAGCCGTTGCTGATGATGACTCAGTGTTCTACTTCTATCAGCAGTTGATTAAGTTGCGTAAAGAGATTGAAGTGATCACCACAGGTAGCTATTTGGATCTCTATCCACAACACAGCGCTATTTTTGGTTACCAACGTAAGTCTGAAAGCCAGACATTAATCTGTTTGAATAACTATTACGCTGAAGAGACGGAGTGTGTCTTACCTGATGAGTTAGATTGTGATAAGGCGCGCTACGTTTTAGCTAACTATGAATTGTCGAGTGACAGAGTGTCACAGCATCAAGTATTACGACCATACGAGACTCGTATTATCCTATTAAACAACTAACTCCCCCTATGATGTTAGTTATCGCCTCGACTTTGGTCGGGGCTTTTTTATATCTGGAGCTTGCTGGATGACTACTGTGGATAGGGGAGCATTTGTGGATGTCAGAAACGAAAAAAGCCAACTCAATGAGTTGGCTTTCTTGAATATGGTGGAGGGGGACGGATTCGAACCATCGAAGGCAGTGCCAGCAGATTTACAGTCTGATCCCTTTGGCCACTCGGGAACCCCTCCAGGGTATTTTTATCCTTAATTGATGTTTTCCCAACACAACAATCAAGCTGATCTCTATAAAAGAGAAAATATGGTGGAGGGGGACGGATTCGAACCATCGAAGGCAGTGCCAGCAGATTTACAGTCTGATCCCTTTGGCCACTCGGGAACCCCTCCAGGGTATTTTTATCCTTAATTGATGTTTTCCCAACACTACAATCAAGCTGCTCTCTATAATAAGAGAAAATATGGTGGAGGGGGACGGATTCGAACCATCGAAGGCAGTGCCAGCAGATTTACAGTCTGATCCCTTTGGCCACTCGGGAACCCCTCCAGGGTATTTTCTATTCTTTTTACGGAATAGCTTAATTAAGGTTTTCCCAACACGTTAATCAAGTGTTTCTCACAACTTATCAAAAGGTTGTTCACCTAAAGAAAGTCACAAGAAGAAATATGGTGGAGGGGGACGGATTCGAACCATCGAAGGCAGTGCCAGCAGATTTACAGTCTGATCCCTTTGGCCACTCGGGAACCCCTCCAGGGTGTTTTCCTATCTCTCTAGGGATAGGCTTAAGCTATGTTTTCCCAACACATTGCTCAAGTGCGGAGCGAATCATAGCAAACTCGCTCAAGCTGTAAAGCGTTTTCTTAGAATTTTGAATTGAATGGTGCCTTTTTGGGCAAAGATGGCAGTTATTGACCATAAAGCTTAAACAATCAACGGTTTTACTTACACAATATTTCGCGCTCTTTACATTACTTGACGTTTAAATTGCGTATAAACGGATACAATACGGGTAATTACTCTATACAGAACTTCACTATGAAAAATAAAATTGTTTTGAGTTTGCTGTCATTGTCTATTATTGCAGCAGCACCAACAGCTTACGCTAAAAGGCAAGGGCCATCTTCAGTGACGGTTGTGACCGAACAAGTGCAGACACACGAAGTGTCTCAGTCGCTTGAATTGGTCGGTAAACTCGATGCAGAGCAATCGGTGACTATTTCTCCTGAGGTCACAGGTAAAGTTGACGTTATTGCGGTTAAAGCTAATCAAGTTGTGCGTAAAGGCCAGCTTTTAGTGCAGTTAAATGATGATAAAGCGCGCGCTGCGGTCACTGAAGCGAATGCTTACTTAAAAGATGAACAGCGCAAACTAAAAGAGTTTCAACGTCTAGTGAAGCGCAACGCAATAACCCAAACCGAAATTGATGCTCAGCAAGCGAGTGTCGATATTGCTAAAGCGCGTCTTGATGCGGCAAATGCTAATTTGAAAGACCTCCATATCAGTGCGCCTTTTGATGGCACGGTTGGTTTTATTGACTTTAGCCGCGGGAAAATGGTCAGTGCAGGTGCAGAACTTCTCAATCTAGATAACCTTTCCGTTATGCAGCTCGACCTACAAGTTCCAGAGCGCTACCTCTCTCAACTATCACAAGGCATGAAGGTTAAAGCCACGACGGCTGCTTGGCCTAGTCAACAGTTTGAAGGTGAAGTGGTGGGCATAGACTCGCGCATTAATGCTGAAACCTTGAACTTACGTGTTCGTATCCACTTTGCTAATGCTGAACAATATTTAAAGCCCGGTATGCTGGTTTCAGCCGACATGGACTTTCCAGCGATTGAAGCGCCAATTATTCCCGTTCAAGCGCTCGAATACTCAGGTACCAAGCGTTTCGTCTATGTTGTGGGTGAAGAGAGTAAAGCTAAGCGTACTGAGGTGATCTTAGGTGCACGCGTTGATAACCTCGTGGTGATTGAACAAGGCTTGGATATTGGCGAGAAGATTGTCGTACAGGGCATCGTTAACATGCGTGATGGCATAGCGGTGACTGAGCTAGGCAGCGACGCTCGTCCGAAGGTGGCGAATAACAGCCAAGAAGGGGCGAACTAATGCTGTTATCCGATGTTTCTGTAAAGAGACCGGTTGCCGCGGTCGTACTGAGTTTGTTGTTGTGCGTATTCGGTATTGTCTCGTTTAATAAGCTAGCGGTTCGTGAAATGCCTGACATTGAGAGTCCGGTTGTTTCGATCAGTACTCGCTATGAAGGTGCTTCAGCCACCATTATTGAAAGTCAAATAACCTCCAACCTTGAAGACCAGCTATCCGGCATTAGTGGTATTGATGAAATATCTTCAACCACGCGTAATGGTATGTCACGCATCACCATTACCTTTGAGTTAGGTTATGACCTCAATACTGGGGTGAGCGATGTTCGTGATGCGGTTGCTCGTGCGCAGCGTTCACTGCCTGATGAAGCCGATGATCCGATCGTATTTAAAAACAACGGATCCGGTGAAGCGTCGCTGTACATTAATCTTAGTTCGTCTGAAATGGACCGAACCCAGCTGACTGACTACGTTGATCGCGTGTTGATGGACCGTTTCAGTTTGATTTCTGGGGTGAGTTCGGTTGATGTTTCCGGTGGCCTGTACAAAGTTATGTACGTCAAACTCAAACCGGAGCAAATGGCCGGCCGAGGTGTTACCACATCCGATATTACTTCGGCGCTACGCAGTGAAAACCTCGAAAGCCCAGGCGGCGAGGTTCGTAACGATCAGATCGTCATGTCGGTGCGTACTGCTCGCAGCTATAACCAAGCTGAAGATTTTGAATATCTAGTCGTGAAACGAGCCAGTGATAATACGCCAATTTACCTACGTGATGTGGCGGATGTTTACATTGGCGCCGAGAACGAGAACTCGACCTTTAAGAGTGATGGCGTCGTTAACGTTAGTATGGGGATTGTCCCTCAGTCTGATGCCAACCCATTGGAAGTTGCCACATTAGTCCATAAACAGGTCGAAGATATTCAGCAGTTCTTGCCGGACGGAACGCGCCTTGCGATTGATTATGATTCGACGGTTTTTATTGAACGTTCAATCGCTGAGGTGTACAGCACGCTATTTATTACTGGCGGTCTTGTTGTTCTGGTTTTATACATCTTTATTGGGCAAGTGCGTGCAACCTTAATTCCAGCGGTAACGGTACCCGTTTCGCTCGTTTCGTCTTTCATTGCGGCTTACTATTTTGGTTTTTCGATCAACCTAATCACTCTAATGGCGTTGATTTTGTCGATAGGTCTGGTGGTCGATGATGCCATCGTTGTGGTTGAAAATATTTTCCACCATATCGAGCGAGGTGAAAAACCACTGCTTGCCGCCTATAAAGGTACTCGCGAAGTCGGCTTTGCCGTTATTGCTACTACGCTAGTACTGGTGATGGTGTTCCTGCCAATTTCCTTTATGGATGGTATGGTTGGTCTGCTATTTACTGAATTCTCGGTCTTACTCGCGATGTCAGTGATCTTCTCATCGTTAATTGCTCTGACCTTAACGCCTGTTCTTGGTAGCAAACTGCTAAAAGCGAATGTAAAACCAAGCCGATTCAATTTGTTTATTGATCGTATGTTTGGTCGTTTAGAGTCAGCATATCGAAAATTGCTGAAGGGCGCGTTGAAATGGAAGTGGGCGGCACCGTTAATCATCATGTCGTGTATTGGCGGCAGTTGGGGCTTGATGCAGCAAGTACCTGCTCAGCTAACACCGTCTGAAGACCGCGGCGTGATCTTTGCCTTTGTTCGTGGTGCGGATGCGACCAGCTACAACCGTATGTCAGCCAATATGGATATCGTCGAAGAGCGTCTGATGCCACTGCTTGGTCAAGGGTTCTTGAAGTCATTCAGCATTCAGTCACCTGCGTTTGGTGGTAATGCTGGTGACCAAACCGGCTTTGTTATCATGATCCTTGATGATTGGAATGACCGCGATGTCACGGCGCAGCAAGCCTTAGGCCAAGTGCGTAAGTCACTAGCAGGTATTCCTGATGTACGCGTATTCCCGTTTATGCCCGGTTTTAGAGGTGGCTCAAGTGAACCTGTACAGTTTGTATTAGGTGGTTCGGACTACGCGGAACTGAAAACGTGGGCAGAAAAACTAGAGCAGTTGGCCGAGGCATCACCATTTATGGAAGGTGCGGATATTGACTACTCTGAAAAGACCCCTGAACTGGTTGTTTCCGTTGATAAGCAGCGAGCGGCCGAGTTAGGAATCAGTGTTCAAGATATATCAGAAACGCTGGAGATCATGCTAGGTGGTAAGAGCGAAACGACCTTTGTTGAACGCGGAGAAGAATACGATGTTTACCTACGCGGAGATGAAAACAGCTTCAATAACGCATCTGACTTAAGTCAAATCTATATGCGTACCGCTTCTGGCGAGTTGGTGACATTAGATGCTGTCACCAAGATTGAGGAAGTTGCTTCGTCGATTCGTCTTTCACACTACAACAAGCAAAAATCAATCACAGTCACGGCAAACCTGTCGGATGGTTATACGCTTGGTGAAGCGTTGGATTATCTTGATCAGCAAGCAATTGAGCTACTGCCGAGTGATATCTCAGTGAGTTACTCTGGTGAGTCTAAAGACTATAAAGAGAACCAATCGAGCATTCTGATTGTGTTCGCTTTAGCATTGCTGGTGGCCTATTTGGTACTGGCGGCTCAGTTTGAAAGCTTCATTAACCCATTAGTCGTGATGTTTACCGTTCCTATGGGGGTATTTGGTGGCTTCCTTGGCCTGTTCTTGATGAATCAAGGACTCAATATCTACAGCCAAATTGGTATGATCATGCTGATCGGTATGGTAACCAAGAATGGTATTTTGATTGTCGAGTTTGCTAACCAACTGCGTGATCGCGGTATTGAGTTTGAAAAGGCGATTGTCGATGCTTCTGCTCGTCGTCTTCGCCCAATTATGATGACGGCGTTTACGACATTGGCAGGTGCGATTCCGTTGATTATGTCTACTGGTGCCGGTTATGAGAGCCGAGTTGCCGTTGGTACGGTGATTTTCTTCGGTATGGGCTTTGCGACATTAGTAACTTTGTTCGTCATCCCCGCGATGTATCGTTTGATTTCAGCAACTACCCAATCACCAGGCCATGTGGAAGCTGAGCTTAATCGCGAACTCAGTCATGATGTGAAGGCTCGTGTCTCACACGGAGACCTTAATTAAGCGGGCGGGAACAGGCGTTGCTCTAGGGAACTGTCATTCCATAGAGCGAGAAGGAGCGAGTAGGGAATTTCATCGAGTATTTGATTTGCTTTAAGAGATCCCCAACTCATTCGTCCCTCACTCTTGAGGATGACGAATTTATTTACTCAAACTAAAGAGGGTTGACGTTTTCACGTCAACCCTCTTTTTTTGTTATCCAGTTATTTACCCGTAGTTGACACTATAACGGGTTGGCTTGTGGTTCATTGCCAGTACTAGGTTTAGAGCGACAGCGCCAAGGATTGAAAGGCCAATCACTTCTGGTGAAACGAAGAAGAATGAAGCGACTAAAATACACATGTCGATCGCTAGCTGTGACTTACCGACTGAAATACCAAACTTGTCTTGAATAAATAGGCACAGCACATTGAAGCCACCCAAGCTAGAGCGATGGCGGAATAGAATTAGCATACCAAGCCCCATTAATAGGCCTCCGGCAACTGCACAATACACTTTATTGATCGTGTCTAAGCTAATCACTAAATAAAGGTGATCGGCAAAAATAGAGACCAAAGCGCCTGAAATTGCACTGTTAAACGCAAAACGAGAGCCAAATCGTTTCCATGCCAACAAATAGAAAGGGCAGTTAGCGACAAAGTAGAGTGTGCCAAACGAAATCGAAACAAACTGGCTGGCAAGCAATGCTAACCCGGTTGTACCGCCTGTCAATAATGACGCTGATTGTAGAAAGAAGACGCCTTGAGCAACTAAGAAGGTACCAGTCAAAATTGCGATCCAATCTTCTTTTCTTGAGTGTTTTTCCATCAATTTGAAATTTAACTAGTCAATAATGGCGAGCATACTATTTAAAAATGAAGGATTTCGGTAGCTTGAGAGCGAAATTTAAGGTAAACCTATGTAATTATCGTTTTACGGAGTGTAAAGGAAGAAATTGACACTTTGCTAAGTAAAAACTTGGTAAAAAGGTCATCATGATATTCTTCGTAAAGCATTATGAAAAAACTGCATGAGAAAAAATGAATTTTCTCTTTATGACCTAGATCAAATTATGTAGAATGCGCGTCATTAGCTTAATGCAAACGTTTGCGTCAGGTGGAAAACGTCGGTATTGAGGTCAAAAACCAGTTTTTTTGCAATTTTTAAGTCTTAATCTGAGTCAGGAGATACAGATGCTAAAGCGTGATATGAACATCGCAGATTACGATGCGGAACTGTTCGCAGCAATCCAAGAAGAAACTCTTCGCCAGGAAGAACACATTGAACTAATCGCTTCTGAAAACTACACAAGCCCACGTGTAATGGAAGCTCAAGGTTCTCAGCTAACGAACAAGTACGCTGAAGGTTACCCAGGCAAGCGCTATTACGGTGGTTGTGAGTACGTTGATAAAGCAGAAGCTCTGGCTATCGACCGTGCATGTCAGCTATTTGGTTGTGAGTACGCAAACGTACAGCCGCACTCTGGTTCTCAAGCAAACAGCGCTGTTTACATGGCTCTTCTTAACCCAGGCGATACGGTTCTAGGTATGAGTCTAGCGCACGGTGGTCACCTGACTCACGGTTCTCCAGTAAACTTCTCTGGTAAGCACTACAACGTTATTCCTTACGGTATCGACGAAGCAGGCCAAATCAATTACGACGAGATGGAGCAACTAGCGCTTGAGCATAAGCCTAAAATGATCATCGGTGGTTTCTCTGCTTACTCGCAAATCGTTGATTGGGCACGCATGCGTGAAATCGCAGATAAAGCAGGCGCTTGGTTATTCGTAGACATGGCTCACGTAGCAGGTCTAATCGCTGCAGGTGAATACCCAACACCAGTACCACATGCTCACGTTGTAACGACAACGACTCACAAAACGCTAGCAGGTCCACGTGGTGGTCTTATCCTGTCTAACGCGGGTGAGGAGATGTACAAAAAGCTGAACTCAGCGGTATTCCCTGGTGGTCAAGGTGGCCCTCTAATGCACGTTATTGCGGGTAAAGCAGTAGCGTTCAAAGAAGCAATGGAACCTGAATTCAAAGCTTACCAAGCGCGCGTAGTGAAGAACGCAAAAGCGATGGTTGCTCAGTTCCAAGAGCGCGGCTACAAAATCGTTTCTAACGGTACTGAAAACCACCTGTTCCTCGTTGACCTAATCGACAAAGACATCACAGGTAAAGATGCAGACGCAGCACTAGGTGCAGCGAACATCACTGTAAACAAAAACTCAGTACCAAATGACCCACGCAGCCCATTCGTAACGTCTGGTATCCGTGTAGGTTCTCCTGCAATCACTCGTCGCGGCTTCACTGAAGAAGATGCGAAAGAGCTAGCGAACTGGATGTGTGACGTGCTAGATAACATCGGCAACGAGGAAGTTATCGAAGCAACGAAAGCAAAGGTGCTCGACATTTGTAAGCGTCTACCAGTTTACGCTTAATTTTCGTCCTGAATGGTTCTATTTCTGCGTCAAAGGTGCTCATTTACTATCGTAAACTCCGCGTCTTTTCCTTGAACTAGTAACCATTCAGTTTGAAAACGAATTTAAGCCTCATCATTTGATGGGGCTTTTTTGATTTTGAAAAACGGCTATTTTATAGAGTGAAGCAGGGAGTGCCTTGTCATTCCATAGAGCGACGAAGGAGAGAGTAGGGAATCTCTAAACGCCTTCTACTCGCTGGAATAGATTCCCAACTCGGTCGTCCCTTCCTCTCGGGAATGACGGAGCGGGTATCGTGTCATTCCATAGAGCGACGGAGGAGAGAGTAGGGAATCTCTAAACGCCTTCTACTTGCTGGAATAGATTCCCAACTCGGTCGTACCTCCCTCTCGGGAATGACGGAGCGGGTATCGTGTCATTCCATAGAACGACGGAGGAGAGAGTAGGGAATCTCTAAACGCCTTCTACTCGCAAGAAGATATCCCCAACTCACTCGGGCATCTTTCTTGAGGGTGACAGACTTGTTTATTCAAACTAAAAAGGGTTGACGTTTTTAAGCGTCAACCCTTTATGCTTTCGTAACTCGCCTACTTAGGTAAGCTAATCAGCGTGCCTGACTTACATTTGAATGAGTAGTATTTGCTGCTTTCGCTAAACTTACCTAGACCTTCACCATCACAGTAGTCGAAGTTAATATCACGCATTGTTGCCAAAGTGTCTTCACTGTTTAGAGAAAACTTAGAACCGTCAGCACAAACAATACGTACGCGCTCATCGTCACTAACTGAATAAAGAGAAACGTCGGTATTACAAAGCTCAAAAGAGGCTTCACGAAAGTTGTCTTGCTTTGTATTTGAAGCGCAGCCAGCAGTAAGTGTCGCCAGCGCCACTGCGACTAGTCCTAATCTCTTCATAATAAATCCTTAGGTGATTTTATCTTGTACTCATAACTCGTTAGGTAAGCCTATATAAGAGTAGTTGTGCATTCAATAGAAATTAAAAAAGGCTGATATATTTAGCCAGCCTTTTAATCGTTTTCATAAACTTTTAGCTTACTTCTACGCCTTGCGCTTGAAGGTCAGCATGGTACGAAGAACGTACGAATGGGCCACACGCTGCGTGAGTAAAGCCTAGCTCAAGCGCGATTTCTTTAAGCTCATCAAACTCAGAAGGCGGAACATAACGCTCGACGGGTAAGTGGTGACGGCTTGGTGCAAGATATTGGCCGAGTGTCAGCATGGTAACACCATGTTCGCGAAGGTCTTTCAATACTTGAATGATCTCTTCTTTAGTTTCACCAAGGCCCATCATAACGCCAGATTTTGTTGGGATGTCTGGGTGCTGCTCTTTGAACTTCTGTAGCAGTTGTAGTGACCACTTGTAGTTCGCACCTGGACGAGCCTTGCGGTATAGGCGCGGTGCTGTCTCTAGGTTGTGGTTGAATACATCTGGTGGATTGTCTTTCATTAGATCCAGTGCGACATCCATGCGGCCACGGAAGTCAGGGACAAGGGTTTCAATTCTAATGTTCGGGTTAAGAGCACGGATCTCTCGGTTACAATCAGCGAAGTGTTGTGCACCACCATCACGCAGGTCGTCACGGTCAACAGACGTAATAACGACATACTTCAGTTTCATATCTTGGATGGTTTTCGCCAGTTTTTTCGGCTCATCCGCTTCAGGAGTAAGAGGGCGCCCATGGGCAACGTCACAGAATGGGCAGCGACGAGTACAGATTGCACCAAGGATCATAAATGTAGCGGTACCGTGGTTAAAGCATTCCGCTAGGTTTGGACATGAAGCCTCTTCACAAACAGAGTGGAGGTTATTTTTACGCATAGCCGACTTAATGTCTTGGATACGTTGGCTGTCCGCTGGGAGCTTGATCTTCATCCATTCAGGTTTACGAAGAACTTCTTTTTGCTCTGTTGGCATGTTCTTTACTGGAATCAGTGCCATTTTGTCAGCGTCGCGGTATTTAACGCCTTTTTCCATTTGGATTGGTTTACTCATGCTTCTCTTACTTCTCGTTACTGTTTGTCTTATTGGCTGGCTAATGTTGTGGATTCAACGTGGTCATAACCGAGTAGAGCCACCAGTTCTTCGACTAGCTTATGTTCGACCTCGATAATGTCACTTGGACCACCAAGTTGACTCACTTGAACCATTTCCATTCCGGCATAACCACAAGGATTGATCCGGTGGAACGGCGATAGATCCATATTTACATTTAATGCTAAACCATGGAACGAACATCCTTTACGGATTCGCAAACCTAAGGAACAGATTTTTTTGCCATCTACATACACACCCGGTGCATCTGGGCGCGCTGCAGAGTCGATATTGTATGTCTTTAGCGTGTTAATTACGAGATTCTCGATATGCGTGACGAGATCTCGTACACCAATTTTCTTACGACGAAGGTTTATCAGGAAATACGCGACTAGCTGACCAGGTCCATGGTAGGTCACTTGACCACCGCGGTCACTTTGTACCACGGGAATGTCGCCAGTGTTCAGTAAGTGCTCTGCTTTACCCGCTTGCCCTTGAGTGAACACAGGGTTGTGTTCAACGAGCCAAACTTCATCGGCGGTTTCATCCGTTCTGTTATCGGTGAAGTCATGCATTGCGCGCCAAATTGGCTCGTAATCTTGTCTGCCGAGATGTTTCACTACAAGCTGGTTTTGCATTCCGCTGTTCCATCGTCGATTAATAAAGTAGACGGATTATAAACTGCTTCTGGCAATCGAACTATATGCCAGTAACACATTTTTAACCCTAGAGTTTTTGCAGGATATTTATCTGTTTGATATCTAAAAAGAAAGCAGCTTTCGCTGCTTTCAAAATAATTTGAATCTATCAAATTTATTTAGGCTTAATAAGCCCTATAGAACCATACGTACGATGTCGATCTCACCGAGTTCTTTGTAAAGCGTTTCAACCTGCTCGATTGAAGTGGCAGTGATGTTCACTGACACCGAGTGGTAATTGCCCTTAGCACTTGGCTTAACCGTCGGGCTGTAATCACCTGGAGCATGGCGTTGGATTACTTCTAGAACCTTCTCTGGTAGTTCAGGCTTTGCATAGCCCATAACCTTGTAAGTAAAAGAACAAGGGAACTCAAGCAGGTCTTTCAGTTTAGCGTCTGAGTTAATGTTCAGCATGTTGGAACTCCAAGTTGAAAGTCGTTGTTTGCAGCGCGGAATAGTACTGCCTATCGATGAGGATCTCAAGGCACCGAGATTCGCGGCTCAATATTATAAATACAATTAAAAAAGCCGCACTAGGCGGCTTCTTATCAGCTACATGCAGAAATTACAGGAAGCTTTTAAACAGCATTACAATGTAATCCCATAGGCGGCTAAATAGGCTGCCTTGTTCTACGTCTTCTAGCGCAAGAAGTGGGTACTCTGCAATATCTTCACCTTCTAGTTGATAGTATAGCTTACCAACTACGTCACCCTTCATAATTGGGGCTTCTAGCTCCTTTTCAAGTACAAAGCTAGCGGTTAGGTTTTTCGCTTGGCCACGAGGTAACGTTACGTAGGTATCTTGGTCAAGACCTAGCGCAACAGTATCTTTGTTACCCATCCAGATTTTCTCTTCAACAAATGTTTCGCCAGCTTTATGCGGAGCCACTGTTTCAAAGAAGCGGAAGCCATAGCTAAGCAGCTTTTTGCTTTCAGACTTACGTGCGTTCGCATTTTTAGTGCCCATCACAACCGCAACTAGGCGCATTTGACCTTCAGTCGCTGAGCTCACTAGGCTATAGCCAGCGTTGCTTGTGTGACCAGTTTTAATGCCGTCAACGTTCATGCTCTTATCCCAAAGTAGACCGTTACGGTTGTATTGGGTGATGCCGTTGTAAGTAAATTTCTTATCTGAATAGATACGGTACTCATCTGGCACATCGCGGATTAGCGCGCTACCAAGTAGAGCCATATCATAAGGCGTTGAGTAAAGGTTCGGGTTATCTAGACCGTGTACGTTAGCAAAGTGCGTGTCTTTCATACCAATGGTATCAGCCCAAGCGTTCATTAGGTCGACAAACGCGTCTTCAGAACCAGCGATGTGTTCAGCCATTGCAACACACGCATCGTTACCAGATTGAACAATGATACCGCGGTTTAGGTCTTCAACTTTAACGGTGGTGCCAACTTCAATGAACATCTTCGATGAATCAGGGAAGTTCTTTGCCCAAGCGTTTTTACTGATAGTCACATCGTCTTGTAGAGAGATGTTGCCACGCTCAAGTTCTTGACCGATTACGTAGCTGGTCATCATTTTGGTAAGACTCGCAGGAGAAAGCTTGGTGTTCATTTCTTTCTCTGCCAGAACTTTACCAGAATGGAAGTCCATCAAAACGTAACCTTTAGCTGCGATTTGAGGAGCGTCAGGAACAACAATTGGAGATGCGAAAGCAGACGTTGCGATGGTTGCAGAAAGCGCAATTGATGACGCAAACACTGATTTAATTAGTGAGTTTTTTTTCATAGTGACTACAGGTTTATCTAAAACTGTCCATATCTTAACAGAATCAATCACTCAAGCCAGTGTAGTGATTAAGTACACTGGATTGAGGACTAGTGGGATTTTATGAAAGCGCTGGTATAACCCAGTTCTTTTACTTGCTCTAGTGCTTTTTGGGTCTGCATATAATCGTTAAACGGACCTAAAAAAACACGGTGAATATCGCTAGCAGAATTGACGTAGCTCTTCACTGATAGCTTTTGACTCAAGTCTTGCGCTAAAGTTTCAACGCGATCTTGATGTTTTGAAGAAGCAACCTGCACAATGAACTTTGGCAGTGCATCTTGCTTGTGGGTTTGAGTCGGTCGATCCACGGAAATGACTTCAATTGCGACGTTGGCCGTTCCAGTACGAATGACATCAAGCTTTAATGCCGCAGCATAGCTGAGATCAATAATACGTCCCGGATGGAAAGGGCCACGATCGTTAACTCGTACTACTGTGGTTTTCCCGTTGTCCTTATTAGTGACTTTGACATAACTTGGAATTGGCAGCTCTTTATGCGCTGCTGTCATTGAGTACATGTCATAGATTTCACCATTGGACGTCAGGTGACCATGAAACTTCTTACCGTACCAAGAGGCTTGGCCCTCTTGCTTAAATCCGTTTGGATCTTTAATGATTGTATAGCTCTCGCCGCGTAGCGTGTAATTACTGTTACCCCCTAAGCTATAAGGTTCGTATTGCGGTGTTGCATCTTCAATATGATCAACACTGATTGGTGTATCTGGGGCAATATCATCATCAATCGAATAGCGTTTCGATGGGGATGAAGAACACCCAGCCAGCACTAGGCTAGCCAGAAGTGTAGGGAGCAGTAGCTGCTTGTTAATCATTATATTGCCTTAGAGAATGCTTTTCTGTGGGTATGAATCGACATTAAGATGCCAAAGCCAGCCATTAGGGTCACCATGGATGTACCACCGTAACTGATAAGAGGTAGTGGAACCCCCACTACTGGCAAGATGCCACTGACCATACCAATATTAACGAACACATAGACGAAGAAGCTTAATACGATACTTCCTGCCATCATTCGGCCGAAGGCGGTCTGAGCTTTACTCGCTAATACCAAACCTCGTCCAATGATAAATAAATACAGACTGAGGAGGAGCAAGATGCCAATCAGGCCCCATTCTTCAGCAATAACAGCGAAGATAAAGTCTGTGTGTCGCTCGGGTAAAAACTCAAGCTGAGACTGAGTACCTTGCAACCACCCCTTGCCAGAGATACCACCTGAACCAATCGCGATTTTACTTTGAATAATGTGGTAGCCAGCCCCAAGCGGATCGGACTCTGGGTTGAACAGTGTTCTTACCCTGACTTTTTGATACTCACGCATCAAGAAGAACCACAGTATTGGTAGAAATGCGCCTAGACCACAAGCGGCGGCAAAGATGATCTTCCAGCTAATACCAGCAAGGAAAATAACAAAGATACCAGATGCTGCGATAAGGATTGACGTACCTAAGTCAGGCTGTTTAGCGATCAAAATGGTTGGCACAAATACCATCACCAAAGAGATCACTAACGTTTGGAATGTTGGAGGTAGTGGGCGCTTACCAATATAGCGAGCGATCATCAATGGAACCGCAAGTTTTAGGAGTTCCGAGGGCTGAAAACGGATAAAACCTAAATTCAGCCAGCGTTGAGCACCTTTGGAAGCTTCGCCAAAGAACAGTACCCCAAGCAGTAAAACCACGCCACCGACAAACATCAACGGAGCCAAGGCTTCATAAGTACGAGGTGGGATTTGTGCGAGGATCAGCATCACACCAAGCGATAGACCCATACGCATCGCTTGGCGGTCCATCATCGCCAGACTTTGTCCGCTCGCACTGTACATCACCACGAGGCCAAACCCCATTAGTGCAAGAATGCCAAGTAGCAATGGTAAGTCTAGGTGGAAGCGTTCAAATAGAACGCGGTTTTCACCAGTTGCTGGATTTAAATCCATATTAATTTGCCTTTTGATCTTCAACTAACGCGTGGTCAAAAATCCGTCTCACCACAGGACCGCCTTGAGAGGAACCACCACCTGCATTTTCCAATACGATCGTGACGATGAGTTTCGGATCGTCAATTGGTGCAAAGCCAGTAAATAGTGCGTGATCTCGTAAGTGCTCTGCGATTTCATCCGCGTTATATTCTTCATCTTCAGCTAGGCCAAAGACTTGTGCAGTACCTGATTTTCCGGCACTGACATATTCCGTTTTGTAAAATGCTCGGCGCGCCGTACCTTTCTTACCGTGGTTAACCAGACGCATGCCTTCTACGGCTATATCCCAGTAGCGCTCCTTTACCCCAGTAATCGGCGGGTAGGTTTCGATGTCTGACAGTTGTTGCTGTTCGAATCGTTCGCTATTTTCAATCGTTGCACGTAATAGGTGTGGTGCGACAACTTCCCCGCGTTTGACTAAAACAGAAGTTGCTTTAGCGATTTGCATCGGCGTTGCGGTCCAGTAACCTTGCCCGATACCTACAGGAATGGTATCACCTTGATACCAAGGCACACGGTGACGGGCCATTTTCCAATCACGGGTTGGCATATTAGCCTTGCTCTCTTCGTAGATATCAATACCGGTGTAGTCACCAAAGCCAAACATCATCATCCAGCGAGAGATTCGATCAATCCCCATGTCATAGGCAATCTGGTAGAAGAAAGTATCCACTGATTCTTCAATCGACTTCACGATATCGACTTTGCCATGTCCCCATGCTAACCAGTCACGGAATGGACGAGTTTTTGAGTTTGGAATCTTCCAGTAACCAGGGTCGTTTCGAGTGGTATAAGGTGTGATGACCCCTTCTTGTAGGGCTGCCACTGCCATAAATGGCTTGATGGTTGACGCTGGTGGATAGATACCTAGTGTTGCACGATTCACCAGAGGACGATTTATATCATTGAGTAGCGCGCTATAATTTTTACTTGAAATGCCGTGTACAAACGCGTTGGGGTCGTAACTCGGGCTCGACACCATCGCTAACACGCCATTGTCTTCAGGATCGAGTACAACAGCGCTGCCGCGACGACCAGCAAGAAGTTCATGGATATAGATCTGTAAATCGATATCTAAGTTAAGAACAATGTCTTTTCCTGGTTCAGGTGGTACGTATTTAAGTGTGCGAATCACTCGGCCGCGGCTGTTGACTTCGACCTCTTGATAACCCGCTGTGCCGTGGAGAAGATCTTCATAGTAGCGTTCAATGCCAAGCTTACCGATGTCTCGTGTCGCTTGGTAGTTTGCATCTTTCTCTTCTCGAATAAGTCTCTGCATGTCACGGTCATTGATACGTGACACATAGCCAATAACGTGCGTGAGTACTTCGCCATACGGGTAGTGACGTTTTAATGCGGCATTAATTGAAACGCCGGGGAACTTGTACTGATTAACGGAAAACTTCGCGGCTTGATCCTGAGTTAACTGAGTCAGGATTGGGACCGACTTAAAGCGACGTGTTTGACGGCGCTCTTTCTCAAAACGTTCAACTTGCTCTGGGGTAATCGTTAGGATCTTTTGTAGACGTTGGATGGTGTCATCCATGTCTTCTATTTTTTCAGGCGTGATTTCAAGGCTGAATACCGGGCGGTTTTCAGCTAATAGGTTACCATTGCGGTCGTAAATTAACCCGCGGTTGGGTGCAATAGGAACCACTTTGATTCGGTTATCGTTAGAACGAGTTTTATAATCTTGATATTGGTTGATCTGGATATTGTATAGGTTGGTAACCAGAAGTCCCATCATCGTAACGATACCAATGAAAGCGACAACAGCGCGACTCTTAAATAGCCGCGCTTCCTCATGGTAATCCCTTATCTGGGTACGCTTTCGTAACATCTATGGTTATTCTCGGTGGTACGGGTGGTTAGCGGTAATGCTCCACGCTCGGTATAAACTTTCTGCCATGACAATACGCACTAACGGGTGTGGCAACGTTAGTGCTGATAGCGACCAGCTTTGGTCGGCGGCCGCTTTACAAGCGGGAGCCAGACCTTCTGGACCACCGATAAGGATCGATACATCACGCCCGTCGAGCTTCCAGCTCTCTAGTTGTTCCGCTAGTTGCGGTGTATCCCACTTTTTACCAGGGATGTCGAGAGTAACAATTCGATTGCCTTTTGGCACGGCTGCCAGCATTGCCTCGCCTTCTTTTTGCAGAATCCTTGCAATGTCGGCATTTTTTCCGCGTTTTCCGGCTGAAATTTCAACAAGCTCTAGTGGCATGTCATGTGGGAAGCGGCGTTTGTACTCTTGAAAGCCTTCTTCGACCCACTTTGGCATTTTAGTGCCAACGGCAATCAATTGTATCTTCATTGATTAGCCCCAAAGCTTTTCAAGTTGGTAAAGCTCTCGTTGTTCTTCTTGCATCACGTGAATTATGGTTGTGCCCATGTCTACAACAACCCACTCACCTTCTGCTTCACCATCAATACCAAGAGGTTCCATACCAGCCATTTTTGATTCTTTTGCAACGTGCTCAGCGATAGAAGCCACGTGACGTTTCGACGTGCCCGTACACACGATCATAAAATCGGTAATGCTTGATTTACCCTGTACATCAATCGTTTTGATGTCTTGGGCTTTCATGTCATCTACTTTGTCGACTAGGAAGTTATTTAACTCTTCAAGTTGCAAGGTGTTGTCCTCGTTGATGTTACGCTGTTGTAGCGGTTTTCTAATTTTTGGCGGCGAAGTATATCACGCTTTTTATAGCTTCACTTGCGGCAGGCAAATCTCGGTACTCAACTGGTGAAGTAGTGGCCAGCTTGATTGATCGTACTGAGTTTTTACCAGTAATTCTATTTTGGCTAATAGTTGTAGTAATTGAATTATTTTTCGTGGTGTTAATCGGTTTAGCGCCGATGAATAGAGTGGGCGCTTTGATTGCCAAATACGATAACTCTCAAATACCTGTCCAATTGGCTTGAGCTGGATTTGATTGGCCATATTCAAAAGTTGGGTGAGCTCTTTTTGCACCGTACGGATCAAAATGACACTTTCAACGCCTTCTGCTTCCAGTTGGCGGAGTATTCTTTGTGAGCGCTTTGCTTTACCCGCAAGTAGAGCATCAATCCAGTGAAAAGCGGTAAAGTGGTTATGGCGACTTAGTGACTCTTCCAGTCTGACTAGGTTTAATATGCCATCAGGGTATTGTAAGGCTAGTTTCTCAAGACTCTGGGTTAATGCGAACAAGTTGCCCTCATGCCACTGAGCAAGCATTTGAACGGCTTCTTGATCCGGCTTTAGGTTTAATGCACGGCAACGAGCTTGAACAAACTGGGGCAACCTTTGAATATCAGGGGTTAAGCAGTTCACCCAACAGCCATTATTTGCCAAAGCTTTAAACCATTTAGCATTCTCTTGAGCTTTGGTCAGTTTGCTACCAATCAGTACAAAGATAATATCGCTATGCAGCATCTCTGAGACTGAAATCAGTTCTTTGGCAATGCCGGCATTAACGCCAGACTCGGGCAGTTCAAGCTCAATGATCTGCTGGGCTGAGAATAGACTCATTGCTTGGCAGCAGTCATAAACGGCGTTCCAATCAAACGAGTTATCGATAGCAAAGCGGTGACGTTCTTCAAACCCCTGCGCGAAAGCGGCTTTTTGAATCGCTTGACGAGATTCTTGAATAAGCAGTGGTTCACTGCCAAAGATTAGATAAGTAGGGTGGAGCTGCTTATTGAGCTGCTCCACTAAACGATCGGCGAAAATTCGCATAATAATTACTGATTCACTGGCGCTTCAGAAGTGGTTTGACCTTGAGAATCCTCTGAGTAGAAAGTTTTCACTCGGTATTGCTCTTCTTCCGCTTTCAGTTGCGCTTCTTGTTCTTGCTCAAGCAGTTCATTCGCTTCAATATCTGCTCTTAGGCGACCCATTTGACGAATGATTTGTGTCGCGGCAAGTTTACGCATCTCGTCTTCAATCATGTCTCGTTCTACCGACTTTGCCAGTGCCGTTAGCGGGTTATCAAGGTAACTACGGGTTACGCTAGTGGAGAACGTTTTTGCCCCTAGCTCCGGAAGTGTCACACGGTAAGAGGCACGGAAAGTCAGCTCTTTTTCTGCTGCGCGAGTGTTTTGGTAAAGAGAAAGCGTACGTTCGCCAACCCCTTCGCTTAAGAGATGCAGGTTAGGTACGTTCTCTGCCGGTGCGACGACTTCAATCTCACTCATGCGCAATTGACCTTTCATCATTCGAGTGAAAGTACTGTATTGGTCGTAGCTGGTTAGAGACATTGTTTCTAGCTCTTCTGGGACAGAGTAATCACCGCGAAGATGGAAACCGCAAGCCGATAGAAGACTTGCCATTAGAACAACACTGGTAAGCTTGATTGATGACTTTGAGATCAGGCGTGATGCGCTATGAAACATGGATATAGGGCTCTCGATTATTGGAATATTTATCTTACGATTCTATGGCTCACACTGGAGACTAAAACCTTAAGATAAATAGTGCAGGGTAAGGCTTTAGTTCAATAGACTAAAGCTACCCTGCATATGACTTACTTATCTGCGATTAGTTCGCTGTACTTTCTAGTTTGCAACTGTGCTTAGTTAGCAACGATGTTTAGAAGCTTACCCGGTACGAAGATAACTTTGCGGATCGTTAAGCCATCTAGGAACTTTTTAGCGTTCTCATCGTTTAGACCAAGTTCACGAACTTGCTCTTCTGTCGCGTCTGCAGCAACCGTTAGCTTCGCACGTAGCTTACCGTTGATCATTACAACGATAGTCTTCTCGTCTTCAACTAGTGCTTTCTCGTCAAACGTCGGCCATGTTGTTGAGTCTACGTTTGATTCGCCAAGAGCAATCCACATTTCGTAAGAGATGTGCGGAGTCATTGGGTAAAGCATGCGAACTACCGCTTTTAGCGCTTCATCAAGGATCGCACGGTCTTGTGCTGATTCTTGAGGCGCTTTCGCTAGTTTGTTCATCAGCTCCATGATTGCAGCGATCGCAGTGTTGAACGTTTGGCGACGGCCGATATCGTCCGTTACTTTCGAGATGGTCTTGTGAACATCACGACGTAGTGCTTTTTGGTCACCAGAAAGCGCAGCAACGTCAACAGATTCAGCAGCGCCCTTAGAAGAGTGAGCGTGAACCAGTTTCCAAACACGCTTAAGGAAACGGTTTGCACCTTCAACACCAGACTCTTGCCACTCAAGCGTCATGTCTGCAGGTGATGCAAACATCATGAATAGACGTACAGTGTCAGCACCGTACTTATCTACCATCTCTTGTGGGTCGATACCGTTGTTTTTCGACTTAGACATTTTGATCATGCCTGAGTGAGCAACGTCACGGCCTTGGTTGTCTTTTGCAGAAGTGATGCGGCCTTTACCGTCACGCTCTACAGCAACGTCAGTAGGTGCAACCCACTCTTTCGTGCCTTTCTCGTTCTCATGGTAGAACGCATCCGCTAGAACCATGCCTTGACATAGTAGTTGCTTGAACGGTTCATCAGACGTTACGTAGCCAGCATCACGTAGTAGTTTGTGGAAGAAACGAGAGTACAATAGGTGCATACAAGCGTGCTCGATACCACCGATGTACTGGTCTACTGGTAGCCAGTAGTTTGCTTTTTCCGGATCTAGGATATCGTCAGCTTGTGGTGAACAGTAGCGCGCGTAGTACCAAGAAGACTCCATGAAGGTATCGAACGTATCTGTCTCACGTAGAGCAGGTTCGCCGTTGAAAGTTGTCTTCGCCCATTCTTTGTCTGCTTTGATTGGACTAGTTACGCCGTCCATTACCACGTCTTCTGGAAGAATCACTGGTAGTTGGTCAGCGGGTACTGGATGAACTTCACCGTCTTCAGTCGTGACCATTGGGATTGGTGCGCCCCAGTAACGTTGACGAGATACACCCCAGTCACGTAGACGGAAGTTTACTGTCTTAGTGCCTTTGCCTTCTGCTTCTAGCTTCGCTGCGATTGCATCGAATGCTGCTTGGAATTCTAGGCCGTCGAATTCGCCTGAATCGAACAATACACCTTTCTCTGTGTAAGCCGCTTCAGAGACATCTAGCTCAGAGCCATCTTGTGGCTTGATTACTGGGAT